>NZ_AUWQ01000033.1 GCF_000455205.1 Mycobacterium sp. UM_CSW | reverse complement strand
GACCGCGTGAAACCACCAGGAATTTTCGTGCATAGCACACACAGTCGGCGGATGAGGGCACTGAGACCGCCTCAGGCCTGGGGCCCCTCCGAGGGCGGCCAGTGCGCGCCCGGCGACGCATCGCCGGGTTCGGCGTGCTCGCCACGGGCCAGCGGAACCCATTGCTCTGTCGGCGCGGGCTGCTTCGACGACGGGAAGTCCCGCAGCGGACCCGACGGCTTGGCGTCCCACTTGGCGAAGGTCAGCGGCGTCCGCAGCCAGCAGTGCAGCAGGTTGTAGGCCGCCTCCAGCGAGTCGATGTGGGTGCGCTCCCAGCCGTGGCTGCCATCGACGCCGAAGCCGACCAGCGCGGCCCGGGTGCCCGCCCCCGCCTCGATCGCCGCGGCGGCGTCGGAGCGGTAGTAGCGAAACACGTCCCGCACGAAGGGAATCCCTTGCTCCTCGGCGAGCCGGCACATCCTCCGGGTCAGGTGGTAGTCGAAAGGGCCGTGCATGTCTGCCATCGGGATGGTCACGCCGTCCTCGATCGAGTGCTGGCCGGGCGCGCACACCGCGTTGTCCACCGAGACCAGCTCGGCGACATCCGCGGGCAAGCCGTGGCTGGCGCCGTGGCCGACCTCCTCGGTGATGGTGACCATGATCGTGGTGCGGTGCGGCAACACCACCTTGTTCTCGGAGAAGTTCTTGGCCAGAGCGAGGGCGATCGCGACGCCGGCTTTCCCGTCGAGGTGACGTGAAACGATGAAACCGTCGGCGGTGAGTTCGGGGCTGGTGATCAGCGCGACGAAGTCACCGACGTTCAAGCCCAGTCTGACTAGGTCCTCCCGCGAGGACACCTTGCGGTCGACGCGGACCTCGACGTTGTCCCAGTCGGTGGGTTGCGTGTCGATCTCGTCGCCGAACCTGTGCCCACTTGCCTTGAGCGGCAAGACCGTTCCGGTGATGAACTCGTCGGGGTCGTCGCTGAAAATCCGCACCCGGGCACCCGTGGCGAACCGGGCCGAAAAGGTGCCGACCGGAATCAGCTCGAGGCGGCCGTTTTCCTTGAGGCTGCGCACCATGCAACCGATGGTGTCCGCGTGAACCGCCAGCGCCCGGTCGATGGTCGGGGACTCCCCCGGCAGTTCGGCGGTCAGCGCGCCGCGGCGCGTGAGGGTGAACGGCACCCCGAAGTCGTCGAAGATGTCGCCGATCAGCTGCATCACCGCATCCGTGCGTCCCGCCGGACTCGGGGTCTGCAGTAATGCGAGCAGCGTGTCGATCATCCACGCGCGGTCGGCCTCCGCCATGGCCGCGATCTGGGGCACAGCCTCTCCTTCCCGGTTCGTTCGGAATCCGGGTTCAACCTACCGGTTCGCGCGGGGGCACAAGGGCGCAGCCGCAACTACAGTTGGAGCGCGATGAACGCGTCTGCGGTTACCGGGTGACTGACTTCGTCAAGCGCCGGCCGGGCGCACCCGCCGGCTACTTCGCGTGGGAAGCAGCGGGGCTGCGATGGCTGTCGGGCGTCGCGGGCGGCGTGCCGTGCGCGGCAGTTGTCTCTTTCGGGGCCGACCACCTCACGCTGCGGCGACTGGATTCGGTGAACCCCAGCCCCGAAGCGGCGTACGAATTCGGCAGCCGACTCGCCGTCACACACGACGCGGGCGCATCCGCGTTCGGCGCCGGGCCCGACGACTGGGACGGTCCCGGGTTTTTCGGTCCCTTGTCCGAGCCGCTGCCGATGTCGCTACGGAGCCACCCAAGCTGGGGTGAGTTCTACGCCGAGGAGCGGCTGGTCCCGATGGCCGAAACAGCGGCGCCGCGCCTCGACGCTTCCGTCCGCGCCGCGATCCACGCCGTCGTGGCGCGTTGCCGCGCCGGCGACTACGACTCGGATGACGATTTTCCGGCGCGGCTGCACGGCGATTTGTGGAGCGGCAACGTGATGTGGACACCCGACGGTGTGGTCCTGATCGATCCGGCCGCCCATGCCGGTCACCGCGAGACCGACCTGGCGATGCTCGCTCTGTTCGGCTGCCCGCACTACGACGCGGTCCTCACCGGTTACCAGCGCGTGCGATCGCTGAACCCGGACTGGCGCAACAGGATCGGACTGCACCAGCTTTACCCGCTGCTGGCGCATGTTGCGTTGTTCGGCGGAGGGTATGCCGCCCGCACCCATGCAGCGGCGCGCTCCGCATTGGACGCTCGTTCGACGTAAGCCCATCTGCCGCACCTTTTGCGGCAAATTTGTTTCCGGCGTTGCCGCAAATTGGAGTTAGGCTCCTCGATGTCCGGTCATATCGCAGATTAGGAGCCCGCTATGAAGGTGGATGCGCAGGGACACGAGGAAAAAGACATCCGGCGGCTACGGGAATTCGCCACATTCGACAAGCTTTCGGATAGTGATTTGCGGCGCATTGTCGCGGCGGCACATCACACCTCCACGCACGCGCCCCTGCCACTCATTCACGAGCAGACCCCGTCGGACGCCTGCTACATCCTGCTGACCGGCGAGGCCGGCGTCTATGTCGGCCACGACCGCGTTGCCGTGGTGGGGCCGGGCGAAGTGATCGGCGAATCTGCGCTGCGCCGTGGGAAATTGCGTTCCGCGACCGTCACGACGACCGGGCCGGCCGAGGTGCTGCGCATCGAACGCGACGACCTGGGCCGCTTGCTCGACGAGATGCCGGCACTGCGCGAAACCATGGACGCCACCGCGGCGCGGCACGCGGCCGCAGCCGTCCCCGAGCAGGCGCCGAAGCCAAAGCCGACGCATCGCAGGGTGGACGCGCAGGTCCCGACGGAGTTGGTCGAGCGGTTCGAGCAGGCCGCGGAGGGCGCCGGGGTGCGGGTCTCGGCCGCGCTCGAAGATGCGCTCACCCAGTGGATCGAGCGAAACGGCACAGGGTAGCCGGCAGACGGCCGCCTATGGGTTCACATTCGGGCAGATCTGCTTGATCCAACCGGTGATCGAGTCCCGGTTGGAGTTCAGGTCGGGGTCGTCGGGCCGCGCGCCGACGGTGGTGACGAAGTGCTCGATCGCGGCCTTCACCGGATCGGGCGGACCGTACTTCTCCAGCGTGTCGGCCCACTTGCGCGCGTTTTCCGGTTTCGCCGCCACCATCAAGTTGTCCTTGGCGAACGAAATGTCCAGGCAGGTGGATTGGTCGAGCGGCGCGGACGAGGTGGGTGCCGTCGTCGGCTGGGACGAGGCCGCCGTCGGCGAGCTCGAGGTCGACGCCTCACTCGACGTCGAAGCCGACTGAGTATTGCCGCTCGAGCAGCCCGCGGTGATGACCGCGATGGCGACCATTCCCGCGAGCGCAGTTCCCTTTGGCCGCACCAGACACTCCTTTGTCCGACGATCGATTTGCTGCAGGCACCTTACCGGCAATTCCGCGTCGACGCCGTTTGACGGCCGAATCCGGTTATGCCGATTCCATTTCGGCGATCAGGTCGCCGAGGGCGAGGATCCGCTGGGCGTCGCGCACGTGCAGGCTCTCGATCATCCGGCCGTCGACCGTGATGACGCTGTTCCCCGCGGCTTGGGCCTCTTCGTAGGCCGAGACGATCTTGCGGGCATCGGCCAGCTCCTTGTCCGACGGACCAAACACGTCGTTCGCCGGTCCGATCTGGGATGGGTGGATGAGCGTCTTGCCGTCGAAACCGAACTCCCGGCCTTGCCGGGCCTCGGCCCGGAAGCCGCCCTCGTCGGTGATGTCGTTGAAGACGCCATCCAGGACGACCTTGCCGGCCGCCCTCGCCCCCAACACGGCGAGCGACAGCGCCGTGAGAACCGGCGCCCGGCCGGGCAGGTGCAATCCGTGCAGATCGTTCACCAGATCGTTGGTGCCGACCACCAACGCCGCCAACCGATCGCTGGCCGACGCGATCTCTTCGGCTCGCAAGATGGCCCTGGGCGTCTCGATCATGACCCACAGCTGCACCGACTCCGGCGCGCCTGCCCGGTCGAGCGCGGCGATCAGCGCCCGGACCTGTTCGCCCGTCTCGACCTTCGGCACGAGCACGCTGTCGGCGGCCGAACCGGCCACGGCCGCCAGATCGTCGTCGTGCCAGTCGGTGCCCAAGCCATTGATGCGCACCACGACCTCGCGAGGTCGGTAGGCCCCGGACGAGACGGCGTCGCACACCCGCGAGCGCGAGTCGGCCTTGGCGTCGGGCCCGACGGCGTCCTCCAGGTCGAAAATGAGCACGTCCGCCGGCAGCGTGCGGCCCTTCTCCAGGGCACGGGCGTTATTGCCGGGTAGGTACAGGGCGGATCGGCGCGGGCGCAGCGTCGGTGGCATGTCACGACAGTAGGGCCTTTGGGATAAGCCTCGCCCACAGTGGGAAACCCCCGAATGGGAATCCCAGGTGGGAACAGGGAGGAGCAACTCATGCAGCGAGACGAAATCCGGTCACTCGCTGACTTGGCTGGTGAGGGCACCCGCGTCTTGACCACGCTCGTGCGTGATACGCACAGCGGCATCGCGCGACGCGTGTTCGGCGCCGTCGGACCGGTGTCGAAACCCGTGGAGGTCGTCCACAACACGACCGCCGCGGCGACGTACTACGCCGTCGACCGCGCGATTCGGGGCGCCCTGCGCGCCGCCGGTGAACTGGCCGCCGAGACGCGCGGCAGCGACGAGGACGAGACCGTCGAAGCGAATCCGAGGGTCGCCGGGGTCATCGCCGCGCTCAACGGCATCTACGGCGACGAGCTGACCGACCGCGGAAACGGCTTCGCGCTGACCATGCAGGTGCGCCATCGCGGCAAGCCGGTCGCGATGACCGCCCACGACATCGCGTCGGCGTTCCCGCGGGCGACGGGCCGGATTGCGGTCTTCGTCCACGGCTGGTGCATGACCGAGATGTCGTGGTGGCGACGCCCGCGCGACGGCGAGGAGGTGAAGTCCTACGGCGCGCGGCTGCGCGACGACCTGGGGTTCACCCCGGTTTACCTGCGCTACAACACCGGCCTGCACATCTCCGACAACGGCAAATCGCTCGCTGCCCTGCTGGATCAGCTGCAGGCGCTGTGGCCGGTGCCCGTCGAGGAGATCGCGCTGATCGGTCATTCGATGGGCGGCCTGGTGGTCCGGAGCGCCTGCCACTACGGAACCCAGCATGAGCACGGCTGGCCCGACGCCGTTCGGCACGTCGTCTGCCTCGGCTCCCCGCACCTGGGTGCCGACCTGGAGAAGGGTGTCAACGCCGCCTCGTGGGCGCTGGCCCGCCTGCCCGAAACACGCGCCCTGTCTTCATTTCTCAATGCCCGCAGCTCGGGCACCAAGGATCTGCGGTACGGCGCGCTGCTCGACGAGGACTGGAGCGACTGCGACCCCGACGAGTTCCTGCGGGACCGCTGCAACGAGGTGCCCTTCCTTCCCCACGCCGTCTACCACTTCGTGGCGACCAGCGCGGGCCCGGGCGCGGTCGGGGCGGTGCTTGGCGATCGCCTGGTGCGGCCGCACAGCGCGTCCGGGGTGGGCAAGTCCCGGCAGATTCCGTTCGACCCGGATCACGGGCTGACGCTCACCGGCCTGCACCACTTCGATCTGCTCAACCACGCCGACATCTACGCGAAGTTGCACCACTGGCTCGATCAGCAGGTTCCGTCGGCGGACTAGCCCTTTTTCTCGCGCCACTCCCGCTCGAACGGCAATCGCCAGGCGTTTGGAGCGATCAGCTGGTGAATCGCGTTGGGACCCCATGTGCCCGGCTGGTAGCTCTTCGCCGGCGGTGGGTCGTCGAGCAGCTCCTGCGAACGTTCCCACAACGATTCGATGCCCTCGGCGGTGTTGAACAGCGTGTGGTCGCCGCGCATCGCGTCGAGGATCAGCCGCTCGTAAGCCTCCAGCACGTCGACGACCGTGTCGATCTCTTGCGAGGAGAACTGCATGGACAACTTGTCCAGCTTCATACCGGGGCCCGGCCGCTTGCCGTAGAAGGACAGTGAGACCTTCGAGTTGTCGGCGAGATCGAAGGTGAGGTGGTCGGGACCCTGGGTCCCCACGCCCGACCCCGGCGGAAACATCGTTCGCGGGGCCTCTTTGAAGGCGATCGAGATGATGCGGATGCCCTCGGCCATCTTCTTGCCGGTGCGCAGATAGATCGGCACGCCGGCCCAGCGCCAGTTGTCGATGCCCACCTTGAGCGCGATGAAGGTCTCGGTGTCGGAGTCCTTCGCCACCCCCTTCTCGTCGCGATACCCGCTGTACTGGCCGCGCACCACGTTGGACGGTTTGACCGGCAGCATCGACCGGAACACTTTGTTCTTTTCCTCGCTGATGGCAAAGGGTTCGAGCGCCGTCGGCGGCTCCATCACCACGAACGCCATCACCTGGAAGAGGTGGGTCACCACCATGTCCTTGTACGCGCCGGTGTCCTCGTAGAAGTTGGCCCGCTGATCCAACCCCAGCGCCTCGGGGATGTCGATTTGGATGTGGTCGATGAAGTTGCGGTTCCAGATCGGCTCGAACAGGCCGTTGGCGAAGCGGAACGCCAGGATGTTCTGGGCGGCCTCCTTGCCCAGGAAGTGGTCGATGCGGAAAATCTGGGATTCCTCGAACGTTTCGTGCACGAAGTCGTTGAGCGCCACCGCGCTGGCCAGGTCCGTGCCAAACGGCTTCTCCATGACCACCCGGGAACGGTCGACGAGCTCCGCATCGCGCAGCATGGTGATGACGTCACGCGCCGCCTTCGGCGGAACCGAAAGGTAATGCAGCCGCCGAACGTTGGGTCCCAGCTTGGCTTCAGCTTCGGCGACCGCGGTGGCGAGCGCCCCGGGTCCGGCGCCTTGCGGGACGTAGGTGATGATTTTGGCGAAGTTGGCCCACTGCTCGTCCGTCAGCTTGTGCGTGCCGAACGAATCGATCGCGTTCTTGGCCAGATCACGGAACTCGTCGTCACTCATGTCTTCCAGCGACGTCGCGACGACTTGAATGTCGGGGGCCAGTTCGGACTGATCCAAATAGGCCAGGCCCGGGATCAGCTTGCGCTTGGCGAGGTCCCCCGTCGCACCGAACAGGACGATGACGTGGGGCTCCAGCCGTTCAGTGTCGTGGCGTCGCGGGCGTTTCTCCGGCGCCGGGTAAGAGATCGTTTGCGGTTTCTTGTCGGCCACCCTTGCGATCCTTCCATCGCAGCGCCGTGTGTGCAGCCCCATGTTGGGGTCGATCTGCGCGATTATCAATCGCGGGGCGGGGTATGGAAAGCGACATGACCGGACCCGACCGAGACCAGCTGAGCCACGCCGAGAAGCTGGAAAACATCGTCGACGAGCTCGACGAGAAGGTTGCCAACGAGCGGGAGGACGAAGGTGTCCCCGGCAAGCCCAGCGACCGCGAACGTGACGCCGCGGGGCCCGGCGCGCAGGACGAGCCGCCGGATTAGGCCTCGTCCTAGGTCGCCGCGGGCGGCCCGAGCCAGGCTGTCAGGGCGTCGGCGAGGGGGCGCTCCCCCACCCAGGCAACGTATCCGTCGGGGCGAATCAACACCGCGTCGAGGGCGGCGACCGGGCCAACGTCCGGAAGTTCCCACGCTCCAACGTATTTCGCGTCGAGCAGCGTGACGCGGTCCTCCCAGCCGGCGATGTCGACGGCGCCGGGCTCGCCGAGGTTGAGCAGCACCGGCCGCGCGTTGTGCAGCAGCGCGAAGACCCGCACCGTGCCGTCGGCGGTGACCAGGTCGAGGTCGGGCATCCGACGGCCGAGCAGCGGGTGGCCCTCGCCCAGGTCGTAGTGGATGTCGAGACCGGACATCATCGCCGCGAATCGCTGCCGCGGCTCGGCCATGCTGAGCAGGTCGGAAGTGACCTCTCGCAAGGCCTTTGTGCGGTCGTCCGGGCGAAGCAGCGCCATTTGGGCCATGGCGTTGCGCAGCACGCGCGCAGCCACCGGGTGCCGTTCGGTGTGGTAGCTGTCCAGCAGGCTTTCCGGGGCCGCTCCGTTGACCACCTGGGCCAGCTTCCATCCCAGGTTCACCGCGTCCTGCATGCCGGTGTTGAGACCCTGCCCGCCGATCGGATGGTGCACGTGCGCCGCGTCGCCGGCCAGCAGGATCCGCCCGTCGCGGTAGGTCGCCGCCTGCCGCGCCGCGTCGGTGAACCTGGAAATCCATGCGGGACTGTGGATCCCGTAATCCGTCCCGTACACGGCGATCAACGCCTCACTCAGCTCGCGCAGGGTGGGCTCGCCGGCGGGCCCGACCTGCCGCTCGGTCACCATGACCCGCACCGGCCCCCCGTCCTCCACCATGCTGAGCGAATGGACACCAAGGGCGTCGTGGCGGATACCCCATTCCGGCGCTTCCCCGGCCTCGCATTCCATGTCGACCTCGGCGAGGAGGTAGCTCATCGTGGGTTCCCACCCCGGGAAGTCGATGCCCGCCGATTTGCGGACCGAACTGCGTCCCCCGTCGCACCCGACGACGTATTCCGCGCGCAAGAAGTGGCCGTCGGTGAGCTCGATGTCGACGCCGGTGTCGTCTTGGGCGACGCTCGTCACCTCACGTCCGCGATAGGTCGGCACGTTCAGCTCGTCGACCCAGCCGGCCAGGATGCGCTCGATGTGGATTTGCCACAGCGCGAGCCCGTAGGGGTGCCGGGTGGGAAAGTCGCTGATGTCCAACCGAATCTGGGAAAACCCGGCGACCTGTGCCACTTGGCCCTCGGAAAGGAAACGATCAGCGATGCCGCGCTGATCGAGGACCTCGATGGTGCGCGCATGCAAGCCCCCCGCCCGCGCCCCGATCAGCTCCTGGCTGGCGCGCCGCTCCACGATGGCCACGTCGACGCCCGCCAACGCCAGCTCGCCCGCCAGCATCAGCCCGGTCGGGCCTCCCCCGACGACTGCCACCGCGTGGTCGGCCATTGGTTCCCTCAACACACTCATCTCGCCCCCCGAGTCGGTCCGCTTTCGCTTCGACCAGCGATTTTGCGGCATGACCCCGGTCTTGCCGCAAGCCCCCGGGTGCGTAATATGTTGAAGTGGGACGGATTAAAAGCCGCCCCTTCTTTTTGCATCCGATCTGGGTTTTCGATAAACCATCAACGGTCTCCTGGGATCTGAACTACGGTTCAGACGAATGGCGGTTGCGCGCTCGCAAAATGGCGGTGAAATAATCGGCCGCGCGTCCGCATCGGCGCATCTGACCAGAGAGTGACGGGATGGGTCTACGCCTCGCAGGCCCCGTGGGCCACCCCCGCCGATACAAGCTGCGGTTGCGAGCCGACTCCGGAAGCGGTTTTTACGGCAAACACCAGGTCCGGCTGCTGCGAATCTACTTGGGCACCACGACATTCCTGTTCGCCTACGGCGTGCTGTTCACCACCGTGATTCCGCTTCACCCCGACCGTCCCCGGGGGCATCCGGTCGGCGGCATCGTGGCGATCGTCCTGGGTATCGCGGCGCTGGCCTGGCTGGCCGTGCGGCCCGACAAAACCGGGCCTGCGACGGCCGTGGCCATCGTGGCCACGCCGATCGTGATGGCCTTCCACATCGCGATCATCGCCGAGTTCGTCTGCCTGATCGCGCCGATGTTTCTGGCGATGTACCTGCGCGCGTTCTACTCGCCGCGCCGCGGCATGGTCCTGGTGGGCGTGCTCGCCCTGGCCTGCGTTGCCGGCCTGGCGGTCTCGCGCACCGCCACGCTCGGCATCGATTACCTCATTTTTGTGATCGCGATCGTCGGCGCCGCGGAGTCGTTCGGCTTGGTGACACGGACGTTGGTCGACGCGGCGTGCACCGATCCACTCACGGGGTCGCTCAACCGCGCCGGTTGGGAAATCGCCACCGCCGACCTGCTGGCGCGATCGCGTTCGACTTCCACCGTCATTACCGTCATCGCGCTGGACATCGACAACTTCAAACGCATCAACGACACCGACGGGCACGTCGCCGGCGACCAGCACCTGATCAGCCGAGCGACCGCGTGGCGAAACGCGGCTCCCCCCAACGCCATTCTGGCCAGGCTCGGCGGCGACGAGTTCGCCGTGTGCATCGCCGAGCGCCCAGGCCCCGGTCCGAGGGCGGCCGAGCAATTCGTGGCCGCCGTGCGGCTACAGACCCCGGGCACGAGCGTCGGGACCGCATCGGCCGGCGGAGCGAGCGCCAACGTCGCCGTGCTGTGGGCGGTCGCCGACGCGAATCTGTACACCGCCAAACAGAACAGGATTCCGCAGCGCCGGGATCCCGATCTGCGCCACGCGCTGTAGACCCGACTTGGCTGAAATTGGTGGCTCTTCGCAAATGAGAGTGCACTGGTAGTCGGCGGAGATCCGCGGTCGGGGGTCGTGTCGTTGCGATGGGGCGGCTCGGTGGGTTGAGCATTCGGGGTCCTACACTCGCCCACCAACGCGTCGGGGTGACCCGTATCTGGGCGTCCGCCGTGTGGTGCAGTTGACACGTCGTGCGCCCGATGGAATTGGGGGTAACTCTGATTGATGGCAGCGGGAGGAGAGCAAACAGTCGGCAGCCGTCCATGTTGACATGATCCGAAGTGAAGTGGGGCAAACCGCTGCGGGCGCTAGTTGCATCCATTAGGTGCTGCCGGTGGACGCAGCTGTGCCGCGCCACGACGACTTCAGCTGTTGGGTCAGCGTTGGCTTAGCAGGTGGAGTTGAATGCGATCGGCAGGGTGATGGGTCCTCCCAGCGCTGAGACTGGTTTCCATGGGGCTGGACCGGTGCGCCGGGCGTTGGGCATGCGCTGTGTCATGACCGCTAGGGCTTGGGTCAATTCGAGGCGCGCGAGATTGGCTCCGAGGCAGTAGTGCACGCCGCTGCCGAATGTCTGGATCGGTGGGGCGCCCCGGCGCCTGAGGTCGAGGCGGTCGGGGTCGGCGCAGACGGCGGGATCCCGGTTGGCTGCACCGGTATTGACGACAACGATCGTGCCGGCGGCGATTTTCACGCCCGCGAGTTCGACATCCTCAACGGCCGTGCGCAACGTGACGAACGTCGTCGGCGAATGGCGGATGAGCTCCTCAACGGCATCGGCCGCCAGCTCTGGATGCCGGCTCAGCAACGCCCACTGTTCGGGGTGATCGCACAGGACATGTACGGCCGCACTCAATTGGAGGCGGGTGGTGTCGGTGCCCGCTAACAACAGGGCAGCGACAAGCATGCGCAGTTCGTCGCCGCTAAGGCGGTCGCCGTCGTCTTCGGCGCGGATCAACTCGGAGATCAGGTCGTCGGTCAAGCCACGGCGACGATGCGCAACCATGTCGTCGATGTAGGCGTCCAGGCCGTCCCAAGCGGTCAGGATGTCCGGCGTGGCCTTGGCCGCATCCCAGCTGAAGGCCTTCAAGATGTCATCGGTCCAGTCGGAGAACAGTTCCCAGTCTTCCGGTGGCGCGCCGAGTAGCGAGCAGATCACCGGAATCGGGTATTGGCGGGCGATGTCGGTGACCACGTCGCAATGCCCGCGGGCGCTGACGCTGTCCACCAGGCCGGTGATGACGTCGACGATCGTCGTACGTAGCCGGGCCGTCGCCTTGGGTGTGAAGGCCCTACTTACCAGCCGGCGCAGCCGGTGGTGGTCGTCGCCGTCGAGGCTGAGGATGTTGGCGGCGACGCGGTCCCATAGCGGGCCCGAGGTGATGCCTTGGGTGGCAAGGAACATCCCTTGCGGTACCCGGAAGCGGGAGTCGCGCAGCACCGTGTGCACGAGCTCGTAGGTCAGCAGCTCAGGGCCGTACGGGCCGATTGCAATCGGCGCCTTCGTGCGGGCGGCGCTGATGATGGCGTGCGCGTCGTCGGGGTGCTGAGCATGTTGGTAATCGATTGTGGGCAGGCCGGCATCGAAGACACTCGGGCAGCTCGATCCATCAACGGTCACGGTCATGGGTGGTCCTCCTCGATCGGGTGTCCTGAATTTCACTGACTCGACCGTGGCGTTTTTGCAGCGTCAGATCATCGGGGAGAACTCGTAACTGAAGGGGGCGGGCCGGGTCGGCACGCGTCGCCTGGTGTTTTTGCCCAGCATTGCCGCGCTGGCGGCGGCACGCTGTGTTCACCGAATCGACTGCTCAGTGCCGTTGGGATACGGGATTTCCCTGATGTTTGCGGCTCGGTGCCCCGAGATGCTGGCTAGCATGACCGAAACTGATCCACGCGCGGCGATGCCGCCGGTGAACTGGAGTGAGTTGGGCGTGGGCGAGCTGCCAACCGGGACGGTGACGCTGCTGCTCGCCGATATCGAAGGTTCGACGGGGTTGTGGGACACCCAAGCGGAGGCGATGACGGCCGCCATCGAACGCCTGGACCGCACCCTGGCCGAGCTGCTCGCCGTGCACGGCGGGGTGCGGCCGGTCGAGCAGGGTGAGGGCGACAGCTTCGTGGTCGCGTTCGCCCGAGCGACCGAGGCCACGGCGTGTGCCTTGGAGTTGCAGCGGGCGCCGCTGGCTCCGATCCGATTGCGCATCGGCGTGCACACCGGCGAGGTCCAATTGCGCGACGAGAGCAACTATGTCGGGCCAACCATCAATCGGACGGCGCGGCTGCGCGACCTGGCCCACGGCGGCCAGACGGTGCTCTCGGGTACCACCGAGGATTTGGTCATCGATGCGCTTCCGCCTAATGCATGGCTGACCGATCTCGGCCGCCACGAACTGCGCGGTGTTGCCCGTCCCGAGCGGGTGGCGCAGCTGTGTCACCCCGACATCCGCAACGAATTTCCGCCGCTACGGGTGCCCAAACCCGTTGCCGCGGAACGGTTGCCGACGCAGCTCACGAGCTTCATCGGCCGCGACGCGCAGATCAACGATGTACGTCAGATTCTCGCGGCGAGTCGGTTGGTGACCTTGACCGGGGCGGGCGGCGTGGGTAAGACCCGGCTGGCCATCCAGGTCGCCGGGCAGCTAGCCACCGAGTTTGGCGACGGCGCATGGTATGTCGACCTTGCCCCGATTACCGATCCCAACCTGGTGGCGGTCGCGATGGCAAACGCCCTCGGCCAGGCGGATCAGCCGGGTCGGTCCAGCACCGACACGCTCACGCGGGCCGTGGGCGAGCGTCGCATGTTGGTGGTGCTGGACAACTGTGAGCACGTGTTGGAGGCGGTTGCGGCGCTGACCAGCTCGCTGCTGCGCGCCTGCCCAGAACTAACGCTGTTGGCGACCAGTCGTGAGCCGATCGGGGTGGCCGGCGAGGTGACCTGGCAGGTGCCGTCGCTGTCGTTGGACGACGAGGCCATCGAGCTTTTCGTTGACCGGGCCCGCCTGGTGCGACCCGATTTCATCGTCACCGACGGCAACGCCGCCACCGTGACTGAGATCTGCCGGCGCCTCGATGGCATCCCGCTGGCGATCGAACTTGCCGCGGCGCGAGTACGCGCCTTGTCGGTGACCGAGATCGTTGACAGCCTGCATGACCGCTTCCGGCTGCTGACCGGCGGTGGGCGGACCGCGGTGCGGCGCCAGCAGACCCTGCGCGCCTCGGTCGACTGGTCGCACGCGCTGTTGACCGAACCCGAACACGTGTTATTTCGCCGGCTGGCGGTGTTCATGGGCGGTTTCGACCTCGAGGCGGCTCAAGCGGTCACCGCCAGTGGTGACGTGGAGCGCTACCAGGTGCTCGATCAGCTCACCCTGCTCATCGACAAATCGCTCGTGGTGGCCGAAGACCGACGCGGTCGGACGCGCTACCGGCTGCTGGAGACGGTGCGCCAGTACGCACTGGAAAAGCTCGGCGAATCCGGCGAGGCCGACGACGTGCGGGCGCGCCACCGCGACCACTACACCTCCCTGGGCGCCCTGCTCGGCACCCCAGGGCAAGCTGGCCGCGAGGCGCGTATCGAGCAGGCCGAAACCGAGATCGACAACCTGCGGGCCGCGTTCGCGTGGAGTCGCGAAAACTCCGACATCGAGCTCGCATTGCAGCTCGTGTCGTCGCTGCAGCCGCTGTGGCTAGGGCGGGGCCGCATCCAGGAAGGGCTGGGCTGGTTCGACGCCGTCCTCAGCGACGACACCGCGCACGGCATCGAGGTCGCGGCCGGGGTACGGGCGCGGGCGCTGGCCGACAAGGCCGCGCTCGCCACCCAGGTCGTCGCCGTCGACCTCGATCAGGCCGAAGAAGCCCTGGCGATCGCGCGGGAGATTGGCGACTCGGCCCTGGTGGCCCGGGCGCTGACCGCCTGCGGAGGTATCGCCGTCTTCAACACCGAGGTGGCCGCCCGCTACCTCGCTGAGGCAAGCGAACTGGCCCGGGGCCTCGGCGACCGAGGGATGTTGAGCGAGATCCTCGGCTTTCAGGCGTACGCCGCGTTCATCGCGGGTGACCCGATCGCGGCGCGCGCGGCCGGTGAAGAGGGGCGCGACCTCGCCGACGCGATCGGTGACCGGCCGGCCGCGTTTCGCTGTCGCTGGTCCCTCGGTTTGGCGCTATGGATCCAGGGCGAGCTGTCCCTGGCCGTCGCGCAGTTGCGGGAGGCGGCTGCCGACGCTGAGACCAATCAGGACGTGGTCGGCAGGGCGGCCATGCTGTTCTGCCAGGGCCAGGCGTTGGCGTACCAGGGTGACACGACGGCGGCCCGAGCCGCGGCCGCCGCGGCGATCGACGCCGCCGCCGATATTGGGGGGTTCCTCGAGGGCTTTACCTACGCGGCGTTGGCTGTCGCGACTCTGGCGGCGGGGGACGTAGCAGCCGCGGCCGATGCGAGCGAGGCGGCCTCGCAGCGGATGAGTGCCGAGCTGAGGGTAGTGAATGTCAACCCGATAGCGCAGGTTGCGCTGGCGCGGGGTGATCTGATCGCGGCGCGCCGCTGGGCCGATGATGCCGTCTCGATGATGCGGGGCTGGCATCTAGCGGTGGCGCTGACGACGCGTGCGCGCGTTGCGATCGCACGAGGTGAGCCGGAACTGGCCGAACGTGACGCCCACGACGCACTCTCCTGCGCAGCCGGCGTCGAGGCACACCTGGGCATTCCGGATGCCCTGGAGTGCCTGGGTGCGCTGGTCGGCGCTGCCGAGAGCCACCGCGAAGCGGCACGGCTGTTCGGCGCAGCGGACGCCCTCCGGCAACGCATGGGCGCCGTCCGGTTCAAGATCTATGACGCCGAGCACGACGCCGCGGTCGCCACGCTTCGTAATGCATTGGGCGAAGCCGACTTCGAGTCCGCATGGGCCGAGGGTGCAGAACTGTCCGCCGACGAAGCGATCGCCTACGCCCAGCGCGGCCGCGGCGAACGCAAACGCCCGTCCACCGGCTGGGCCTCGCTGACCCCCGCCGAACTCGACGTCGTCAAGCTCATCAGTGAGGGCTTGGGAAACAAAGACATCGCCACAAGGCTTTTCATATCACCACGCACCGTCGAAACCCACCTCACCCACGTCTACACCAAGCTCGGCCTAGCCTCGCGCCTCCAACTTGCCCAAGAGGCAGCGCGTCAAATCGGCTATTCATGAACGAGAGTTCAGTTGCCGGCAGATTTCCGCGTGACCGTCTCGTGTCGTCGGGCTGAGGCGGGGTGTCGGTGGGTGGCGACGCAGGCTCCCTCTACGCGACAGATGCGGTCGAAGACATGACTCCATCATCACAGCCAGGTCCGACAAGTTTTCGGCCAAGCGGGACAACGAGATTGGCCGCCAGGGCGCCGATCCCCGTCACTGCGGGTGGCTGGCCACGTACTCCGCCGCCGGGATCGGCGACGAGGCGGTGTAGCCGATGGGCAACAGCACGTCGCCCGAGGTGGTGTTGCAGTAGACGTCCCAGCGGTAGTAGGCGGCAAACGTGGCGGGATCGGACCCGATGAGCGCCGCGTATTGATCGACCGCGCGCACGTATTCGTTCGCGTGGTTGTACCGGTAGATGGCGTGATCGCGGTCGCCGGCAAAGCCATTGGCCGCCAGGTAGCGTCCCGCCGCCATGATGCTGTCGTGCGGCGAGTTGATGTCACCGCCCTGCCCGTAGCTGGCAAACGTCCCGGGCAGGAACTGCATCGGCCCCTGCGCGCCGGCAGTGCTCACGCCATGGATGCTGCCGAGGCGGGTCTCGACGAGGTTGATGGCGGCCAGGTAGTTCCAGCCGACGCCGGATTCCGACTCCGCCTGGTGGTAGTAGCCCAGCAGCTCGTCGGCCGGGGCCGGCGGCTCGATGCTCCACGCGGGCAGCGTGTCCCGGACGGCCGTCATCGCGGTGAGCTGCCGGCGGGCGTCGACGTTGCAGTCGTAGACATCGAGCAACGATGCCGGGATCCGTGGTCGTATGGTCGCGTCCCATTCGGGGTGGCGCCCGATCGCGCGATACGCCGCCTGCTCGCGGTGCGCCGCCGCCACTAACCCAGCCTCCCCCGTCGACGCGTCACGCAGCGCGTGCTCGTCGGCGACGAGGTCGTCGGCCACTTGCGCGGGATCCGACGCCAGCTGGGGTTGCGCGCCGGCGGGGATGCTCGGCGCCGCGGGCCGCGTCATGGTCGTGGCGGATGCCGTTGGAGCCGGCGCCCCGGCGAGGGCGACCAGGATCGCGCCGAGGACAACCAGCGTGGCGCGCGGTTTACCGCTCACAGTGTGCCTCCCGTCCGATCCGACTCGGGGTAGCTCAACGGTAGCGACACGCGAGGCGGCCGCTATGCGCTGTCCCCGATTCGCGCGCCGGTGGCCGTCATCGGCTCGAGCGGCGGCTGCGGCGGGGTCGGCAAGCTCGCTCCGGCGGCTTCGTCGCGGCCCAGCGCGATCGCGGCCGCCGCCATCGCCGCCACCGCGACGGCAAGGACCAGCGCCGCCGATCCCCGCACCGCCAGGTGCTCCCCGAGGACCACCACACCGAGCACGACCGCGACAATCGGTTCGCCGACCAACATGATCGGTACGGAGGCCTGCAACGCGCCGGCGTGAAACGCCGCTTGTTGCACCACGGTGAGCGCCGCGGCGAGCCCGACCAGCACATAAAGGGCCGGCACGGTCAGCAGCCCCTGCCACCCGGCCACGGCGAAGCGGTGCGTGCAGATTTTGGTTAGGACGGCGATCATGCCCAGCAGGACCGCCACCGGGACCGCCAGCAGCATGGCGCGGGGTCGGCCGGCGGCACGGCGGGCCGCGGCGACGCACACGATCACCAGCGGCACGGTCATCATCAGGGCGATCGTCCAGGCGGGCACCGGGGCCCGGTTGTGGCCCTCGCGGGGCTGGCCGACGAGCACGAAGACGGCCAGGGCGGCGGTCAACAGCGTCGCCCACCCCCAGTCGGCCCAACTGATGCGCTGGTGGCACAGCCTCGCGCTCATTGGCAGTGCGAACAGCAGCGACGACACCAGCAGCGGCTGGACCAAGAGCAGGGATCCGTGGGCCAGCGCCAGCGCTTGGAAGACGTAACCGGCGACCGCGGCGAGCGTGCCCGCCCACCACAGCGGTTCGCGGACCAAGGTGGTGGCCATCGTTGCCGACATGGCTTTGTCGTCGGGGACGCCGCGTGCGACGCGTTGCCGAACGACGATGCCGACCGCGGCCCAGAATGCGGCGAGCAACGCCGACACGATCGCAACTGCGTGTTGCGCCACCCACCCCATGGCCGGGTGCATACCCAGCATTCAAGCGGCGCGAACCTCGCCCAGCGAGAGGGCGCGACTCACTGGTAGAAGATCGTCGTCCCGACGCCACCAGGGCTATACGAGATGTACACGCGGTGTTCGAGGAAGTGCAGCGCCCCGGTGTTCATGATGTACGGCGGACGCGGTGGCAGCGTCAGATCACTGATAGACGGTCGCGGTGCCGTTGCCGTAGTTGATGTAGACAGGGTGCTGCTGGAAAAGCAGGTTGCCGGTATTCATCAACCCGCTCGAGATCGGCGTCGGGAAGTAGTCCCCGTTGTAGGTGTACGAGTAGAGGAGGTGATTACTGCCGTCGAAGACCTGAATCAGGTCCCCGGGCGACGCGCCAAGGCCCGTTGGCAGCGTGCCTTCTACACCGCCGGAGTCGACAATCGATTGGACACTTGGAAACGAAGTTGTAGTGGCGCCGTGAGTGACGGTCACGTCCAAGCCAGTAATCGGCATTTGCGGGAGGGTGGTCAACACAGAGTGGCCGCCGATTGTCGGCTGGTCACCGAACTGCAAATAAGGACTGGCTGTGTCTTGGTTGATCAGCAGACCGTGGTTCAAGGGCGACGGCAGCGCCTGGAGCGGAATGCTTGGACCCGGGCCGCCCGCATTGGGCCCGACTCCCAGGACGCCGGAGGCGCCGTCGGAGGCGAAGAAGGACTGGAACGTCAGGCCGTTGGTCATCGCGGACTGGATTGACACCGGGAACGCCAGGAACTCGACGTTGACGGGGGTGGACGCGGTCGTCAGCCCGCCGCCGAAATTCACCGGCGCGTTGTAGGTCAGGTAGAGGTAGTCCAGTCCCCCGCTGTAACCGCCGATGCCGCCTCCGATGGGGATGCCCATCTGGAGCACGCCCAATAGGCCGCCGACCCTGGTGAACGGGATGACGAGGCCGGCGGAGCCGGTGTCGACCAGCAATGGCACGGCCGATCCGGTGCCGACCGAGGCGTTCACCAACGGCTCGGTTCCCGCGAAGACCGTCAGCGGTGCGGTGGCCGAATTACCGCCAGGGGCCACCGTCGCGCTGGTGCCTAGCGACTGTGGCCCGGTGGGAATCAACTGGCGCCCGAACAAGATGTCGGTCGGGAAATTGATGATGTCGGCGGCGTAGGTTTCCAACGCCTGGACAGGGTTCCCGAGTGGGTTGCTGGCCGCGGAGGTCAGCGAACCGATGGCCGCGGGGGCGGCGGCCGCCGGGTTGGCAATCGCAGCGGACGCCTGGGCCGGCAGCGCCTGCAGCGCGGACGCCCACGACGAGAGCTCGGCCGCGGCGGCCGAAACCCCGCCGTGGTAGCCGACCATCGCGGACACGTCCTGGGCCCACATCTCCTCGTATGCGGCTTCCGTGGCGGCGATGGCGGGCGCGTTTTGCCCGAACAGGTTGGAGAACACCAGCTGCACAAGCTGGTTCCGGTTCGCGTCGACCACTAGGGGATGCACCGTGGCGGCCAGGGCGGATTCGAACTCGCCGGCCACCACCTGGGCTTGGAGGGCGGCCGTCTGCGCATGCGCCGCCGCCGCGCTGAGCGACGCCGAGTACTGCGCCGCGGTCGACAGCATCGCCGCCGAGGCGGGCCCCTGCCAGGCGTCGGCGGCCAAACCGGAGGTGATCGAGGAGAACGACTGCGCCGCGGTACCGAGTTCGGCGGCAAGCCCATCCCACGCCGCGGAAGCGGCCAGCATGGGCGTCGGCCCTGCGCCGGAATGGAGCAGAGAAGAAATAATCTCTGGCGGTGACGTCAGAAAACTCATCCCCCGGGTGTCCTTCCCTGTGCCCCACGACCACGCATTTTCACCGGGGACGGGCCTTCAGGCCACCAGCCGGTACGCCAGACTCTAGGGAAAACCGGGCCAAAATTCTCGGTATTTACCAAACGTTTCCGCGGCGACGGCTCTGGGCGCCGACCGCGACTACCGTGGCACCGTGAGTGACCGTCAACAACGCGCGATGTCCTTCGGGTCGATTGCCGAAAACTACGACGGGCTACGGCCCCAACCCCCGCCGGATGCGGTGAACTGGCTGGTCCCGTCCGGATGCGGGGTGGCAGTCGACGTCGGTGCGGGCACCGGACTGTTCACCCGGGCGTTGCTGGGCAAGGCCGCGCAGGTCGTCGCCGTCGAACCGGACGCGCGGATGCGGAAGGTCCTCGCGGCCCGATCCCCCGGCGTGCGGGTCGTCGAGGGCCGCGGCGAGTCGATTCCGCTGCCCGACGCCTCCGCGGACGCGGTGTTCGTCTCGTCGGCGTGGCACTGGATGGACCCCGAGCGCGCCGTGCCGGAGATCGGTCGGGTGCTGCGTGACGGCGGTCGGCTCGGCCTGATCTGGACGAGCCGGGACCGCGAGGTGGGCTGGGTGCGCGACCTCGACCGGCTGCCCGGCGACGAGGCCTCCGGCGCCGAGGCGGCCGACCGGGCTCGCCGGCGACTGGACGTCGTCCTCCCGTTGCCGACGACGTTCCGCAACTTCGCCCGTGAGACGTTCCGGTTCACGCGAACCATGACGATCGACGACGCCGTCGCGATGCTGGGCACCTACAGCAGGTTCCTCGTCGCCTCCCCCGACGACCGTGCCCGGCGGCTGACCGAAGCGCGGGCGGCCCTGGCGGCGCGGTTTCCCGGTGCCGACACGGTCGAGATGCCCATGCAGGCGCGCTGTTGGCGGGCCGATCGGCTCGCACGCGGCGACAGGATTTGAGGCACCGCATGCGTCGCCGTCGTCGCGGGTGTGTCAGCATTTGGAAATGAATTCACCCAGGCTTGCCCGCATCGCTGGAGTGTCGGCCGTGACGGCGTGGGCGGCGCTCAGCGCGCCGATCGCCATCCCGGTCGCGTCCGCCGACCCCTGCACCGACGTCGCGGTCGTCTTCGCTCGTGGCACCCACCAGGAGCCCGGCCTCGGCAACATGGGGCAGGCATTCGTCGACTCGCTCACTGCACAGCTCGCGGGGCGGTCGGTCAGTTCCTACGCCGTCAATTACCCGGCGAACGACGACTACCACAACAGCGCGTCGGCCGGCTCCAACGACGCCAGCGCGCACATCCAGGACGTCGCCGCCAGCTGCCCCAACACGAAAATGGTGCTCGGCGGGTACTCCCAGGGCTCGACCGTGATCGACCTCGCCAGCCAGACGCTGCCGGGCCCGGTGGCCGACCACGTCGCCGCCGTCGCCCTGTTCGGTGAACCATCCAGCGGGTTCTCCAGCATGTTGTGGGGCGGCCAGCCGCTTCCGACGATCAGCCCGGTGCTGGTCGGCCGGACCATCAGCCTGTGCGCGCCCGACGACCCGATCTGCTCCCCGGGCGGCAACATCTTGTCGCACATGTCGTACATCGACGCCGGCATGGTCAACCAGGCCGCGACGTTCGCCGCCAACAAGATCGGTCAGGCGCCCGCCCGGGCACAGAACGGCTAGCGGCCTCCGAGCCACCCGACTGTGAGATCCCTTGTAGCGGTTCGGATCCTGATCGCCGTGGTGCTCGGCGCCGCGGTCGCAGTCGCGGTCGGCAACACCATCGGCTGGCGATTCGCCCTCGTCGGCTGGGTCGTCACCGCGGGTGTGTATGTGGTGTGGACGTGGCTCCTGTTGGGCGGCATGGACGCCGACCGAACGCGTGAATACGTCACCCGCGAGGACCCCACCCGCTGGATCGCCGACACCGTCGTCGTGTCGGCAAGCCTCGCCAGCCTGGTCGGGGTGGCCTATGTGGTCGCCGCCGGGTCGCGCTCCGGCGCCGCGGCCGTCGTCGCCGCCCTGCTGGGCATCCTGTCCGTCTCGGCGTCCTGGTTCGCGGTGCACACGCTGTTCACCGTGCACTACGCGCGGCTCTATTACTCCGACGAACCGGGCGGGATCAACTTCCACGACCCGGAGCCGCCCCGGTTCAGCGACTTCGCGTATCTGGCCTTCACCGTCGGCATGACCTATCAGGTGTCGGACACCGAGATCGGGCTGACGTCCATCCGGTCAACCGTGTTGCGCCAGGCGCTGCTGTCCTATCTGCTTGGCGCCGTTGTCCTTGCGGTCACCATCAATTTGATCGCCGGGCTGGGCTCCAAGCTGTGATCCGCGGCTAATCTGGCTGGCATGGCCATCGAGTCCACCATGCTTGCCCTCGGCACCCCCGCGCCGCCGTTCTCGCTGCCCGATCCGGCCACCGGCGCCACGGTCAGCCTCGACGACCTCACGGGCCCCGCGCTGGTCGTCACCTTCATCTGCAACCACTGCCCGTACGTCAAGCACGTCGCCGCCGGGCTCGCCGCGCTGGGCCGCGACCTGGCGGACCAGGGCGTCGCGATGGTCGGCATCTCGAGCAACGACGTCGTCACCTACCCGCAGGACGGGCCCGAGCAGATGGTCGCCGAGGCCCGTGCCCACGGCTGGACGTTTCCCTACCTGTACGACGAGAGCCAGGACGTCGCCCGCGCCTTCTCGGCGGCCTGCACGCCCGACACGTTCGTGTTCGACGGCGAGCGCCGCCTCGTCTATCGCGGACAGCTCGACGATTCCCGCCCGGGAAACGACAAGCCGGTGACGGCCGCCGACGTGCGGGCGGCGGTCGATGCGGTGCTCGCCGGGCGGCCGGTCGACGCCGATCAGCGCCCGTCGATCGGGTGCGGCATCAAGTGGCGTTCAGCCTGATTCGTGCGTTTGGGCGCCGTGCTGGCGGGTATCGCAACACCAGCCATGACCGCGCAACCTCCCGACCCCGACCCCACGCAAACCCCCGACCTCGAGCCGGGTGGAGGCGTCGCGCCCGGCGCGACACCACCGGCCGCGCCGCAGACCTCGGGTGTGGCCGAGGCTCAACCACCCAATCGCCGGCGATTCACTCCGGGCGCCACGCTCACGGTCCTCGCCGTCTGCGTGTTCTCCGTGGCGTTTCTCGCGGTGGCCGTGCTGCTCGTCATGAAAATGGTTGGGGCCCACTGATTACGGGCCGATGGTGACGGGGTCACCGACCCGAATGACGCCCTGCTGAACCACCTCCAGGTAGGCCCCCGCGCACGGCTGCGGTCCGTGACCGCCCGTGTCCCAACGGTTCTCGGCCGCCGGAATGCGAAGCGCGTGCGGGGCTCGGGGCAACGGGCCGTGCTCCAGCGTCGGCACCACACACCGTGAGGTGGCCGTCAGGGCTCGCAGCCGCGCCTCCCCTACCACTATTTCCCTTCCCGCCCAATCATTTTCGGCGTAGGGAGGATGGCCCGGTGGCGTCGCGATCACCAGGTTGGGCCGGTAGCGCAGCGCCTCCACGTCGATGTGCTCGAGGGTGGCCGTGGTGATCGCGTGCAGCGGGGCCTCGTCGGTGAACGAGTCGCCCGGGGTCGCCTGGGCGATCTCAAGGATGCGGCCGCCGACTTCGGCGTCCAACCCGAACTCGAGCAGCTGCTCGGGATCCGGGCGTTCCAGCGTCGCACCCTGCGGTCGCTGCCTGACCAGTCGCACCGTCCGCCCCAGCAGCCGCGAGAGCACGTCGTCGACGTCGGGGTCGTCGGCGGTGACGTCGGTTCCGTCGGGCAGCCTGATCCTGACCTGACCGGTGTCGGCGTGGGCGGTGCATTTCAGCAACCCGCGCCAGAGCCGCGCCTGTTTGGCGCTGGCCACGTGGCCGGTTTCGGTGTCGACGAGCGCCAGCCGCCGGTCGCCCTCGGCTCCGCCTTCGTCGACGAACAGGGAGTCCACGGTTTCGCCGAGCATCGACTTCACCGGGTAGCGGCGCAAACTCTCCACCCGCATGTGCACTTTTCCCCCGCGAGAGACCCGTCGTTCACCGTCAGGGACGACAGTAGTGCGGTCGCGGCGGCCGGGTGTCGACTAACCCGGGCAGTAGGTCGATTCCGCCGCGCTGACCCAGCCGGTCATGTCGGCGAACGAGAAGCCCTTCGAGCTCATGCCGGAGTGCAAGTCGGCGGCGATCGCGTCGGGCGTCTTGCCGGCCATCCGGTCGGCGCAGACCGCATGCCCGAGTGCGATCATGTCGGAGTCACCCGACGAGGGCCAGCTGAATCCGAGGTTTTTCAGTTTCGCGAGGTAAGCGTCGTCCGTCGAGTCGGCCGATGCAATCGCGGTGCTTGCTGTCAGGGCAGCGCCAACCATCACGGGAATTGTCAGTTTGGCCAGCCAGCGAGGTGCAGACATTTCGTGCCCTTCTTTTCTTGTCGGCGTTCAGGTGTCGTCAGTATATGGTCGTCCGGCCCGGCATGAATATTAAAAACTTCGAAACTCGTGGCCAGACGGTCGACCGGGCCTGGGTGATCGATGCCTCGGTTGATGACGACGATCCAGGCGGCCGGTTTTTTCAAAGCCTTCGCGAGTTGGCGAGAATGCAACGCCGCCGAATACACGGCGTAACCAACCGGTGCATAGCTTCGTTTGCTGTCAAAAGGCAACTGTTGCCATGGCCGACGATTTGCTAAGGAATCTGAGACAGGAGTTTCTTCTTCTGTTCGGTGAATTCCTCGTCGGTGAGGATTCCCGAGTCGCGCAGCGACGCGAGCTCACGAAGCTCGGCGGCGACGCTCGTGACCGGGCCCCCGGCGGGAGCTTCCGGCGGTGCCTTCTTGTCGGTTGTCGTCGGCGCCCCGATCCGCTCCCGGCGGGCCGGGGCACCGCCTCCGCCGCCGGTGCCGGCCATCGCGCGCCCGGCCATGCCCGCTAGGGCCATCTGGCTGAACAGGCTGCCCATGCTCCCCGTCGAGGCCTCGGCAGCGGCGCCCATGCTGGTCGCCGGCAAGGCGACCGCCAAGGGCCGTATCATCGTCGTCTCGGCGGCCCAGGCGGGCGGAACCGACAGGGCCCCAATGGTTTTCGCTTCAGCGAGGCCGGCCGTGGCCGCCGACCCGCCGGCCAGGTTGGTGATCACCGGGAACGGCGAGGGGGGCACCGGTTCCGAGCCGGGCCAGGTCTGTATTCCCGCCCAGCCGCTGACGATGTCGTCGGTGTGGACACCGACGTAGTACCCGGCGACGTCGTAGGGAAGGGCCGTCGTGCCAAGCGTGGTGTCGGCGGCAAGCCCCGCCGCGCTCAACTCGGGGTCGATGAAAACACCACTCAAGTTGGCCAGCACGGCCAGCAGGTCGAGCGGCCCGGCCTGGGCCGGGGTGGCCGCGAGGCTGGTCAGCGCGGCGGGCACCGCGGCGATCGCCTGCGGCGCGCTCGACACCGCGCTCTGCGCCTGTCCCGCGGAGGTGCCGGTGGCTTGCGCCACCGCCGCGGCCTGCGCGGCCGGCCCGGCGGAGCTGGTGTTTCGCGGCGGCGGCGCGAACGGCGTCAGCGTCGTCGCCGACGCCGACGCGGCCGCATAGCCGTACATGGCGGAGGCGTCCTGGGCCCACATCTCGGCGTACTGCGCCTCGGTGGTCGCGATCGCGGGGGTGTTCTGACCGAAGATATTGGTCGCGACCAGTGCCAGCAGCAGGCTGCGGTTGGCCGCGACCGCCGGCGGCGGAATCGTCTGCGCGAACGCCGTCTCGTAGGCGCCGGCCGCGGCCTTGGCCTGGTTGGCGGCCTGCTCGGCCTGCGCGGCGGAGGTTCTCGTCCACGCCACGTACGGGGCGGCCGCAGCCGCCATCAACCCCGAGGTCGGGCCCAGCCAGGGCCCGGCGGTCAGCGCCGCCACCTCCGATTGGTAGGAACTCGCCGCCGCGTGCAGGGCGGCGGCCAGCCCGTCCCAGGCCGTCGCGGCGGCCAGCAGCGGTCCCGAGCCGGGGCCGGTGTACATCCGGGCGGAGTTGATCTCGGGCGGTAATGCCGCGAAGTCCATGTCGTTCCCTCCGATCGAGCCAAACGCCGCCAGGACACGGACGGCTTCCCGACTAGTTGGGCGGCGCGGCCGAATCGGACCGGCAAACGATTGCACTTCCCCCAGTAGTACATGTCCGGCACGTGAACTTGGCTAATACCCCGCCAAACGGCAGTGTTAACGGGTGGTGTAGGACGGCGGCCCCTGTGCGACCGCGGATCGGGTCGTGTAGAAGAGTCTCGTGGACGCGCCGCAGCCCAAACCGTTCGACACGCCGAGGTTGCGCGAAGCGATGGTCAGCCGGGTGTACCGCCGGTCGATGGCCGAGGGCCAGATTTCGGTGCCCGCCGTTCCCGGCATGATCGACGAGTACGCCCAGTTGTGCGCCAACCTGTGCGCGACGCTGGGTGTGCCGTATACGCCCGAACAAGCTCGTCAGCTCAACAAGGTGCTGGAGACCGAGCTGGCGAAGGCCTTCAAGGCCTCCCAGCGTTCGGAGATCATCATCTCGTTTCAGGTTCCCTTCGGAACGGGTCTGAACTATCGCGTCAACGCCGAATGGCGCACCGTCGAGGCCGACTACGACAACTGGGTCGAGACCCGGCCGGCGCCCCTGTTCGGCGCCGAACCCGACGCACGCGTGCTCGCGCTGGCCTGCGAGGCGGCCGACCCGGCGAGCTGTCGGGTACTGGACGTCGGCGCCGGAACCGGGCGCAACGCGGTGGCCCTGGCGCGGCGCGGCCATCCCGTGGACGCCGTGGAGATGGCGCCGAAGTTCGCCGAGCTCATGCGCGCGGACGTGGAACGCGAATCGCTCGGGGTGCGCGTCATGCAGAGCGACGTCTTCACCGCCATGGAGGGCGTCCGCGACGAGTACCAGCTGATGGTCCTCTCCGAGGTGGTGCCCGACTTCCGTACGCCGCACGAATTGCGCGGCGTGTTCGAACTCGCCGCCGATGTGTTGGCCCCGGGTGGGCGCCTGGTGTTCAACACGTTCCTGCCGCGGCCCGGCTATACCCCCGACAGAGCCGCGATTGAACTCGGGCAGCAGTGCAACACAATGATCTTCACGCGTGACGAGGTATCGAACGCGGCGACCGGGCTGCCGTTCGACCTCGTCGCCGACGATTCGGCGTACGACTACGAGAAGGCTCACCTACCGGAGGGCGCCTGGCCTCCGACGGGCTGGTTCGAGAGCTGGGCCAGCGGCCTCGACGTGTTCGACATCCCGCGCGATCAGTCCCCGATCGAGTTGCGCTGGCTCGTCTACCAAAAGTCGGGCTGAGGGCCTACCCCGAGTACACGTTCGGCGCACTACGTGTCAGATCCCTGGTCGCCGGGCCTTCCAGAAGGGTGCCGTCCGGGGCGAAGCGCGACCCGTGCAGCGGGCATTCCCACGCCTGGTCGGCGTCGTTCCAGTTGACGATCCCACCCAGGTGCGGGCACACCGGCGAAACGCGGTGCTCGGTGCCGTCCACGCGGCAGCGGGCCTCCAGGTGCCACGGGGGCCCGCTCACCACGCCGCCCTCGCCGTTGACGGGGCTGCGGCGGCCGGCGCGTATCGCCGGGGTGATCCAACCCTTCGCCAGGTCGAAGCCCACCTCGAGGTTGGCCTGCAGTGCCATCAGCAAGCCCGACAGCTCGTGCGGGCTCCAGCTGGCGAACGCGCCGGCCCAATCCATCCGCCCGCCCAGGATGCGGCTGGACAACGCCAACGCGGCCGCGGGGCCGTTGGTCATGCCCCACTTGTTGAAACCCGTTGCGACGAAGATGGTTTCGGTGTTCGGCAAGATGGGGCCCACATACGGCAGGTAGTCGATTGGCGTGTAATCCTGCGCCGACCAGAAATGGGTCTGCACGGACCCCGGGTAGTGCTTGCGCGCCCACGATGAGAGTTCCTGCAACGACTTCGACGGGCTCTTCTTGCGGCCCACCGTGTGGCCGGCCCCGCCGACGATCAGCCGCTCGCCGTCCGCGACGGGCGCGTAGCGGACCGAACGGGTCGGCGAGTCGGTGGAAATCATCATCGGCCGGGTGATGTTGCCGGGGACCTTGAACGCCAGGCAGTAGGACCGGCTTGGCTTCACGCGCGCGAAGTAGCCGCCGCGATCCAGGATCGGGATTCCGGTGGCGAGCACCAGCTGCTCGGCCTGCAGCTCGACGTCCTGGCGCGCGGCGTCGTTGACGTGCACCCGCACCCCCTTGCCGCGCCAGGACACCCGCCGCACCCGGGTGTGCTCGACCAGCCGCCCGCCGCGGCCGAGCAACTCGGTGGCCAGCGAGTCGAGGAACGGCATGGGGTCGAACTGGGCCTGGTCGGGCAGCCGCACGCCGCCGTGGTACGGAAACGGCACGTCGGCGGCGTCGTCCCACACGGCGCCCAGGCCCACCGCCTGGCAGGCCGCCAGCTCCGCGCGCGCGGACAACACGCCCCGAGCCGACTGGGCGTAGGTATAGGCGTCCTCGCGCTGCACGGCGACGCCGTTCGACTCGCAGTGCTGCAGCACCCACTCCTGGCCCTCGCGATTGCCGTCGACGTAGGCGCGGGCCACGTCCAGGCCGTGCCTGGGCAGGATCTTCGATAGCTGGCTGCCCTGAAGCAAACTGATCTTCGCGGTGGTGTTTCCCGTCGCGCAGGAACCGACCGTGCGGGCCTCGACCACCAACACGTCCTTGCCCGCGCGGGCCAGCAGGACGGCCGTCATCAGCCCGGTGATCCCGGCGCCGACGACGATGACATCGGCGGAACGTGGGCCGTCCTCAAGCCGGCTTGCGGTCCAGGTCGGTTCGGCGCGGTGGGATAGCCATAAAGAAGTCACGGCTGGGCTGATACCCCCGCAGCGTCGACGGAAACTGCGCGCCCCCCGCAGAATTGCTGTCACGCCTTGTTGAGCTGGGCTTTCGCCTCCTTCAGCGATTCGGCGGCCGCGCGGCTGGCGCGCTTCGCCTTGTCGTAGGCGGCCTCGGCCTTGTCGAGTTCGCGCTCGGCCTTGCGCAGGGTCGCAATCGCTTCGTCGCGTCGTTGCCGGGCCGCGTCGCGTTCGGCTTGCTGCTTCGAGAGGGCGTCGTCGGCGGCGGCTTGGGCCTGCTCGGCGTCGGTGACGGCCGCGGTCAACTTCTCCCGGCGCCGCTCCGCGGCGGTCTGCGAACGCTTCGCCGGCCGGGCCGGCGCCGCGTCGCCGAACCCGCCGAAACCCGACCATCGCTCGGGCTTGGCCAATCGGCCGAGTCGCTCCCTGACGTCGGGGTCGGCGATCGCGGCTTGCAGGGTGGCGGTCACGTCCTCGCGCACCGCCGCGGACGGCCGCTTGACGTCGGCCGCTTCGAACGCGGCGCGAGCGAGCCCCTCGATCAGCTTGTGTTGCTCGGCGGACAGCGCCCGGATGCGTTCGCCGTCCATCGCGGCGTGCGCGTCGCGCAGGCGGTCACCGAGGTCGGCGAGGCGTTTCTTGGTGTCCTTCTGCGAGAGCGCGATCCGGTTGACGATCCAGGCTGCGGCGGTGGGTTTGCGCGCCGCGGAGATACGTTGAGCGGCCGCCGCGTCACCGCGGTCCTTCGCGGCTTTGGCCAGTCTGTTGCGTTCGGCGGTGAAAGCCTCCGGCTCGGTCCAGTACAGACTGTCGAGTTCGTCGTCGGCCATGACCCCATGATCCTCCGCGCGGGCGACGCGGCCCGCGCCACGTTTCAGGGCGTACGCCCTGGGCTATTTGATGCACATGATCGCCCCTCGCCCGGCAGTTGGATGGCTGCGCCCGCTCCTGTTCGCGGTGTTGCTCGTGGCCGGGGTGGTGGGCGCGATCCAGCTGGCAACGTCGGTCAGATGCCCGCACGGCGCGTGCCCCGGCCCCGGCGCGAAAGAGCCTGCCGCGGCTCGGATAACGATCACGCCCGGACCCAACGCGCACGACGTCGACCCGGTCGCGCCGGTCATGGTGAAGGCCGACGCGGGGACGCTGACGGACGTTCGCATGGTCAACGAGAGCGGCAAACCGATCGAGGGCATCGCCACCCCGGACAACACCGCCTGGAAGCCCACCGTGCCGCTGGGATACGGGCGCACCTACACGCTGACCGTCACCGCCCGCGGGCCCAACGGCGTTGCGGCGACGCAGGTCTCGTCGTTCTCGACGCTGCGTCCGTCCAACCAGACCAAGGTTTCGTTCACCACCACCTCGGAGGCCGCGCTGCACGACGGCGGCACCTACGGCGTCGGAATGGTGGTCGTCGCCCACTTCGACGAGCAGATCACCGACCGGGCCGCCGCCGAGCGACAGCTGAGTGTGACCACCAACCCGCCGGTGCAGGGCTCATGGTTCTGGGTCGACAGCCAAAACGCCCACTGGCGACCCGAGCACTACTACGCCCCGGGAACGACCGTCACCGCCGAAGCGAAAATCTACGGAATTGCCTTGGGCGACGGACTATTCGGGCAAGACGACACGCGGGTATCGTTCCGGATCGGCGACGCGCACGTCTCCATCGCCGACGACGCCACCAAACAGGTCAGCGTCTTCGACAACGGCAAGCTGGTCCGCACCATGCCCACCTCGATGGGGATGGGCGGCACCGAGGACGTCGGCGGTCGCACCATCTCGCTGTGGACGCCGTCGGGCATCTACACCGTGATCGACAAGGGCAACCCCGTCGTGATGGACTCCTCGACCTTCGGCCTGCCCAAGAACTCGCGCCTCGGCTACCGCGAGACCATTAACTACGCGACCAAGATCAGCACCGACGGTATCTACCTGCACGAGCTCGACGCAACGGTGTGGGCCCAGGGCCACCGGGACACCTCGCACGGGTGCCTGAACCTCAACGCCGACAACGCGAAGTGGTTCTACGACTTCTCCGTACCCGGGGACGTCGTCGAGGTCCGCAACAGCGGTGGGCCGCCGCTGACGCTGGCCCAGAACGGCGACTGGACGCTGAGCTGGGACCAGTGGCGCAACGGCAGCGCCCTGAAGCCGGCTTCCTAAGGTCTCCTGGGGTCGCAGAGTCGCGCTCTGGCGCAACGTCATTCGGGTCCGACCCACCGACAGGATGGGCACGGTTCACCACCAATTCGGCGGCTCGCCCCATGGAAAGTCTTGACTGATTCCAAATAAGAGAGTGATATGGACCACGTGTCCTCATCGGCGAGTTACGCGGACCGGCTGCGCATGGCCGACCTGCGCGTGACCCGCCCCCGGGTCGCCGTCTTGGAGGCGGTGCACGCCCACCCCCATGCCGACACCGACACGATCTTCAACGCCGTACGCGGGGATCTGCCCGACGTTTCCCGCCAGGCCGTCTACGACGTGCTGAGCGCGCTGACCGCCGCGGGCCTGGTGCGGCGGATCCAGCCCCTGGGCCTGGTCGCCCGCTACGAATCCCGCGTCGGCGACAACCACCACCATGTCGTCTGCCGCTCCTGCGGGGTCATCAACGACGTCGACTGCGCGGTCGGCGAGGCGCCCTGCTTGACCCCGTTGGACGACAACAACGTTCTGGATGGCTTCGTCCTCGATGAGGCCGAGGTCATCTACTGGGGCATGTGCCCCGACTGCTCGACGGCAGAGTCCTGATCACTCCCGTGATCGCAGCCCGCATTACAACCACCGGAAAGGAATGCTGTGTCAACATCTGACAGCCGCCCACCCCACGACGACACCAAGTCGACGAGCAACAGCGAGAGCGAAAACCCGGCAATCCCTTCCCCCAAACCCAAATCGCACGCGCCGCTGACGAATCGGGACTGGTGGCCCGACCAGATCGACGTGTCGACGCTGCATCCGAACCACCCCGATGCCAGCCCGTACGGCGAAGATTTCAACTACGCCGAGGCGTTCGCCGAGCTCGATGTCGAGGCGCTCAAGCGCGACGTGTTCGACGTCATGACCACCTCGCAGGACTGGTGGCCCGCCGACTATGGCCACTACGGCGGCCTGTTCATCCGGATGAGCTGGCACGCCGCGGGTACCTACCGGATTTTCGACGGGCGCGGCGGCGGCGGGCAGGGCATGCAGCGCTTCGCCCCGCTCAACAGCTGGCCGGACAACGTCAGCCTGGACAAGGCCCGCCGGCTGCTGTGGCCGGTCAAGAAGAAGTACGGCAACAAGGTCTCCTGGGCCGACCTGATCATCTTCGCCGGCAACTGCGCCCTGGAGTCCATGGGATTCAAGACCTTCGGCTTCGCCTTCGGCCGCGAAGACGTCTGGGGGCCCGAAGAGATCCTGTGGGGTGAAGAAGACACCTGGCTCGGCACCGACAAGCGCTACTCCGGCGAGCGTGACCTCGCCCAGCCCTACGGCGCGACCACCATGGGCCTGATCTACGTGAACCCGGAGGGCCCGGAAGGCAAGCCGGACCCGATCGCCGCGGCGATCGACATCCGCGAGACCTTCGGCCGCATGGCGATGAACGACGAGGAAACCGCCGCCCTTATCGTTGGTGGTCACAGCTTCGGCAAGACTCACGGCGCCGGTCCTGGCGACCTGGTGGGCCCCGAGCCGGAGGCCGCCCCCATCGAGCAGCAGGGGCTGGGCTGGAAGAGCTCCTACGGCACCGGCGTGGGCAAGGACGCCATCACCAGCGGCCTCGAGGTGGTGTGGACGCCCACCCCGACAAAGTGGGACAACACCTTCCTGGAGACCCTGTACGGCTACGAGTGGGAGCTGACCAAGAGCCCCGGCGATGCCTGGCAGTTCGTCGCCAAGGACGGCGCGGGTGCGGGCACCATCCCGGACCCGTTCGGCGGGCCGGGTCGCGCGCCGACGATGCTGGTCACCGACATCTCGATGCGTGAATCGCCCATCTACCGCGACATCACCCGTCGCTGGCTCGATCACCCCGAGGAACTGGCCGACGCGTTCGCCAAGGCCTGGTACAAGCTGCTGCACCGCGACATGGGGCCGATCAGCCGCTACCTCGGGCCCTGGGTCGCCGAGCCGCAGCTGTGGCAGGACCCGGTTCCGGCCGTCGACCACGAGCTGGTCGACGAGAACGACGTCGCCGCCCTGAAGGGCAAGGTGCTCGACTCCGGCCTGACCGTGCCGCAGCTGGTCAAGACGGCCTGGTCGGCGGCGTCGAGCTACCGCCGCACCGACAAGCGGGGCGGCGCCAACGGGGCGCGGCTGCGCTTGGAGCCACAACGCAACTGGGAGGTCAACGAGCCCTCCGAGCTGGACAAGGTGCTGCCCGTGCTGGAGAAGATCCAGCAGGACTTCAACGCGTCGGCCTCGGGCGGCAAGAAGATCTCGCTGGCCGACTTGATCGTGCTGGCCGGCTCGGCGGCGGTGGAGAAGGCGGCCAAGGACGCCGGCTACGAGATCGCGGTGCACTTCGCGCCCGGGCGCACCGACGCCTCGCAGGAGAGCACCGACGTGGAGTCTTTCGCGGTGCTCGAACCGCGGGCCGACGGGTTCCGCAACTACATCCGCGTCGGCGAGAAGGCGCCGCTGGAGCAGTTGCTGGTGGAGCGGGCCTACCTGCTGGGTGTGACCGGGCCCGAAATGACGGTGCTCGTCGGCGGGCTGCGTGCCCTCGGCGCGAACCACGGCGGCAGCAAGCACGGCGTGTTCACCGACCGGCCCGGCACGCTGACCAACGACTTCTTCGTCAACCTGCTCGACATGGACAACGCGTGGAAGGCGTCGGAGACGTCGGAGAACGTCTACGAGGTCGTCGACCGCAAGTCGGGACAGAAGAAGTGGACGGCCACGGCCAACGACCTGGTGTTCGGCTCCAACTCGGTGCTGCGCGCGCTGTCGGAGGTCTACGCCCAGGACGACAACCAGGGGAAGTTCGTCGAGGACTTCGTCGCGGCCTGGGTGAAGGTCATGAACGCCGACCGGTTCGACCTGAAGTAACAGCCGGATAGCAGGCGACGCCCCGCGGGCACCAGGCTCGCGGGGCGTCGGCTATTTCGAGCGAACCGTGAGGCCAGCCACACTATTACCCACCGGTAACCTACGAAGGCGTAAGTTGTGTACCAATGGCTAATGGCCGATGCGTCCGACTACCGAAGCTGGGTAAACGGTGACATGAGCGAATTGAAGTATCTCGAACTTCACGGAGACCAGATCGCCTACCGGGATGCCGGCGACGGCGCTGTCGTGTTGCTCATACACGGCATGGCCGGCAGCTCCGCGACGTGGCATGCGATCATTCCGCAGCTGTCGAAGAAATACCGCGTCATCGCGCCGGACCTGCTTGGCCACGGCATGTCCGCGAAGCCGCGTGGCGACTACTCGCTGGGAGCCTTCGCCGTCTTTCTGCGCGACCTGCTCGACGAACTCGGGGTGGACCGGGCAACGGTTATTGGGCAGTCTCTCGGCGGCGGCATCGCGATGCAGTTCGCCCACCAGCACCGGGAGCATTGCGAGCGGCTGGCCCTCATCGGCAGCGGTGGCCTCGGGCCCGACCTCAGCCCCGTGCTACGGATCCTGTCTGCACCGGGCGCCGAGTTCGTATTGCCCGTCGTCGCACCGCAGCCGGTGCTGAACCTCGGGAACAAGCTGGGTTCGTGGCTGACTTCGGCCGGGGTCCAGTCGCCGCGAGCCGGTCAGATGTGGCACGCCTACTCCTCGCTGTCCGATCGACGGACCCGCCAAGCCTTTTTGCGGACGTTGCGCTCAGTGGTGGACTACCGCGGTCAGGCGGTCAGCGCTTTGAACAAGATCCACCTCACCGCTGGGATGCCCGTTGTGCTGATCTGGGGCGACCAGGACCGAATCATTCCCGTGGCCCACGCCTACGCTGCCCATGATGCGCTGGACGGCAGTCGGCTCGAGGTGCTCGAGGGAATCGGGCACTTTCCTCATGTGGAGGCCCCATCGGCTGTGGCGGAAATCCTGGAGGACTTCATCGCGTCGACGACCCCGTCGGCCCCCGAGAGGAACGCCGACAGTTCGGTACACCTAGGGATGTAGCGGGGATGTAGCGCCAGATCAGCGCGGAAGGTCCCACTGGCCATAGTCGGCGGCGAGGACATCGTCGATGTCCACGTTGATCCCGCCCAGCAGCGGGCTCGGGTTGGACGGGCTGTTGACCACGGTCTGATACAGCACCGCCGCAGGTTCGCGCTCCCCGTTCGACCATGACCTGGTCTGCCAGGCCCAGCGGTGGCCCGGCGTGGTCGAGTTGCCGATGACGCCGTCGCGGATCGCCCAGCCGCACGCCCGGGCATGCCCGTAGATGCCCGTGCGGCCCACACCCAACACCGAGTTGATGCCCCGAAACCATTGCACCGCAGGGCCATTCCAGGTGTTCTCGTCGATGTTGTCGTCGACGCTGAAAAAGATCGGGGCCGACGCCGTCCCGCCTGCCGCGTTGTGCAGTTGCAGGGCGGTGTGCGCGTCGGCCACCCCGCCGTCGTACCCGCGGGTGTAGTCCGACGGGTCGGGCCAGCCGGGTTTGCCGTACTGGAAGTTGCTGACGATCTGCAGGCCCGCCGCGCGCAGCGCGTCCGCGTACTCCCGCGTGATGGGCTTCGCCTCGAAATTCGCGCCCGGTCGCGACGCTGAGACGTAGTTGACCACCCCGGCGTAGCCCGCCGCCTTGATCTCGCCCGGCGCGATCCTCTTCTCGGCGAAATCGATCAGTTGCAGGTCGGCCGCCGAGGCCCGCTGCTGCGCGAGCGGCGCGGCCAGGCCCAGCAGGGCCGGCGCGAACGCATACTTAAAGGCGTCGCGTCGCGAGATCGATCGCCATCCGTCGTGCACGGCGCGATGGTAACAAAACGGGCTCATCCCGCGGACCGGCACTCTCCGCCGATTTCATGACGGTTTCGATTGGGCAAAGGTCGTGCAGCTTACCCGCGATGCGCGGGCCGATACCGCCTGCTTGTCCCTACTGTTGGCCACTATGGCCCGCCCGAACAATTGCGTGAAACGCTGGCGCACAGCGCTTCACGTGACCATGCCGGCAATGCTGGTTGCCGTCCTGGGACTCGCCGGCTCCCCCGCCGCTCATGCGGCCGCCGCCGCGGCGACGTTGTCGGTGGAACACACGTGGCAGACCGGCTTCATCGCCAACTTCACCGTGACCAACGCGAGCATGGCGCCGATGAGCGATTGGAAGATCGAATTCGATTTGCCGGCGGGAGAAGGCATATCCCACACCTGGAACAGCACCTTCACCCAATACGGCACGCACTTCGTGCTGAGCCCCGCGAACTGGAATCGCGTCATCCCGCCCCTTGGTTCAGCCACGGGCGGCATGAGGGGCGTGCTGAGCGGCACCTACTCGCCGCCGGCGAACTGCGTGCTCAACGGGCAATACCCCTGCAGCTAGTGGCGGCCGCTTCGCAAGCGCCGAAGCCTTGAGGGCAGACTCAACACGGTGTTCCGCCCTCGATTGCATCAATTAGGTCGGCGAACTATAGTCTGGACACATGTCCAGTTTGCTGTCACGGAGCTCGGGAGTCCGTTGATCGCGACGGATTGGGGGCCGCCCGCCCGCCATCTTTCTTCGGCGGATAAGAGTTGAGTATGCGAATTGCCCTGCTGTCCTATCGCAGTAAGGACCATTGCGGCGGACAGGGCGTCTACGTGCGCCATCTCAGCCGCGGCCTGGTCGAGCTCGGCCACGACGTCGAGGTGTTCTCCGGCCAGCCATATCCCGAGCTGCTCGATCCGCGGGTGCGGTTGACCAGGGTGCCCAGCCTGGATCTTTACCGTGAGCCCGACCCCTTCCGGGTGCCGCGCCCCAGCGAGATCCGCGACTCGATCGACCTGCTGGAGCTGCTGACCGTGTGGACGGCGGGCTTTCCCGAACCGCGCACGTTCACCATGCGCGTGGCGCGGCTGTTGGCCGAGCGCGCGAACGACTTCGACCTGGTGCACGACAACCAGAGCCTGGGCACCGGGCTGCTGGCGATCGCCGACGCGGGGCTGCCGGTGGTGGCCACCGTGCATCACCCCATCACCCGCGACCGCGTGCTCGACGTCGCCGCCGCGCGCTGGTGGCGCAAGCCGCTGGTGCACCGCTGGTACGGGTTCTCCAAAATGCAGGAGCAGGTGGCCCGCCGGATCCCCGACCTGTTGACGGTCTCGTCGTCGTCGGCCGCGGACATCGTCGCGGACTTCGGCGTCTCCCGCGATCAACTGCACGTCGTGCCGCTGGGTGTGAACACGGAGCTGTTCCGGCCGGCGGCCGGCCCCCGCCAACCCGGCCGCATCATCGCGATCGCCAGCGCCGACACCCCCCTGAAGGGCGTGCGGACCCTGTTGCACGCGGTCGCCAGGCTGCGCACGCGCCGAGACGTCGAATTGCGGCTCGTCGCCAAGGTCGAACCCAATGGTCCCACCCACAAACTCATCGCGGAGCTGGGGATCTCGGACATCGTCCACATCACCAGCGGGCTGTCCGACGAAGCGCTCGCCGCCCTGTTCGCGTCGGCCGAGGTCGCCTGCATTCCCTCTCTGTACGAAGGGTTTTCGCTGCCCGCGGTGGAAGCCATGGCGAGCGGGACGCCGATCGTGGCCAGCCGGGTGGGCGCGCTGCCCGAAGTCCTGGGGACCGACGGCGCCTGCGCCGAGCTGGTGCCCCCGGCCGACGTCGACGCCCTGACCGGCGCGCTCGGCGAGCTGCTCGACTCGCCGGAAAAACGCCGCACCATGGGCAAGGCGGGCAGGGAGCGCGCGATCAACGTGTTCAGCTGGGAAGCGGTGGCCGCCCAAACCGTGCAGGTTTACGAGCGGGCGATCGCGCGATGCTGACGATAGATTTCGACCGGCTCGGTATCGGTCCGTCCGCCAAGGTGATCGACGTGGGATGCGGCGGCGGCCGGCACGCCTTCGAGGCCTACCGGCGCGGCGCGGACGTCGTCGCCTTCGACCGGGATCCGGACGAACTGCGGTCCGTCGACACGATTTTGAAGGCGATGGCCGAGACCGGCGAGGCGCCTGAGGGGGCCTCGGCGAAGGTCGTTCTCGGTGACGCGCTCAGCCTGCCGTACGCCGACGAGACGTTCGACTGCGTCATCGCCTCGGAGATCCTCGAGCACGTCCCGCAGGACGACGCCGCCATCGCCGAATTGATAAGGGTCCTCAAAGTCGGTGGGACGCTGGCGGTCAGCGTCCCGCGCTGGCTGCCCGAGCGCATTTGCTGGCTGCTTTCCGACGAATACCACGCCAACGAGGGCGGGCACGTTCGCATCTACCGGGCCGATGAGTTGCGCGGCAAGATCGCGGGCGGCGGAATCGAATTGATCCACGCCCATCACGCGCACGCTCTGCACTCGCCGTTCTGGTGGCTCAAATGCGCGGTGGGAGTGTCGAATTCGGATCACCCTGCCGTGGCCACCTATCACAAGCTTCTGGTGTGGGACCTGATGCGACGGCCCAAGGTGACGCAGCTGGCCGAGTCGCTGCTCAACCCGCTGGTCGGAAAGAGCGTGGTCCTGTATTTCGCGAAGTACTACGCAGCGCCGCCCGCCGCGGAAAGCGAAGCTGCCCAGGGATATTCAGTTGCGTCGAGTTAGCGCGCCGGCGATTCCGGGTGTCCTCACCCCGGACCAGTGCCGGCAGACCGCGAAGTCGATAGCGGCCGACCAGGAATCGTCGGGCGCCATTCCCTGGTTCGCGGGTGGACACACCGATCCGTGGGACCACGTGGAGTGCGCGATGGCGCTCACCGCCGCCGGACTGCTGGAGCCGGCGCGGGCCGCGTTCGAATGGAGCCGCCGCACGCAGCGGGCCGACGGCTCCTGGCCCATCCAAATGCGCGATGGCACAATCGAAGACGCCAACAGCGACAGCAACTTCTGCGCATACATCGCCACCGGGGTCTGGCATCACGTGTTGATTACCGGCGACAGGTCGTTCGCCGCCGAGATGTGGCCGGTGGTGCACAAGGCGATCGACTTCGTCATCGATTTGCAGTTCGGCTACGGCGAAATCGCCTGGGCTCGAAGCGAAGCCGGGCCTGTCCCGGAAGCGTTGCTGACCGGGTGTGCCAGCGTCTTCCACAGCATCCGCTGCGCACTGGCGCTGGCCGTCCTGGTCGGGGATCCCCAGCCGGAATGGGAGCTGGCCCTCGGGCGCCTGGGCCACGCGATCGCGGTGCACCCGGAGGCGTTCACCGAGAAGGACCGCTACTCGATGGACTGGTACTACCCGATCCTGGGCGGCGCCCTGCGGGGCCCGGCGGCGGCCCGGCGGATAAGGCAGCGCTGGGACGACTTCGTGGTCGGCGGCCTCGGCATCCGCTGCGTCGACGATCGGCCCTGGGTGACCGGCGCCGAAACCTGCGAACTGGTGATGGCCCTCGACGCCATCGGCCACCGCTCCGCCGCGCACCGCCAGTTCGCCGCGATGCAGCACCTGCGCGAAGGGGACGGGTCCTATTGGACCGGTCTGGTTTTCGCCGACGGCAAGCGATGGCCCGAGAAACGCACCACCTGGACCGGCGCGGCGGTGATCCTGGCGGCCGACGCGCTGTCGGACACCACCAAGGGCAGCGGGATCTTCCGCGGCGACGGGCTGCCCGTGGGGCTGCAGACCGACTTCGACTGCGAGTGCGTGGTTACCGGCCGGTGATTATTTCCTCGCCCGCCCGTCCGCCGGTGCGTTCGAGCACCCGCAGCGACCCGGTGGCCGAAACCTCCTGGAACTGACCGGAATCCATCGCCCGGCGATAGATGTAGTAGGGCGGGCGGCCGCCGTCGCGTGGGTCGGGGAACACGTCGTGGATGAGCAGCGCCCCGCCGGTGGCCACCCACTTCGCCCAGCCGTCGAAGTCCTCGTTCGCGGCCTTCTCGGAGTGGCCGCCGTCGATGAACAACAACGACAGCGGTGCCCGCCACCCCCGGGCCACGACCGGCGACTTGCCCACGACGGCGACGACATGGTCGTCGAGCCCGGCGGCGTCCAGCGTGCGGCGGAACGTCGGCAGCGTGTCGAACAGACCCGTCACGTCATCGACCATCGAGGCGTCGTGGTACTCCCACCCGGGTTGGTGTTCCTCCGAGCCGTGGTGATGGTCGACGGTGTAGAGCACGCTGTTGGTCTGTTGCGCCGCCGCGCCGAGCAAGAGGGTGGATTTGCCGCAGTAGGTGCCGACCTCGACGCCGACGCCGCCGTCGAGGTACCGGAGCGCGGCGTCGTAGAGGGCGCGTCCCTCGTCGGGCGGCATGAAGCCCTGCACCTGCTCGGCGAGCGCAAACAGGCGCTCGGGTGACTCGGCGTTGGCACGGCTCATGAGGCGAACCTATCCGACCGGAATTCACCCTGCCCAAGCGGCGCGCTCGCTCTACCATCGTGCTGTGCGCGCTTTGCCTATCCGCAGGTTGCTTGATATCGGTATGGCCGCCGTTGTCGCCGCGGCGGCGTTGACTGTGGCGCCCGCGGTGGTGCCGGCGGGGACGCCCCGGGCCGCCGCCGCGAGCTGTCCCGCCGTGCAGGTCGTCTTCGCCCGCGGACGGTTCGAGTCGCCCGGCACCGGCGCGCTCGGCAGCGCGTTCATCAGTGCGCTGCGATCCAAGGTTTCGAAGAACATCGGCGTGTACGCGGTGAAGTACGGCGCCGACACGGACGTCGACGTCGGTGCCAACGACATGAGCCATCACATCCAGGACATGGTCAACAACTGCCCGGACACCCGGCTGGTGCTGGGGGGCTATTCGCTTGGTGCGGCCGTCACCGACGTCGTGCTCGCCGCGCCCATCGCCGCGTTCGGTTTCGACAGCCCACTGCCGCCGGGCATCGACCAGCACGTGGCCGCGGTCGCGCTGTTCGGCAACGGAAGCCAATGGGTGGGTCCGATCACGAACTTCAACCCGCTCTACAACGACAGGACCATCGAGTTGTGCCATGGTGCCGACCCCGTCTGCAACCCGGCGGACCCGAACACCTGGAAAGAGAACTGGCCGCAACACCTGGCCGGCGCGTACATCGACGCCGGCATGGCGAACCAGGCCGCCGATTTCGTCGCGGGCAAGCTCTGAGCTGGGGATTCAGGCTTCGTACGTGACCTGATACCAGTGGCGTACCGGCTTGTGGCTCTTGTCCGCCTGGCCGGTGTCCGTCGCGCTGACGACGTTGACGTCCGTCACGCCGGGATTGTGGGCCTCGATGTAGCGCTCCAATTCGTGCAGGAGCGCGCCGTGCGGTTGGGCGGGGTTCGCGAGCGCCTTCGTCCTGCGTGTCTGGGCCACGCGAGGATTATGCCGCGGCTTGGGCCGTCGCGCATCCGATGCTATTGGATTGCATTACAAGGGAATTCGGATTAATGGCCGAACCCTCCGAAGTGCAATTGGTCCGCATTTCGCGGTTAAAGGCGGCGGATTTCAGGCCGGGGTGTCGGTGCTCGAGTACACCTTGAAGTTGCGGGTGACCTGGCCGCTCGCCACGGCGGCATGCCGTCGGGCAAGGAAAGAGGGATGGCGACGCATGGCGTCGCGGCGCTCCCGGTCCCGCCGCCGGGCCGCGGCCCATGCGGGATGGGATTGAAGGAAAATGACCGTCGCGCCGTCCGCGTCCGCCATGATTCCAACTCCTCCCGAGCAATCCGCAAAAGAATGAACAGTGTTTATCGGTTCGTAATTCCAGGATGCCCTGCGGATCCTGTGACCAAACCACGCGCCAAGTTGAGAATTAGCCATGAATTTCGGCGTCATCCAAACCCACTGCCCCGCCGTCGTCCGTTTTGCGGCCAGCGGCGATCCACACCGTAGCGATGGGTACCGACAGATTTCTCGTTTCGACCTAGGGCGGCACCGGCTGCTAGGGTGCCTTGCTTATGCCGCAGATAGACCGCCGCCGGATGATGCTGACGACCGGGATCGGCGTGCTGGCAGCCGCGCTGCCGCTCCCCGAGGCTTGCGCCTTTCCGGGTCGACCAGACACACCGAGCGGCCAGAGCTACATCTTCCAGGACGAATTCGACGGGCCGGCCGGCTCGGCCCCCGACCCGTCCAAGTGGGCGGTGGCCAAGGCCCGCGAAACGATCAAGGACCCGACGTACTGGGAGTTGCCCGAGCACATCGGGCAGTACCGCGATGATCGCAAGAACGTGTTTCTCGACGGCAACTCCAACCTGGTGCTGCGCGCGGCCAAGGACGGCCCCACCTACTTCAGCGGCAAGGTCCAAAGCCTGTGGCGGGGCGGCGTCGGGCACACGTGGGAGGCCCGGATCAAGCTCAATTGCCTGACCGCCGGCGCCTGGCCCGCCTACTGGCTGGGTAACGACGATCAGGGCGAGATCGACGTCATGGAGTGGTACGGCAACGGCAACTGGCCCTCGGCCACCACCGTGCACGCGAAGGCGAACGGCGGTGAATGGAAGACCCACAACATCGCGATGGACAGCGCCTGGCACACCTGGCGCACTCAGTGGGACGCGACCGGCATCCGCTTCTGGAAGGACTACACCGACGGCGCCCAGCCCTATTTCGATGTGCCCGCCAGCTCGCTTCCGGATTGGCCGTTCAACAACCCCGGCTACGCCGTCTACCCGGTGTTCAACCTTGCGGTCGCCGGTTCGGGCGGCGGCGACCCGGGACCGGGAACCTACCCGGCGGACATGCTCGTCGACTGGATCCGCGTCTGGTAGCTCAGTGGGTAAGCAGGGCGACTGCTCCCCAGGGCCTGCGGCCCGGATGACGCGGATCCGTCGGGCGCAGCCACGTGGCCGGACGCATGAATAGCGGCAACCGATGAAACCGGTGGGCGGCCTCGAGGTTTGATTCCGCTTCGACGGTGCGCCAGCCGAGGTTCTCGAAGTAGGCCAAGCCATTCTCGGGGGCGAACTTGAACGGCGCGTTTTCCAGCATCCCGGCCATCTTTCTGTTCATCATCTTGCGCAGGCCCGGAAAGGCGAAGTCGAGCATCCACCAGGCGATCTCGGGCCGTTTGAACGCCGCGGAAAGCGCGTCGACGTCGCTGTCTTCCAGGTACATCAACAGGCCCTCGGTCAACACCAGCGCTTTGGTCGCGCCGTCGAGGGCCTCGTCGAGGAAGGCGTCGCGGGCCTGCGGGTCGGCCAGGTCGACGGCGACCCGGGTCAGCCGGCACCGCGGCGTCTGATCCGCGAGAACCTGCGTCTTTTCCTCGAGCAGCTTTGGCAGGTCCGCCTCCACCCAGGTGAACTCCGGCGGCAGGTCCAGTCGGTAGGGCCGGGTGTCCAGGCCGGCGGCCAGGTTCAGCACCCGGTCGCAGCCGGCGGCGATCGCCTCGGCGATGGCGTCGTCGATGATCTTGGTGCGCGCGACGAGCCACCATCCGTTGCGTGTCGACCGCGGGACGTTGGCGACGATCGCGCGGCCGTGTTCACCAGCGAGGCGCTCGGCGAGCGGGTCGCTGAAAAGCGCGTCGGGGCGGGCCGATTCGGTGGCACGGTGGAGCGCAGTCCAGCGGGCCGTGTCCGACACATGGGTGATCGAGTGCGTGGGGCCTGACATACGTGCGTTATAGCAGCCGCCCGGCCGCGCTACTGACCGGCCTTGCCCCCGGCAAACCACACGGCCGTCACCGCATGAGTCTGCGGCGCTGGGAAGACGCTGTCCGGTTCGCCGACTTCGCCGACCTTGACCTTCCACACCGCCGAGGAGCGATCGATGCAGGCCCCGGCGCCCTGGCTGGGCTGCCACAACACGGCGGTGTTGTCGGGGCCGCCGATGCCACAGCCATAGACGCCCACGTACCCGTCGGCGCGCCCACCCCAGGCGCCCCCGTTGCGGAGCAGGCAACGCGTGCCGTCGTCGAGCGTCAGCGCGAACGGGTCCGGGGTGGCGTTCGGCTGCACGGGCGGGAGCGGACCGTCATAGCTCACCCGATGCAGGCGCTTGTCCCACGGATCGTCGACGCACAACAGCGTTCCGGGCGTGGAGGGCCAGCAGGTGCCGGCACCGGCAGCGGTCGGCGAACAGTAGTAGACGTCGCCGGCCACCGCCGACGGCGACGATGTTGTGCAGTCGGTGACCGTGAAGACGTCGCTCTGCCCCGGCGCCTCCCGGTAACCGTTGATCGGTTGGCCGCTGGGTCCGACGGCCACGACGGTGATCTGTTGCGTCGGTGGCGGATCGGCGGCCGCCGGTACCGCCAGCGACAAACCTGCCGCGGTCATCACGGCAACCAGGGCAGTTCGGGATACCACGTTCACCGTGCACAACCTTCCGTCCGGCACCCCCTTGTTTGAAGGGTAGAGCGACGGGACCTGGACGGACAGCAACCGCGCCGCCGCCTACTGGCCGGCTCTACCTCCGGCAAACCACGCCTCGGTCACCGCGCGGGTCTGCGGCGGTGGAAGGGCGGCGTCGGGTGTGCCGAGCTGACCGACCTTGACCGTCCAGGCCGGCGACGAGCGGTCGATGCAGCTACCCGCGCCCTGGCTGGGCAGCCATAGCACCGCGAGGTGCGGGCCGTTGCAGCTGTAGGCGCCCTCGTAGCCGTCGGCGCGCACGCCCCAAGCGCCTCCGTTGCGAAGCAGGCAATGCGTGGCGTCGTCGAGTGTCAGCGCGAACGGCTCCGGGGTCGCGGTCGACTGCACCGGCGGCAGCGATCCGGCATATCTCACCCGATGCATGCGCTTGGCCCATGGGTCGTCCACGCACAACAGCGACCCCGGTGTGGACGGCCAGCAGGTTCCGGCGCCGGCCGCGCTCGGCGAGCAGGAGTAGACGTTGTCGGCCACGGCCGACCGTGAGGGTTCCGAGCACTCGACGGTGACGACGTTGCCCTGCGGTGGCGTCTCCGTATAGCCGTTCATCGGTTCGCCGCCGGGGCCGACGGCCATGACGGTGATCTGCTGCGTGGGTGGCGGATCGGCAGCCGCCACGGGCGCCGACAATCCGGCGGCCGTGAGAGCGATAGTCACCAGGGCAATTCGCGACACCAGGTTCACCGCGCAAAACCTTCCCGTCCGGCGGCCCCCCTTTTTCGAAGCGTAGTTGTCGCGGCGCCGGTCCAGTACGGTGCGCTTATGCCCGATCGAAATCGCCGTTTTCTGCTCCGCGAACGCCCCACCGGCCGCATCGGCCCCGACACTTTCGAGCTGAGCGAGGAGGCCGTGCCCGAGCTCGCCGACGGCGAGGCGCTGGTGCGCGTCGACTGGATATCGCTCGACCCGACAAACCGGATGTGGATCAACGACACCCCGACCTACCTGCCGCCGGTGGGCATCGGCGAGGTCATGCGCGCGGGCGGCCTTGGCGAGGTCGTCGCGTCGAAGAGTGCGCGATTCCCGGTCGGGCAGCGGGTGCAGGGACTCCTCGGCTGGCAGGAGTACGCGGTGCTGTCGGACTCGGCGCTGGTGATGCCGGTCGACATCGCCGAGGGCATCTCGCCAAGCGCCTACCTGGGCGCGCTGGGCACGACGGGGCTGACCGCATGGGTCGGCATCCGGGACATTGGCAAGCCCAAGCAAGGCGAGACGGTCGTGGTCTCGGCCGCGGCGGGCGCGGTCGGGTCGATCGCCGGGCAACTCGCCAAGGTCGACGGCGCACGCGTCGTCGGCATCGCCGGCGGCCCTGAGAAGTGCGCCCTGCTCACCGAGCAGCTCGGCTTCGACGCGGCGGTCGACCACCGCGCCGACGACTGGGCCGCCCAGCTCGTCGCGGCGACCCCCGACGGCATCGACGTCGACTTCGAGAACGTGGGCGGAGACATCATGGACGCCGTCTTCGCGCGCCTCAATATCGGTGCCCGCGTTGCGCTTTGCGGCCTCATCTCCGGCTACAACGCGGCCGATCCGCCGCCGGGACCCCGCGCGTTCGGCAACCTGCTCGTCCAGCGCGCGACGCTGCAGGGCTTCATCGTCCTCGACCACCTGGGGCGCGCGGCGGAGGCGGCCACCGAGATCGCCGACCTGATCGCCGGCGGCAAGCTCACCCCGCTCGAGACGGTCGTCGAGGGTTTCGAGCAGCTGCCGACGGCGATCAACATGCTCTTCGACGGCAAGAACGTCGGCAAGCTCGTCGTGAAGCTGTCGGACTAGATACATGTTTCGCATGACGGTCCAGGACGTGTTCGTGATCCGCGGTCGCGGCGCGGTGGCCACCGGCCGCGTGGAGTACGGGGAGCTGCGCGTCGGCGATCAGGTGAAGATCAACGACGGGCCGACGGTCCGCGTAGACGCTATCGAGGCTTTTCGCAAGAAAATCGACACCGCGACAACCGGTGACAACGTCGGATTGCTTTTCAAATCGCTTGACAAGAACGATCTTGCGGCCGGAGACGTAATCGCCTCGTCAGACGTCTTTTTGGCATAAGCGGGGCCAAATCACAACTGTCGCGGGCCGGCGCCCTCGGCTCTAATGTCTTCGCCATGACATCCGCCGTCCCGCAACTGCGCCGGGGTCTCGCCAACCGTCACATCCAGTTGATCGCGATCGGCGGGGCGATCGGCACCGGGCTTTTCATGGGGAGCGGAAAAACGATCTCGCTGGCAGGCCCGGCGGTGCTGTTGGTGTACGGAATCATCGGGTTCTTCGTGTTCTTCGTGCTGCGCGCGATGGGCGAACTGCTGCTGTCGAACCTGAACTACAAGTCGTTCGTCGACTTCGCCGCCGACCTATTGGGGCCCGCCGCGGGCTTTTTCGTCGGCTGGTCGTATTGGTTCGCCTGGATTGTCACGGGCATCGCCGAGATCGTTGCGATCGCCGGCTACGCGAGGTTCTGGTGGCCCGACGTGCCGTTGTGGCTGCCGCCGCTGGTGACCGGGTGCTTGATCCTGGTGTTGAACTTGTCCAGCGTGCGCAACTTCGGGGAGATGGAGTTCTGGTTCGCCCTGATCAAGGTCGCGGCGATCGGCTGCCTCATCGTCGTTGGCGTCGTGCTGGCGGCGACCGATTTCGTTTCGCCGCAAGGCAATCGGGCGACGGTCGAGAATCTGTGGAACGACGGCGGGTTCTTCGCGACGGGGTTCATGGGCGTGGTCGGCGGGTTTCAGATCGCGTTCTTCGCGTTCGTCGGGGTGGAACTCGTCGGCGCCGCGGCGGCCGAAACGACGGATCCGCGCCGCACCCTCCCCCGCGCCATCAACGCGGTTCCCATTCGGGTGGCGATCTTCTACATCGGTGCGCTGCTGGCGATCCTCACCGTCGTCCCGTGGCGGCACTTCGCCGGCGGCCAATCCCCGTTCGTGACGATGTTCGCGCTGGCGGGACTCGGCGCCGCGGCGTCGATCGTCAACTTCGTGGTGACCACGGCGGCCGCCTCGTCGGCCAATTCCGGCGTCTTCTCCACCGGGCGCATGCTGTTCGGCCTGGCCGACAACGGAAGCGCCCCGTCGCCCTTTCGGCGCCTGAACCGTCGCGGCGTGCCGTCGGGCGCCCTGTTTCTCACCGCGGCGCTGCTGCTGACCTCCATCCCGCTGCTCTACGTGGGCGGTTCGGTCATGGGCGCGTTCACGTTGGTGACCACGGTCGCGTCGCTGTTGTTCATGTTCGTGTGGGCGGTGATCGTCGTCAGCTACCTCGTCTACCGGCGCCGGCACCCGCGACGGCATGCCGACTCGTCCTACAAGATGCCGGTCGGCGCGGCGATGTGCTGGGCCATCCTGGGTTTTTTCGCGTTCGTGATCTGGACGTTGTGCACCGACCGTGAGACCGCGATCGCCCTGGTGTGGTTTCCCCTCTGGTTCGTGGTGCTCGCCGCCGGCTGGCTGCTGGTGCGGCGCCGGCCCGGGCGCGCCGAGACGTATCGCCGGTTCCAGGCCGAGATGAACAAGCCCGTCGGCGAAACGGCCGAGCCCGCGCCCGCCGCCTGACGCCCGGCGTTCTTGGGATCGGTAGCGAATCGCGGCCTCTGTACTTATCCCAACGACGACGCCAACCCGGCGGCGCCACCTGAAAGGAAGTCAGAAATGAAGCTTGTTCCCGCCGCGCTCGAACAGCAGATCAACCGCGTCGACCGTCAGCGCAGCCTGTACATCGGGATCGGCAACGCGTTGGTTGCCCTCTGGTGCCTGTACCGCGTGTTCTGGGGGCTCTACCTCGCGATGACGTTCAGTTGGGTCACCGGGGCGATGATTCCTCAGGTGCTGCTCTGGGGCGTGATCGGTGTCATCGCGGGGGTCGTCGCCTTCGGGTTCCTGACCCGGTATTTCAGGGAGTCGTGACTCGCGCACGCTGCGGTCGAAAAGTCCCGAACCCGTTTGGGGTTCGGGACTTTTCCCGTCGTGGGTTCGGTCAGCGGATCTGCTGGATGCGGATCAGGTTCCCGGCGGGATCGCGCACCGCGCAGTCGCGCAGCCCGTACGGTTGTTCGGTTGGCTCCTGGACGATTTCGGCGTCGGCGGCCTGCAGCCGCTCGAACGCGCCGTCGAGGTCCTTGGTGGCCAGCATGAGCATGGCGTAGGTCCCCTTGGCCATCATCTCGGCGATGGTGCGTCGCTCGTCGTCGGTGATGCCCGGGTTGGCGGCCGGCGGGCTCAGCGCGATGGACGTGTCGGGCTGGTTCGGCGGTCCGACCGTGATCCAGCGCATCTTGCCCTGCCCGACGTCGAGGCGAACCTCGAAGCCGAGGGTGTCCCGATAGAAGGCCAGCGAGGCCTCCGGGTCGTCGTGCGGAAGCATGCTCGAATGAATCGTGATGTCCATGGCGTCAGGTTAGGTTCGGCCGCGTCAGTGGCGCTTCTCGATTCCTGATCGGTCTGCTGACTTGCTTCGCGAGGCACGGCGCTATCCCCGCCGTCGCGTCGGCCGCATGCCTGCGAAACACGCTGGGCGGCATGCCGACCAGCTCCGTGAAGCGGGTGCTGAAGGTGCCCAGCGACGAGCAGCCGACCGCGAAGCAGACCTCGGTGACGCTGAGGTCGCCGCGGCGCAGCAGCGCCATCGCACGCTCGATGCGCCTCGTCATCAGGTACGAGTACGGCGATTCGCCGTAAGCGCGCCGAAATTCGCGACTGAGGTGCCCGGCGGACATGTGCACCCCGCGCGCGAGCGCCTCGACGTCCAGTGGCTGCGCGTAGTCCCGGTCGATGCGGTCGCGGACGCGACGCAGCAGCGCGAGGTCGCGCAGCCGCTGCTCGGCGGAGCTACCGGTCACCCAGCCGATACTGCCACGCGGCCAGGCAGTTACGGCGTCGTCGCCCGGTGCCACGCCAGCGGGTTGAGCCCGCGATATGGATCGCCGTCGCGCAGCTGGCGCAGGTCACCCAGGATGTTCTCCAGCGCCCGTTGGGTCTGGTCCTTGACGATGTCCACCCACTCCTGGTCCGTGACGCCCAGCGGCCTGCTCGTGTCGATCGGCGAACCGAACCGGAGATACATGCGCTGGGGCCGGGGAATCAGGGTTGGCCCGATCCCCCGCATCAATGGCATCGCCATGTCCGCGCGCCCGTTCAGCCTGCGGCCCAACGCCGCACTGAACCGCCCGTAGGCGCTGTCGCGCGTGGTCAGGCTGCGATAGACGTCGTCGCCGCCGACGAGACCGGCCGGCACGATCGGGTAGCCGTTCTCTATCGACAGCCGCGCGAATCCCGCGCGTCCCTGCCAGCGCAGCCGGTACTCCTCGCCCTTGAACTTGGCGATCTCGCGGCCGCCGCCGGGGAACACGAGGATGGTCTCGTCGTTTCGCATCAGTTCGCGCGCGGTCTCCGGTGCGCCGACCACGGCGCCGTACGCCGCGATCAGGTCGCCGGGCAGCCCCCGCATGCGCCCGAAACCCCGTTCGGCCAGCGGCCGCACCCGGGTCCCGATGGTGCGCCGCACCGTATCGGAGATCAAGAAGACCTCGGAGCCGAACTGAGTGTGGTTGCCCACCAACAGGAATCGCCCGTCCGCGGGCAGGCGTTCGACGCCGTCGACGTAGGGCCGGGAAAGGTCGATAACGGGGCGCAGCCGGTCGCTCACCTCGTCGAGGGCTCGACGCAATGTCTGCACCCGCGCGCTTGGCTTCGTGATCGCGGAGAGGTCGGTGTTGTCAGCCACGGTCGTCCGCTCGCGGGCGGGAGAACACGACGGTGAGTGACGGCGGGCCGAACCGGGTCGGGCTGGGCAGCATCTCGATGCTCATCCGTGGGTCGGCGGCGCGGCCCAGCGCCCGCATCGCCGACGGGCTGTAGGCACGCAGCGCGCTGATGAACCCGTCGTGCAGGCCGGGCTGAATCGACGACCACGGCATCAGCACCAGATTCAGGGGCAGCGCGAAAACGGGAAACAGCATCGTGGCCAGCGGGCTCTGCCGTTTGAGGTCGATGACGAGGAACCGCTTGGCCACGCGGGTGGCCTCGGCGATGGCGCGGGTCGCGACCGCCGGCGGGAGGTGGTGGAACGCCAGCGCGAACACGACGAGGTCGTAGCTGCCGTCGGCGGCGTCGATCGCCGTCGCGTCCACCACCTGGGTGCGCGCCCGCGGGTGCTGCCCCAGCTCCCCCGCGGCGATGTTGGCCACCGAATTCGGGTTCACGTCGCTGACGGTGACGGTGGCGGTCGGGTGGAGCTTGAGAATCTGGGCCGAGAGCTTTCCGTGGCCGGCGCCGATTTCCAGGATGCGGGGGTTGGGGATGTCCGCGACGACGCTGAGTGCCGTGCGCGCGTACTTCTCGTGCTGCTTGGTCAGCGTGCCGACCCGGTCGAGCATGCCGATGACCTTCTGCTTGACCTCGTCGGCCACGTCGTCGCGGTCGAGGTACTCGAGCGCGTCGGTTTGAAATCGGCGATCCAGCCAGGACGCGCCGGGGCCGCCCCTCGGCATCGTCGCGATCGCCTGGTCCGGCGTGTCTGTCGTCACCATCACGGCTCTCCTTCTCATTTCGTCGGCCCGTTCTTGAGCCACCATAACAAACGAACCAGTTCGTCTGATTATGATATTCCTGTGAGATCGAAGACCGAGCTCCGCGGTGAAATACTCGCGGCCGCCCGCGCGGAGTTCGCTCAGTACGGCTTGGCGGGCGCGCGCATCGACCGCATTGCGCGCGCCGCCAGCGCGAGCAAGGAACGGCTGTACGCGCATTTCGGCGACAAGGAGACCCTGTTTCGCGACGTGGTCGCCACCGACGGCGCGGAGTTTTTCCGGGCCGTGGAGTTGCGCCCCGACGCGGTGCCCGAGTTCGTCGGCGGCATCTTCGACCTGGCGCAGAGCCGGCCCGAGCACGATCGCATGATCACGTGGGCCCGACTGGAAGGCTTCCCGCTGGATATCCCGGAATTCGACGAGGAGCACCCGCCCGAGCGGGCTATCGCCGCGCTGGAGCAGGCACAGGCCGACGGCCATGTCGACCCGGCGTGGGACCCGCAGCAGCTGTTGGTTCTCCTCTTTGCGATCGCCCTGGCGTGGGCGCACTGGCCCGACCCCGCGGCGGCCACCACCGACAAGGCGGTTATCGCCAGCCGGCGCGCCGCCGCCGTCGAGGCGGCGTCCCGCATCGTCAAACCCGGCGCGTAGTCTCCCGATTCATGGCCGATGAGATCCAGTTCGTCGAAGCCAACGGGCTGAGATTCGCCTACCTGGAGGACGGCTCGGGGCCGCTCGTCCTGTTGCTACACGGGTTCCCGGACACCCCGCACACCTGGGACGATCTGCGCCCGCGGCTGGCCGCGCAGGGCTATCGCGCGGTCAGCCCGTATATGCGCGGATACCATCCCAGCGCGATCCCCGCCCGCGACGCCGACCAAGAAACGTTGGCGCGCGATCCACTCGCGCTGATCGAAGCGCTCGGCGCCCGCGAGGCCGTCGTCGTCGGGCACGACTGGGGAGCCTCGGCCGCCTACGGCGCCGCCGCGCTCGGACCGGATCGGGTCAAAAAGCTGTTCGTCGTTGGCATTCCGCACCCGGCGGCGCTCAAGCCGACGCTCAAGAAACTCTGGGGCGTCCGTCACTTCGCGGCGTACAAGTTGCCCGGCGCGCCGAAGCGCTTCGCGCGCAACGACTTTGCGGCGCTTCCGGCCATTTGCCGGCGCTGGTCGCCGACCTGGAACCCGGATGCGCGCGAGTTCGACGCCATCCGCGCCAGTTTCGCGAACCCCGCGAGCCTGAACGCGGCGTTCGGCTACTACCGCAAGCTCTCCCCCGTCCCCAGCGCATCACTGAAGGCGAAGATCAGGGTCCCGACGGTGGTCTTCGCGGGGCTGGACGACCCGGTCGCCGAGCCGGCCGACTACCGTGGCGCCGCGCGCATGTTCGAGAATGAGTACGTCGTGGAGGAGGTCCCCGGCGGGCATTTCATGCACCGGGAGCATCCCGGGACCTTCGCCGAACGGCTCTTGGCCCACCTGTGATCGGGGCCTACCGGGGCTAGGCGTCGACCAGCTCGGGGTGGAACTTCGCGGCCAGGCGGCGCATCCCGTCCTGCCAGTCGACCGTCGTGCCGCCGATGAGCTCGTGCATGCGGGTCAGGTCGGTGGGGTTGCCGCGCAGCGCGTGCGCGTCCTCGGTGAAGACGGGCTCCTTGCCGACGAGCGAGCCGAGGTAGCCACACCACTCCTGGAGGCTGACGGTTTGGTCGCCGCACCAGTTGACGGTGGTCGCCGGGACCGATGCCACGTCGAGCAGCTTCGGCAGCGTCGCGATGATGTCGTCCTCGTGGATCGGGTTGTATTGCGCCGGTCCGCCGGGCGGGACAGGGATCGGGATGCCGGCCAGCATCATCTCCATGTGGTAGTACGGCCACCCGCCGTTGTTCCCGTACGGAACGTTGAGGCGGGCGATGACGGTGGGCACGTCGAGGATGCGCGCCATCGACCGTGCGACGACCTCCCCCGCGACCTTGGAAATCGAGTACGTCGGGAACAGGAACTTGTGGTTGTCGCCCAGGGCGGACCGCTCGGTGCGGGGTTCGTCGCCGGGCGGGTCGTACACGGCGGCCGACGAGCAGTGCAGGAAGGCCTTCGCCCCCCGGCAGTGCGCCATCAGCAGCCCGACCGACTCGGCGTTGGCGCCGAGGTCGGTGTCCCAGTCACCGCTCTTGGCCACCGCCAGGTTGAGGACGTACTCGAAATCGGTTGGGAGACCGGTGAAGTCCCCGGCCGCCAGGTCCACCGTCTCGCACCGCACACCGGCCTTCTCGAGGCCTTCCCGCGCCGCGGGATTGGTGAAGCGGGCGACGCCCCACACCTCGTTGTCCGGCGCGAGCGCCAGGGCGATGGGAGTGGCCAGTTGACCCGTCGGGCCGGTGATCAGGATCTTGGATCCGCGCATGCGCTGATAGTAGGTGAGCGCCACGGCGTGCAGACGATAACCGACTTTCGCGCATTGTGCTCACCCGCGCGGTAGGGTCCCTTCCATGGCCGCCAAGGGTCGCATCGACTTGCGACTCGCCACGCAGGTGTTAGTGCTGCAGCTCGTCGTCGTGACGCTGACGCTGATCATCGCCTTCGTGTTGTTCGCGGTTTTCAACCGCGCGCGGCTGGACAGTCAATACCACGTCCACTCCACCGATATCGCCCGTGTGGTGGCCTCATCCCCCACGGTGATCACCAACATCGCTCGCTACGACAACGGGCCGCTGACCCCGAGCCCGGAACTGGTCGGCGAACTTGCCACCGGTCCGATCCAGGGCGTTGCAACCCGGGTTCAACAACGCACCCACGTGGCGTTCGTCGTCATAACCAACGCAAGCGGCATCAGGGTCGCGGATCCCGACCGCAACAGGTTGGGGCACCACGTCAATGCCGACATTTCGTCGGCGGCCGCGGGACACGAGTCGGTGTCTCATGACTCCACCATCTTCGGGCGGGCGATCGTCGCCAAAGTCCCAGTGTTCGAACCAGGTTCCAATCGGGTGCTGGGGGTGGTCATCGTCGGCCTCTCCACCAAGGCTTTCGATGAGCAGTTTTCGAAGAACCTCGTCGTGCTGGGTGCCATGGCTGGTGCCCTGCTGCTGATCTCGGTCGCCGGATCGGTGCTACTGGCCCGGCGGTGGCGAGGGCTGACACTGGGTTTGCGGCCGGCCGAGATCACCGAGCTGGTGCGCAGCCAGGCGGCGGTGTTGCAGGGCATCGGAGAGGGCGTGCTCGCCACCGACACGTTCGGCAAGACGACCTTCGTCAACGACGAGGCGTGCCGGCTGCTCGAGATCGGCAATGAAACGGGCCGGCCCGTCGACGAGGTCGGGTTGACCCCGCGCGTGCTCGACGTGTTCAACGCCGCCGATGCGACCCCCACGCTGGCGACGGTCGGCGAGCGCATCGTCGTGGTTTCGGCGCGACCCGTGTCGCGCGAAGGACGCCCGCTGGGAACGGTTTTGGTGGTGCGGGACCGAACCGACGTCGAGTCGCTGACCCGCCAGCTCGACGCTGTGCAGGTGATGAGCACGGTGCTACGCGCCCAGCGTCACGAGTTCGCCAACCGCCTGCACCTGCTGACCGGCCTGTTGCACGGCGGCCACGTCGAGGAGGGGCTGCAATATCTCGAGGAGCTCCTCGGGTCGGGCCCGCTGGGATCCGCGCTGCCCGGCATCGACGCCATCCGCGACGCCTACCTGCAGGCGTTCCTGGCGGCGAAGGGCGCCGCCGCCCGCGAGGCCGGCGTGACGCTGACGATCGGTGAAAACACCTGGGTGTCCGGTCGACTGGTGCTGCCGGTCGACGTCACCACCGTCGTCGGGAACCTGCTCGACAACGCCATCGACGCGGCCCGCACGAGCGACAACGCCACCAAACAGGTGGAAGTCGAACTGCTGCAAGAGGGTACGACGCTGCATATCACGGTGGCCGACAGCGGTGATGGCGTCGCGCCCGACTTCGTCGAGCACCTTTTCACCGAGGGCACGTCCACCAAGCCGGACTCCGGCATACCGGGCGGCCGCGGCATCGGGCTGGCATTGTCGCGGCAGATCAGCCGCGCCCTCGGTGGTGACCTGTGGCTGGCCAGCCCCGGCAATCCGGAGCTGGCGCTGCGCGGTGCGGAATTCATCGCCCGGCTGCCGGGCGTGATGGTTGAGGAGGCGCAATGGGCGACGCAGACCTGACGGTGCTCGTGGTCGACGACGACTTCCGCGTCGCCAACCTGCACGCCGAGGTGGTCAACACGCTGCCGGGCTTCACCGTGACCGCCACCGTGAACACGTTGGCGGCAGCGCGGGAGGCCCCCGCCGTCGACCTCGCGCTGGTCGACGTGTACCTGCCCGACGGTTCCGGAATCGACTTCGTCCGCGAATTGCATGGCGACAGCATGGTATTGACGGCGGCGACCGAGGCGGCCACCATCCGCGCCGCGATGTCGGCTGGCGCGCTCAGCTTCCTCGTCAAGCCGTTCGCGACGACCGAGCTGGCCGCGCGGTTGGCCGGCTACGCGCGCTACCGCAAGATTCTGGCGAGCCCCAACCTGAGCTCCAGCGACGTGGACGCGGCACTGGACGCGCTGCGTCCCCGGGTCGCTCCCGCGGCACCGCCCACCCTCGCCGCTTCCTCCACCAAACAGCTTGTGCTGCAAGCCTTGCGCGCCTCGGAGAAACCCATGTCGGCCGCCGAGGTGTCCGCCGCGATCGGGATATCGCGGGCAACCGCCCAACGGTATCTCGCGGGCCTGGCCACCACCGGCGACGTCTCCGTCGGGTTGCGGTACGGCACGACGGGACGGCCCGAGCAGGAATTCGCGGCAAAGGACAAGCGGCCCACCCGCCCACTGCGCTGACGAGTCTCGCCGAGACTGCGCTCAGCGCGCGATTTTTCCGACCGAACGCGATCTGTACGCAGTCTCGGCGATGAGCAAAGAGCTCAGTGAACCCCGTAGTCAACCGCGGCCGACGCTGCCTCGGAAAGGCTTGTGGCGGTGGGCTCGCCGTGGCCCGGATAAACGACGGCAGCGTCTAGCCGGATCATCTTGCGCAGGGACGCCAGCGCCTGCTCTCCATCGTGGGTGATGCCCCGGCAGATTGCGCAGGGACCGCGATGGTGCCCGACGGCGTCATGGGTCACCAGCGCGTCTCCGGTGAAGGCTCCCGTCCCGCCCGGGAGCAGGTAGATGCTGCTGCCGGGGGTGTGTCCCGGGGTGTGGAAAGCGTGCAGCCGGCCGGGGACGTCGAGTTCACCATCCGAGGTGATCGTGCTGACTTCGGCGACGCCCTGGGTTTTCAGCGCCCCCATCCTCGCGAAGTGCAGAGGAGCCCGGATCGCCGAGGGATGGCGCAGCAGGTACGGCAATACCGGGCGCTCCGATGGCGTGTACGTGCGGACCTCCCGCGGTCGGGCGGCAAGCGACGCGTCGGCGTGGTGGACCCAGATGCGCGCGCCGGTGACGCGCTGTATGCGGGCCGCCAGTCCGAGGTGGTCGAAATGCGCGTGGGTCAACACGATTGCGGTGATGTGCTCGATGCCGTAGCCGGCCGCGTTGAGGGTGGCGACGAGGTGCTGCCAGTGCCTGGGGACTCCGGCGTCAACGAGTGTCACCCAGCCGCCCTCCGCGACGGCCCAGAAGTTGACGTGCCGGTCGCCGAGCCGATGAACGGCGACGGCGCCGACGGTCACTCGACGGCCTCGGCGGTCTTCACCCAGACGTGTTCGGGCGCTACATCGGTGACCTCCATCGAAGTCGCGTCGAACACGACCGTCGGCCCGAAGAGGCTAACCGGTGTCCATGCTCCGGCGATCGCGGCTCGGTCACTGGCCAGGATGCGGATCGCGGTCTCGGTGACGATGGCAGCCGAAACCTCGTTGCCGTTGCCCATCCGGGCCTGTCGGCCGCGCCGTCGCCAGTCCGGCCACCGCGCTTCGACGTACACGTAGGAGTCGTCGCCGGCACCCGCGAGGCCGCCCGGGGCCGCGAAGAACCCTGTCACGTTGCGCGCGTTGCTCATTCGCTGCGCCACGACGACGTCGGCGGTTGGCGCGGGCAAGACCGGTCGGTTCCGGCCGCCCAGGTGAACCTCGGCCATGCCGGAACCGAACGGCGCCGTGCGCAACTCGCCGTCCTCGAGCCAGATCGCACCGCGGGCCATGGCGTCGGCGAACGTGGCCTGCAATCCCGGACTGAGCACCTCGCCCGCCGGAGCGGTGATCAGCCGAACGTCGGCGGGTGGTTGGCTCGCGCCGGTGATGACCTCGGCAAGCAAAGCTTCCGCCACCGTCGGGCCCATGCCGACCGCGGTGAGCATCGGGATGTGCCGTTGCCGCGCTTGCGAATCGAGGGACAGGAGCTGTTGGACGGCGTCGTGCTCATTCGCGATTTCCAGGTAGGGAACCGATTGCTCGAGGCAGGCCTGGCGTATCGGTTGCGCATGCGTGCTGAACGGTCCGACCGTGTTGACGACGAGCGAGACAGAGTCCGGAAGTGGCCCCGGATCGAGGAGATCGCCGGCCAGCACCCGCGAACCGGGCAACGAACCGGCCATCTCGTCGAGGCGGTCGCCGTCGCGGGCCGCCAGCGTCAGGGCCAGGCCGTGGTCATGCAGGCGGCGCGCGATGTTGCGCCCCGAAACACCCGTCGCCCCCAGCAGGAAAACGTTGTCCGCGCTCATGCCGCCGCGCCGTTTGCGAGGTAGCCGATGTGCTGGCGCGGCGTGCCGTCGCTGTCACCGAAGTGGGCATGGTCGTGGCTGGCGAACTCTACGAGCATCAGAACCCCTTAATTCATGGCACGTCAATTAATGACATATCACTAATGATGCGTCATTGATACGCTTGGTCGGGAGCAGGTGTCAAGAGGGGATATCGACGTCATGAAGCAATCGGTGCGGCAAGCACACCGGGTACCGTCGAGGCCGGCCGCGGACCTCGACCGCATCCGCTACCTCATCCTCGGCGCCCAGCGAGAGGGCGGTCGGATGATGGCCACCAGCTTGCGGGAGACCGGCCTGACCCCGGCCCAAGCCGAGGTGCTCGAGGTGGTGAAGCAGCATGGCCCGCTCACACTCGCCGAGCTCGGGAAGCGGTTGGTCTGTGAAACGGGAAGCCCCAGCCGCCTGGTCGACACCCTCGTGCAACGCGGCTACATCTCACGCGAGCGCGGCGAAGAAGACAGACGCACCGTGACACTGACGTTGACCACGTTGGGCGATGAGACCGTCGACGAGGTGGTCAAGCACGGCGGCCTGCGTGACCACATCGCCGCGCATCTGACGCCTCAGGAGATCGGCGACCTGACCGCCCTGCTGCGCAAACTGCTCACCGATACCGGCGCGGGCGACGCGTTGGCTTTGCGATTCCGCGACGAGGGTGGATAGCCCGGAGCGAACGGCGCACCGCCGGTCCCCCGCCGCGGCCGGTTCCCCGCGACGGGCACGCGGCGTGTCCCTTCGCTCTGCGGAGACAGCTCGTGCCGCCGGTGCGCCGCGGAACGGCGAATGTTGCTCGTGGCCAGGGCGTGCGAGGTGTCGCTGTGAATGCAGTTGCCGGCTAGAGCGACCGGAATCCTGGCGAAGCTCGCTTTCGTCCTGGACGGCCACCAATTCGCCTTGCCGACCAATGCCGCCAGGGCCGGGACGGTCACGGTGCGAACCACGAAGGTGTCGATCAAAATGCCCATGCCGATGATGAACCCGGTCTGCACCATGGTCGAGAGGCTGCCGAACAGCAAGCCGGACATCGACGCGGCGAAGATGATGCCGGCCGAGGTGATGACGCCACCCGTCGAACGGACCGCGCGGATGATGCCCGAGCGCACGCCCGTGCGCGACTCCTCACGAATCCGCGTGATCAGCAGCAGGTTGTAGTCCGCTCCGACGGCGACCAACACGATGAACGCCGTGGCCTGCACGTTCCAGTAGATCTGCTGATGGAGCACGAACTGAAAGAAGACCACGCCCACGCCCATCGCCGACAGGAACGAAATCACAACGGAGGCAATGAGGTACAGCGGCGCCACAATCGCGCGCAGCAGCAGGATGAGGATCACGAAGACAATCAGAAGCGTCAGCGCCACGATCAATCGAACATCATGGTCGTAGTAACCGCGAATCGCGCTGTACATCGCCGTCGTGCCGACCATCGATATCGACGCGTCCGAGAGCGAGGTGTTGGGCTGCGCGGCGCGCGCCGTGTCGAGGATCGACGCGACCTGATCCATGGCGGCCGTGCTGAACGGGTCAAACTTCGTTTCGACCAGGTAGCGCGCGGAATGCCCGTCGGGCGAGATGAACAGCTTGGCGGCATTCTTGAAGTCGTTCGAGCTCAGCACCTGCGGCGGGATGTACATCCCCGCCATGGACTGCCCTGTGGCGTCACGCTTCATCGACAGCAGCAGGTCGGCCGCCTGGTTCATTCCGGTGCCCATCCGCTTGGTTTGGTCGACGAGTGTCCGCACACCGTCGGCGAGCCGTCGGCTGCCGTCGGCCAGCTGGTCGGCGGCGGCCTGCAGGCCGGTGATCTTCTGCGCCATGCCGGCGGTATTGCCGCCGGCCGCGCGCAGGCTGTGGGACGCCGTCGCCAACAGCGTGGTCAGACTCTGCACGGCCGACTGCACGCCTTGTGCCGCGGGCGGTTCCGCGAACCCCGCGGCGGCGACGGCGCCGGCCAGCGCCGACACGGACCCGTTCGCCAGCCCGCGCACGTTGTCCAGGAGGTTGGCCGCCGCGCCGAGCTGTTGCTGGGCCTGGCTCAGCGTCGCGGTGAGCTGGGTCATGGGCCCGCTGGCGCCGCGGAGCTGGTCGCGGATCTCGGCGAGGCTTGCCGCCAGTTGGTCGGCGCCGCGGGTCAGCGCGTCGAGGTCGCCGGTGCGGTCGCTGATCTGCGTCGAGGCGTCTTCGAGCTTGGAACCGACCGCCCCGGCCTGGGAGCTGAGCTTGGCCTGATCGAGCGGCTGGCCGTCGGGCCGCGTGATGCCTCGCACCGCGGCGATGTTGGGCAACTGTGACACGCGTTGCGCCATCTGATCCAGGTCGGCCAGGGCGCGCGACGTCCGCAGATCCTGAGGCGAGCGGATGTAGATGTATTGCGGCAGCAGGGCACTCGTCGAAAAGTGGTTCTCCATCGCGGTGAAGCCGACGTTGCTCGGCGCCGACCGCGGCAACTGCAGGCGGTCGTTGAAGGTGGGCCGAAGGAAGGCCGCGCACCCGGCCAGCGCGATCAACACCGAAAGGCTCACCAGCAGATGCGTTTTGGGGCGGCGGACCAGGTGGACGGCGGATCGCTGCCACAGGCGTCCGGTCAGCGGCGGGCGCGGCGCCACCCAACCGCGCCGGCCGGCCAGCACCAGGATGGCAGGCAGTAGCGTGACGGCGGCGAGGAACGCGATCGCGATCGAAATGGCAAGCGCCGGACCGATACTCGTGAATGCGGGCAGGCGGGTGAAGACCATGCCGAGAAAGGTGACGGCCACAGTGGCCGCGGACCCGGCGATCACCTCCCCGATGGAGCTGAGCGCCTTTTGCACGGCCAGGTCGGACTCGACGCCGGACCGGATGTACTCGTGGTAGCGGCTGATCAGGAACACGGCGTAGTCGGTCCCGGCGCCGAAGATCATGGCCGTCATCAGCCCGATCGTCAGCGCGGAGATGCCGAGTCCGACCTGAGTCAGCGCGGACACCACGCCTTGGGCCGACGCGACCGAAACCCCGATGGTGATCAACGGCAGCAAGACGGTCACGGGCCGCCGGTAGATCACCAGCAGGATGATCAGCACGAACAACGCGGTGACGATCTCGGTGATGTGCAAGTCGCGGGCGGTCACCAGCGACATGTCACCAACCATGGCGGCCTGCCCGGTCACGTCCGCGGTCAGCGTCGTGCCCGCGGTGGAGTGCTTGACGGTGTCTGTGATCCGTTGGTACGCCCGCGAAGACTCGGGCGACCCGGCGGGCGCGCGCAGCATCACCGCCAGGTAGAACGCCTTGTTGTCCGAGCTGACCATCAGCGGGCGCAGGGCGGGCGTGGTCGCGACGTCCTGCACGCCGGTCACATCGCGGGTGTCGTCGCGCAATGTGGCGGCCAGCCGGCGGTACGCGTCCTCGTCGGCCGGCTGCAGACCCCGCTTGTCGGTCAGCACGACGATCAGCACGTTCTGGGCGGATTCCCCGAAGTCCTTGGCCATCTGCTCGGCCGCGGCCATCGCCTTGGGCGGCAGCGGTTGCACCGTCTGGCCCTCGACCACCTTCGTCAGCGGGGGGAAAGCCACGGCCAGCACCGCCACCACGGCGGCCCAGGCGGCGATCACGAGCCAGGGCGCGCGCACGACGACGCGGCCTAGCGCCCCAAACGCGCCGATACTTGCCCTGGACGGAGCGGACTCTTTGGTCATGGTGAAAACCCCTCGTAGTCAGGCCGGGAATGACTTTCGCCTCGGTTACACGGAACTTATGGCGCCGCCTGCGGCCGCGTCTCGCTTGTCGGCGATAGTCGGGATTAGCCGCGATTCCACGGTTTTGCGCGTTGTGCTCGCGCCTGGCGGTGGTGGCGCCGAGTCTGCGCTCAGAGCGTGGCGGACCCACATGGCGGCGCGCTGAGCGCAGTTTCGATGCGAGGGCATGCAAAGCCGATCGTGGCGTCGAGCGAAAAGTCACGCAGTGCGTCCGAAAGGTCTTTCCGCAACCCGTCATTCGAGTTGGGTCGGCCCTGCTGATAGGCGACGACGGAGACGAAGACCTGTCCGTTCCATCGCCCCGAGGCGAGGGACAGCATGCCGCCGAACCGGTCCATGATGGCCGTGGTCGCGTCGGGATGTGGAGCCCTGATGGCGAAGCGGTCGGCGTCGGTGCCGTCCGGGCGGCACGCGCCCGGGTTGAGGTCACCGATGTTGGACGCGACGACGGCGGTTGGGCTCCCGGCCGCCACTCCGATGAGGCGCCTGATCAGCCGTTGCGGCATCAGCGGGACGAGGGGCAGCAATTCGCGCCGCCGGTCGGGGGTGTCCCGAAGCCGTGTCAGCGCGCACTTGGTCGCGGCCCGGATGTCGCGCAGGTTCCTCGCCGCGGGCGCGGGGTCGACGGTGAGGTCGGCGTTGGCGACGGCGTTGGCGCGGGTGTCGCCAGGGGTGCGCTCGTTGACGGGTATCGCGAGGGTGACCCGGCCGTCCGGGGTGACGCGTCCCGCGCGCCGGGCGAGCCGAGCCGCCAGCCCCGCGAGCAGGGTGTTGCTGGTCCCGCCGAGTGCCGCCGCGCGGGCGTCCCACTCGCCGGCGTCGACGAACACCGTTTCCGTTGGGAGCGTGATGGATTGGTCCGGGCTGGCGGGTAGGCGCGCCGGCGGCGGGGTGGCCGGGCCGGACTGAGCGGCGCCTGCCCGCGCCTGTCGCGCCACGTTGGCCAGGGCCCGGCCGATGCCCGGGAGGTCGCGCGCGGTCTGGCGGACGTCCTCGCGCAGCGCCCGCCACCGCGGGCGGGATGCCGCGGCGGGCCAGCTGACCGGATCGGGTCGGCCGGATGCCGCGTCCGCCAGCGCATCGCACAGGCCGATGCCGTCGGTGAGGGCGTGCGGGATGACCAGGCTGACGCCCGCGCCGCCGTCGGCGAACGGCAGCATTGCCAGGTGCCATTCGGGTCCGCGCTCGATGTCCAGCGGCGTCGCCGCCTGCTCGCGCAGCCAGGCGTCGAACTCCTCGCGCGGCCTCGGCGTCGTGACGATCTCCAGCCGGGACCGGCCGCTGGTCGAGACCCAGCGGTCGCGGCCGAAGGGCAGGGCCGATCGTTCGATGCGCCGCGATAGCCGGCCCCGCAGCAGGTTTCGGTGAAACCGCCGCAGGCCTTCGATGTCGATCTCCCGGTCGTACAGCCAGACGCACTGCAGCAGGCCGAGGACACCGGTTGCCCGGTCCAGGCTGGAGCAGGTCTGGTCGAACAGGTCGAGTGTGTTGTTCATTGTCTTCAAATCCTTCCTCTGATCAGATCGTTTGGGCCGCAAGGGGACGCGACCAGTCATCGATGAGGTTGAGCGCGAACTCGCCCAAGGCGCTCGAAAGGGCTTGGTGCAGAATCTCCTTCGAGTTAGAGCGCCCCGGCTGATACGCCTGCACCGAGATGAACACCTGTCCGTTCACCCGCGCCGAGAGCAGGGCCAGCACCCCGCCGACGCGATGCAGCGTCGCCTTGGTCATGCCCGGGTAAAGGGACGTCACCCAGACGAAGTCGGCGTCGGTGCCGTCCGGCCGGTTCACCGCCGCCGGGGCGGCACCGATGTTGGACGAGACGACACCGGTCGCGTTGCCGGTGGCGACGCCGACGCATCGCCTGGCGAGCCGCTTCGGCAGCAGCGGAACGAGGGGCAACAGCGCCTCCCGCTCGTCGGGCGTCTCGTGACGCTGGATCAACGCCTTCTTGATGGCCGCGCGGATCTGGCCCAGGTCCGCCGCCGCCGGCGCCGGGTCGACGATGACGTCGACGTTGGCGACGGCGTTGGCGCGGGTGTCGTTCGCGGTGCGCTCGCTGACCGGTATCGACAGGGTGACCGAACCGTCCGCACCGACCCGTCCCAACCGCTCGGCGAGCCGGGCGGCGACGCCTGCGAGCAGCGCGTTGCTGGTCCCACCGAGCGCTTCGGCGCGGGCGTCCCACTCGTCGGCGTCGATGAAGATCGTCGCCGTCGGGATGGTGATGGGACCGTCCACGGCCACGGGCACGGGCGGGGGGCCCGCCGGTGCGGCGCCAATGCGGTTGCGCCGCGCCAGTCGGGCCGCGGCGGCCGCCGCGACCATGGCGCGGCCGACACTGGGAAGGTCGCGCGCCGCTTGGCGGGCGTCCTCGCGCAGGGCCTGCCACCGCCGGCGCGACCCCTCGGCGGGCCAGTTGATGGCGCTGTCGTAGCCGCAGGCCGCTTCCACGACCGCCAGGCAGCCCGCCATGCCGTCGGCCAGGCTGTGCAGGCCGACGAGGCTCACGCCGGCGCCGCCGTCGGTGAATGGGAGCACCGCCAGGTGCCAGCCGGGCCCGCGCTCGGCGTCCAGCCGCGTGGCGGCCTGCTCGCGCAGCCAGGCGTCGAATTCCGCGCGGGGCCGGGGCGTCGCGACGATCTCGAGCTCGGACTCGTGGCTGGGCGACACCCAGCGGTGGCGGCCGAACGGAAGTGGCGAGCGTTCGATCCGGCGCGAAAACCGTCCCCGCTGCAGGTGGCGGTGGAACCGGCGCAGTCCGTCGAGGTCGACGGCGCGGTTGTACACCCAGACGCACTGCCCCACGCTGGTGACGTTGGTCGCCTCCTCGAAGCGGAAGACGGTCTGGTCGAACAGATCGAGTAGGTTGTTCATTTCGCTTGGTCCTTTCTTGTTAGATGCTGATGACCGGGATGCCGTGATTCGAATTCGCGTGCTCTGCAACGGCGTCCACCCAGTCCGAGGTGGTGTTGACGGCGTACGCGAACGCCTGGGTCAATGCCGCGAGGTAGCGATGGACCGACTTGCGGGCCGTCGCGTTGTCCGGGAAGGAAATCGTCGCCGTGGTCTTGTCGTTCTGACGGTTGATCCACAAGTTGATTCCGCCGTGCGACAGGTTGTCGGCGTAGGTGCCGAAGTTGGCCTGCTCGAACAGCGTGGCGGCGGGTATCTTGCGAAAGTCCATGAAAGACACCATCATTGCCCGGGCCGTGGGGGGTGTGACGCCCTGCGGGGCGGCGAGCGCGAGCGCCCGCTCCACCGGCACACTCGCGAGGTGCTTGGCGTCGTCGTATGAGTTCTGGGCCGCCCGGGCCGCCTCGGCAAACGTGGCGGCGCCAATCGGCACGGTGACCGGAACCAGGTTGGCGAACCAACCCACGGTCATCGAGTCGACGCCCGGCGTCCGCGTGTCGTAGGCCGTGAAACCGTGGTAGGTCTCGGTGCCGGTGAACTCGTGCTCGGCCAGGGCCGCGCACGCCAGCACTCCCCCGCTGAAGCGAGCGTCGGCCGCGTGGCAGGCGATCTCGAAGGCCTCGGTTCCGGCGGCGTCCAGCAGGTCGACCGTCAGGAACGTGCCCTTGTTGCCGGCCTCCGTGTCGCCGACCGGGAGCGGAAAGCTCGGCCAGTCGCCGCGGGTGTCGCGCGCGAACTCGATCCAGTCGCGGATCCCCGGGGAGGACTCGGTCAGGCTCGCCACTTGCTCGCCCTGCCGCGCCGCGTAGCTGCGGTAGCTTGCGATCCCCGGAAGGACGGGGCCTTCGGAGGCGTCGGTGCCGCCCTGGGAAAGCTGCTCGTACATCAGGTTGATGTCGAAGAAGATCAGGCCGGCGGACATGCCGTCCATGTGCAGATGGTCGACGCTGGCGTAGAACGTGAAATGGTCGGCGTGCTGGACGATGCCGAACGTGAAGCAATCCCACTCAAGCGTTTCCGGGGTGGTCGTCAGGGCGTGCGCGCGTATCCGTTCGCTGTCCATGTGTCCGAAGTCGGTCGGCACCAGGCCGATGACGTCGGGGTCCTCGATCATCCGGCGAACAATGATGCCGCCGTCGAATTCGAACCAGTCGTGGTAGGCGTCGTGACGACGGACGTGCGCATTGATGGTCGACGTCATCGCCGCGATGTCGCAGACGCCCGGCATGTCCCACGCGACCACCATCAGGCGGGGCAGCGCAGTGCCGGCCTTTTTCGCGTCGAATGCCGCACGAAGGTGGCGGCTCCGCTGGTATGTCGGTGCCAGCTCGCTGCGCCGCGCATGCCGGGCCGCCGCCCGCGCCGCGGCCGAGGCCGCCCAGGTGATAACCGTGCCTTCGCCCGGCTGCCATCCGTTGATGTTGCCCAGTGTGACCATTTTCCCCGTCCCTTTGTGATGCCGCGCGCGCATCGCGAATTCCCTTCTTGCCAAATCGAATTGGCTTTCTGCGATGAGCTGGCGCGGCTTATTCGGTTGTTTGCTGAAACCGAATTTACGAAAGGGACGGTGCCGCTGTCGCTGTTGTGGGCGATAGTCGAAATAAGCGACGATTACGTGCTTTTGCGCATTGTGCTCAGCCGGGCACTGCCCGGCCCAGAAACGGGTGAATCCCCGCTATAGCCCCGGCTGGTCGTCGATGATGCCCAGCCAGATCTGCGCCACGTCGATGGCCACCTTCTCGCTGATGAAGGCGTGCTGGGTTCCGGTGTAGATGTCGCGGAAGGCGCGCTCCAGGCGGCTGCCCTCCCGGATCGAGCTGGTTCCCGCCACCAGGTGCGCCCACTCGGCACAGGCCCGGGCCGTGTCGGTCGCGTAGACGGCGGCCACCCGCATGTCGGCCCGCAGGGCCGGCGTCAGCTCATCGCCGGCGGCGACGGCGGCCTCGGCGGTGGTGAACGCGTCGAGCACCAGCAGGCGGGCGGCGCGCCAGGCTGCCCGGTGGTGCGCCAGGCCCTTCTGGAACGTCGGACGGCTGGCCAGCGACGCCATGTCGCTCATCCGGAACTTCGTGGCGGCGAGTTCCTGGACGTCGTCGAGCATGCTCTTGGCGACCCCCAGCGCCCACGAGGCGTGACCCGCGGCGGTGACCGGCATCAGGCCCATGCGCGTGGCCGGCGAGGTGCCGCGGTATGGCTGCCGCGCGAACAGCTCGAACGTGCGGCTGTCGGGCACGAACACGTCCTGGGCGCTGTAGTCATAGGACCCGGTTCCCTTGAGCCCCTGCACGTACCAGCCGTCGTTGAAGCTGATCTGGTCGCGCGGGATGACCGCGACGCGCATCTCCGGGAAGCCCTCACTGATCCAACGCATCTCGCCGTTGTCCATCGGAAAAAACCCGGCCGCGATGTACTGCGAGTGGCCGATGCCCGAGCCGAAGTTCCACGAGCCGCTCACGGTGTAGCCGCCGTCGACGACGGTCCCCTGGCCGTTGGGGAAGAATTGGCCGCCCAGGGTGACGTGGTTGTCGTTGGCCGTGAACACCTCGGCGAAGCCCTCGTCGGGCAGGTACGCCGCGGCGGCGAACGACGAGGGCAGGTTGGCGATGCCGATCCATCCGAACGACCCGTCCTGCCAACCCATTTCGATCCAGGTTTCGATCATCGCGGCAAACGATGGTTCGACCCCGCCGGCCTCGACGGGGTTGAACGATGACATCAGCCCGCTCGCCCACATCTCGTCGACGATCGCCGGGGTGAGCGTGCGCGCCCGCTCGGACTCGGCGGCTTCGGCCTGTACGAGGTCCCGCATGCCGCGGGCCAGCGAGACCACCCGATCGTCCGTGTCGGCTATCGACGTCATTGTCGTTTCCCATCATCGGTTGAGAAAACTGATTCCAGTGACCGTAGTTAATACCATTGCGCCGCCGTTCCGGGCGGGCAGTGAGGAATTAGTGTGCGCTGACGGCTTTTCGCGTGCATCCAGGGCGGCTCGCATCGGTGTGTCGCCGCCCTGAGCGCACACTCAATGCCCAGGACTCACACTCACCGCCGTGCCCTACCGTGTCTTTGTGCGGTGGATCGTCGACGGCATGAACGTGATCGGGAGTCGTCCCGACGGGTGGTGGAAGGACCGCGGCGCGGCCATGGTCACGCTGGTGGAACGGCTCGACCGATGGGCAGGGGCCCAAGGAGAGGACGTGACCGTGGTGTTCGAGCGACCGCCGGCGAGAGCGATCACCTCGTCGGTGATCGAGGTGGCGCATGCCCCGAAGGCGGGCGCGAACTCGGCCGACGACCAGATCGTCCGGCTGGTGCAGGCCGCCGCCCGCCCGGAGGAGATTCGGGTGGTGACGTCGGACAAGGGGCTCGCCGATCGCGTCGGCGCCCTCGGTGCCTCGGTCCAACCCGCGGCGAGTTTCCGCGACCTGATCGACCCGCGCCGCTGATGGCGGCCGAGCGCGGTGTCCCCGCACCGAACCGGGTCTGCGAGCTCGCGCGGATAGAGGTCCCGATCATCCAGGCGCCGATGACCTACATTGCCGGTGCCCAGCTGGCCGCCGCGGTCTCCAACGCCGGCGCGCTGGGCATCATCGAGACCACCTCCGAGGCGGGCCGCGCCGACGTCCGACGGGTCCGCGAGCTCACCGACCGTTCGGTGGGCGCCAACATCGCGCTGCTGTTCAACCGCGACCCGGCCGTGGTGGATCTCCTGGTCGCCAACGACATCCGGTTCGTCACCACGTCGGCGGGCGATCCGGCGCTGTTCACGGATCGGCTCCACGACGCGGGCATCACCGTGTTCCACGTGGTGGGCACGCTGGCCGCCGCCCGCAAGGCCGTCGACGCCGGCGTGGACGGGCTGGTGGTCGAGGGCGTCGAGGGCGGCGGGTTCAAGAACCGATTCGGCGCCTCCACGATGGTGCTGCTGCCTTTGGTCGCCGCCCACGTCGACGTGCCCATCGTGGCCGCGGGCGGGATCTGCGACGCCCGATCCATGGCCGCCGCAATGGTTCTCGGCGCCGACGGCGTGCAGATGGGCACCCGGCTGATGGCCTCGGCGGAGTCGCCCGTGCACGTCAACCTCAAGCAGGCGGTCGTGCGCGCCGACGACACCGCGACCGTGCTGCTGCCCCTCGACGGCAAACGGATGATGCGGGTGATCCGCACCGCGGCCGCCGAAAAGCTCGACTCGTCAACGTCTTTGGGTGCAGGCGGGGCGGCGCTGCAACGCGTGCAGCGGCTCTACTTCGACGGCGACATGGACGCCAGCGTCGCCAACACCGGTCAGGTGGCCGGCCGGATCGAGGACATCGCGCCGGCCGCCGACATCATCAAGCAGATGTGGACGGGGTGCCGCCACGTCCTGGCCGCCACCGCCGATCGGCTGGGACCGGTTACGACGGACGGCTTCTGACGTCGAACTCGACCCGCTGGCCGTCGACCTTGGTGATGCGCATGTGCGCGGTGTACTGCTTGCCCTCCGGGCCGGTGAAGTGACAGTCGAACTCCTGGCCGACCTTGGCCTCCACACCCGACGGGCAGTGCACGTCAGTCGGGTGAAAGCCGGTCTGGCTGGAGACGACGTCGACGACGGATTGCGCCGCGCCGTCGGGCTTGACCGTCGACTTCGCGTGACACGCGGTCAGCAGGACCGCCGTCGCGAGCATTCCCGCCGCGGCCCGCTGGACAAGTTTGGTCATTGCGCAGCCGCCATTCCACCGGTTGACGATCGTGATCGGATCGTCAGGCTAACACGCAATGGCGGCGATTCCGGCGCTACGGCTGCTCAGAGCCGTGCGCCGTGTTCCGCTGCAAACAGCCGGCCTCAGCCCACCGCGGCCAGCGCCGCGTCGTAGTCGGGTTCCTGCGCGATCTCCGGAACCAGCTCGGTGTAGGCGACATTGCCGTCGGCGCCGATCACGACCACCGCGCGCGCGAGCAGCCCGGCCATCGGGCCGTCGACGATGCTGACGCCGTAGTCCTTGCCGAAGTTGTCCCGGAACGCCGAGCCCGTCTTGACGTTCTCGATGCCCTCCGCGCCGCAGAACCGCGCCTGCGCGAACGGCAGGTCGTTCGAGACGCACAGCACCGACGCGCCGGTCGCGGCGGCGCGCTCGTTGAACTTCCTCACGCTGGTCGCGCACACCGGGGTGTCGATGGACGGAAAGATGTTCAGCACCACGGGCTTACCGCTGTACTGGTCGTTGCTGATCGCGCCCAGGTCGGTGCCGGTCAAATTGAAGGCCGGGGCCGACGATCCGACGGCCGGCAGCTCGCCGACGGTGTTGATCGGGTTTCCACGCAAGGTTATCTGTGCCATGCGCACAGTCTGCCAAGGCCGGTGCGACCGCCTCGGGTCAGGTCCGCATGTCCTAATTTGTGGGGTATGGGGCGTAGACGCCATAACGGGTTCGGGCCGACACTGAAACCATGGCTCGCAAGGTGGTGATCGTCGGCTTCCCCGGCGTTCAGGCGCTGGACGTGGTGGGACCCCACGACGTGTTCACCGGGGCGTCGCTGCTGACCGACGGCGGGTACGACGTCGCCATGGCGTCAGTGGACGGCCAGCCGGTCACCACCGCCACCGGCCTGGCCTTCCTCACAACGCGGCTGCCCGACCCCAGCGAACCGATCGACACGGTCGTGCTGCCCGGCGGCGGCGGGGTCGACGCGGCGCGATCCGATCCCGAGCTGGTGGGCTGGATCAAACGGGTGACCGGAAACGCCCGCCGCGTCGTCACCGTCTGCACCGGCGCGTTCCTCGCCGCCGAAGCGGGGCTGCTGGATGGCCGGCGGGTCACCACGCACTGGGCGTTCGCCGGCCGGTTGGCCCGCGAGTTCCCCGCCGTCGACGTCGATCCCGACCCGATCTTCGTCCGCAGCTCGGACACGGTGTGGACGGCCGCGGGCGTCACCGCGGGCATCGACCTCGCGCTCTCCCTGGTCGAGGACGACCACGGCACCGAGGTCGCCCAGACGGTCGCCCGCTGGCTCGTCCTGTACCTGCGCCGCCCCGGCGGGCAGACACAATTCGCGGCGCCGGTATGGATGCCGCGCGCAAAGCGCACCTCGGTGCGTCAGGTGCAGGAGGCCATCGAGGCCGAACCGGGCGGTCAGCACAGCATCGGTGAGCTGGCCCGCCGCGCGGCGATGAGCCCGCGCCACTTCACCCGGGTGTTCACCGACGAGGTCGGCGAGGCGCCCGGCCAGTACGTCGAGCGCATTCGCACCGAGGCGGCGCGCCGCCAGTTGGAGGAGACCGACGACACCGTCGTCGCCATCGCCACCCGGTGCGGCTTCGGCACCGCGGAAACCATGCGGCGCAACTTCATTCGCCGCGTCGGCATCTCGCCGGACCAGTACCGCAAGGCTTTCGCATAACAAGAGAGGAAACGAGCCATGACCCAGATCGCATTCGTCGCCTATCCAGGATTCACCGCGCTCGACATGATCGGCCCCTACGAGGTGCTGCGCAACCTGCCCGACGCCGAGGTGCGGTTCGTGTGGCACGATTCCGGGCCAATCACCGCCGACTCCGGTGCGCTGGTCATCGGCGCCACCCACTCGCTGGCCGAAACCCCTTCCCCCGACGTGATTTTGGTGCCGGGCGGCCCGTCGACCCCGGTGCACGCGCGCGACGAGGCGCTGCTGGAGTGGCTGCGCCGGGCGCACCGGACCGCCAGCTGGACGACGTCGGTGTGCTCGGGTTCGGTGATCCTCGCCGCCGCGGGCCTGCTCGAGGGCCGGCGCGCGACGTCGCACTGGCTGGCCATTCCGTTGCTGAAGGGGTTCGGCGCCGTGCCCGTCGCCGACGAGCGGGTGGTGCACGAGGGCGACGTCGTCACCAGCGCGGGCGTGTCCGCCGGGCTTGACCTCGCCTTCTGGCTGGCCGGCCAGATCGCCGGCGAAGGTCGCGCGAAGGCCATCCAGCTCGCGATCGAATACGACCCGCAGCCCCCGTTCGACTCTGGTCACATGTCGAAGGCGTCGGCGACCACGAAGGCCGCCGCCACGGCGCTGCTGTCGAAGGACAGCGCCAAGCCGGCCAACCTGAAGGCCACCACGATGCTGGCGTGGGAGCAGGCGCTGGCGGCGGTGCGATCGCGGCGGCGGAGGCGGGTCTCGCCCGCCGCTTCGGTCCCGTCCGGTTAGGACGCGTCTGCCCGCGGGACGAACCGGACGAAGGGCAGGTTCTCGCCGACGGCGCGGAAGTCGGCGTCTGATCCGTCGACGGAGAATCCGAGCACGCGCGGCAGCATGAACTTGGCCGCCGCGCGGTGCCGCGACGCGTACCGGAGGAAGACTTGCGCCCCTTCATCCTTGTCGAGCGGTGTGGCGGTGACGGGTATCGTTCGCGTCCCCACCTGGATGCTGACGTCGGGGTGGCGCAGGATGTTGCGGTACCAAGCGGCGCCGGGGCCCCACCCCGAGGCGACGACATAGGTGTCGCCGTCGCGCTCGGCGACCTCGAGGACGGTCTGGCGGGGCTTGCCGGAGACGCGGCCGGTGTGGTTGAGCAGCAGCAGGCGGCTGCCGAACACCCATCCGAGCCCGAGCCGGTAAAGGTGGATCGGAACGCGGAAAAGGAACCGGGTGAGTCCCGTCGGTGGCTGAATGTTCTTGACGATCTTCATGATTGGCCGCCTCCGCGCGCACTACAGTAGACAACTGCAATTATTGCACACTGCAATTGTTATGGGTAGTGGTGAGCGCCGCTCGACGCTAGGCGTTGGGCTGCAGGAACTCCGTGGAGGCCAGCTGGCCGCCGGCCTGCAGCCACGCCCCCACCACGCCGGGGGCGTCCCGGTTCGGGTTGTAGATGTCTTCTTCACTGGAGAACAGGCCGTCGCCGGCGTAGACGAGCCGCGTCCAGTTGGGGAACCAGAACGGCTCGCCGTTCGGGTCGGTCGGGTGGTCGAGCAGATTCCTGATCATGAGCACCACGGCGTCGTTGTCGTCGTCGTAGGCGACCCAGTCGCTGGGAAAGCGCATGTGCGGGAAGGGGGCCATCACCGCGACGATCCAGTCGCGCACCGCCTCTCGGCCGTGGAAGACGCCGTAGTGATGCTCGGTGTAGACGACGTCCTCGGTGAAGAGATCGGCGAAAGGTCGCCAGTCGCCCGAGGCGCTGCACCCCTCGGCGACTTTCGTGTAGTTTTCGACGGCTCGCTCGATTTCTGCCCTGGTGAATTTGCCCATGTCGGACACACTAGAACGGGTTCTTGTTGAAGGCGACGCTTTGAATGGGGATGTGCGATGAGTGTGCTGGACCTGTTTGACTTGCGCGGCAAGAGGGCTCTGGTGACCGGGGGGTCCAGCGGCATCGGCAAGGAGGTCGCGCTGGCCTACGTTCAGGCGGGTGCCGAAGTGGCCATCGCGGCAAGGCATTCCGACGTCTTGGACGAGGTCGCGGCAGAGCTCACCGCGGGGGGCGGCCGGGTCGTCCCCATCGGTTGCGACGTGACGCAACCCGAGCAGGTCGACGCCATGCTGGACCGGGCGACCGCGGAGTTGGGTGGCCTCGACATTGCGGTCTGCAACGCCGGAATCGTCACCGACATCCCGATGCTGCAGATGCCGCTGGAAGAATTTCAGCGCATCCAGGACACCAACGTGACCGGCGTCTTCCTCACCGCCCAGGCGTCGGCCCGGGCGATGGTGCGGCAGGGGCAGGGCGGGTCCATCATCACCACCGCGTCGATGTCGGGCCACATCATCAACGTCCCGCAGCATGTCGGCCACTACTGCGCTTCCAAGGCCGCGGTCATTCACCTGACCAAGGCCATGGCCGTCGAGTTCGCGCCGCACAACATCCGGGTCAACAGCGTCAGCCCGGGTTACATCCTCACCGAGCTTGTCGAACCGCTCGCGCACTACCACGCCCAGTGGGAACCGAAAATCCCGATGGGCCGCCTGGGCCGGCCCGAAGAACTCACCGGCCTCTACCTGTACCTGGCCAGCGCGGCGTCCAGCTACATGACCGGTTCTGACGTCGTGATCGACGGCGGCTACGCCTGCCCCTGACCTACCCCTGACCGAGGGGTCAGCCGACGACGAACGGGCGACCGAACCGGGTCCGCACGCCCGGCGAAAAGAGCGGGCGCAGGCGCTCGCCGGCGGGGCGCACCGCGCTGGCGCCGAGCAGGTCGTCGCTGAGTTCGACGATCTCCGCGGTGCGAAACGGCCACGGTTCGTGCTCGTTCGGCACCCACCAGGTCCGGCCGGCCTTGCGGGTGTGCGCCCCCCAGCGGGCGGTGAGCCAGATCTCGACCGGTGTCGGCTCGACCGGGTCCCCGACGACGACCGTCAGCCGGCTGCGCAGGCCGCGCCGCGGCCACCGGCGCACGCTGTCGTACGCGATGTGCTCACCGCGTCGCGTCACCCGCATCCGCGACCAGACGTAGGGCACGCCGAGGGCCATCCGGATCACCGGCACGACGGCCAGCCGGGACGTCTCCAGCGACCGGAACAACACCCCGTGCCGGCCGGCGTCGTCGATCGAATACAGCCGGACGTTGGTCTCCGCGAAGCCGCCGAAATACGGCACCGGGAACGCGGTGCCGACTTTGGTGCTGGTCAACACGAACGGGATCAGCCCGACGTAGGTCATCCCGTCGGCGAACACGTCCGGCCGGGTGCCGGGCGGGTAGAAGCGCTCGACGGTCTCGGGCCGCACCGGCCAATGGAGGAAGGTCAGGTCGTCCCAGCGCTGCTCGAACGTGACCGGCCCGGGAAGCGGGGGCGGGTTGACGGGGAAACCCACGAGGCCTGATTGCGCGTCCGGCAGGTCGGGTATGGCGGCCATCCGCACATCGTTGCACGGGTCGCGTTTGCGGCCTATCCCTCCAACTGACCGGAGATGCCGCGCTCGATGCTGGCCTGGGTCGTGGACGGCAACACCAGGAGGCCGTCGAGTTCTTTGCGGGCCCGGTCGAAGGCCTGCTGGCGTTCCTGCGGCGCGGCGGCGGGGTCCGACGCCACCCGCAACAGGCTCTGGGCGCGCGCGATCCGCTGTTGGGCTTCCCGGGAGAAGTCGCCGCGGCGTTTGCGCATCGCCTCGGCCTCGGCGACGTTGAACGCGGTCACGTAGTCCTCGACCGCCGATTGGTACTGCGCCGCCGCCTCCCGGTCGTCGAGCAGGTCTTCGGCCTTGACCGGGCGCAAGAAGTCCGCGCGCAGCTTGGCTTTGTGGAAGCCGACCGTGAGCGGATCTCGCATGTCGGTCATCAAAGGAAAGTCGAGAAGCTTGGCGACGTCGAGTTCATACTCCAGCCATCGGGCGTCGGTGCGGCCGTGCTCATCGATGACGCGGCGCAGCGAACGCCATTGCGCCGCTTGACTATTCACGCTGCGGTCGGTCGGCGGGCTCGCGGCCTCGGCCGGTCGATCGAGTTCGGGGCGCGCTTCGGTGCGGCGCCTATTGGCGCCGAACGCCCGCACCGCGGCGATGACCATGCCCGTCAGCGGCAGGATCACGATCAACAGCTCCGCCAGGCGGATCAGCAAACCCACACCGCCAGGATGCCATCTACCGCACGCCCAATGTGCCGCTGAGATATTCGGCGCGGCAGGCCCGCCGGGCCAGCTTCCCGCTGGTGGTGCGCGGGATGGCGCCGGCCGGCAGGAAGCGCACATCGGCGACCGCCACACCGTGCCGGCGCAAGACCGCGTCCTGGATCGCCTCGATGGCCGGTTGCGGATCGGCGCGGCTGGTGCCGGCGGCGCGTTCGGCGATCACGACGAGGCGCTCTTCGCCGTTGGCGGGTACGGCGAACGCGGCGACGTATCCGCGGCGCACCATCGGCGAGGCTTCCGCGACGGTGGCCTCGATGTCTTGCGGGTAGTGGTTGCGCCCCGCGATGGTGATCAGGTCCGCGATGCGCCCCGTCACGTAGATCTCGCCGTCGAGGTAGACGGCCAGATCCCCGGTCCGCAGCCAGGTTCGCCCGGCCGCCGCGCCCTCGGCGTGGCTGCCCTCGGTCAGGCGCGACTGCAGCTTGGCGCCGAAGGCGAGCTGGGTTTCCTCGGGCAGCCCCCAGTAGCCGCGACCGACGTTGTCGCCCTGCAGCCAGACCTCGCCGACCTCACCGTCGGGCAGCTCGGATCCGCTGTCGGGGTCGACGATCACCGCCCACAGGCTGCGGGCGACCCGGCCGCAGGACACCTGCGCCACGGCGTTGGGCGCGTCGGCGTCGACGCGCACCGCGTGGCCGACGCTCAGTTGTTCGCGGTCGAGATATACGACGGATGCCTCGGCGGAAGCGTCGATGGTGGCGATGAGCAGCGTCGCCTCCGCGATGCCATAGGAGGGCTTGAAGGCGGTGCGCGGCAACCCATACGGGGCGAAGGCGTTGTTGAACGTGCGGATCGCGTCGATGCTGACCGGTTCGGAACCGATGATCATCACCACGTTGCGCAGGTCGACGTCGTCACCGGGCGCGGGCAGGCCCCGCTGCGCGGTCCACTCGTAGGCGAAGTTCGGCGCGGCGGTCACCACCCGGCCCTGCTTCGACCCGGCGGACAGCGCGTGGATCCAGCGCAGCGGCCTGCGGACAAAGGCGGTCGGCGCCATCAGTGTCGAGTGCCCGCCGTACACCGCCGGAAAGCCGATCATCGACAGGCCCATGTCGTGGTAGAGCGGTAACCAGCTGACGCCGTGGGTGTTTCGGTCCAGCAGGTCGATCGAGAGGATCATCTGCACCAGGTTGGTGCCGACCGCGCGGTGGGTGATCTCCACGCCGACCGGCGGCCGCGTCGCGCCCGAGGTGTACTGCAGATGCGACACGCGGTCGACGTCCAGCTCGACGGGGACGAACAGCTCCCCCGCCGAGTCGGGAACCGCATCGATGACGATCAGCTCCGGCGTGCGCAGGTCCGGCAGGTTTTCCAGAAAGTGCTCGACCGCCTCTTTCGCCGCCGCCGTTGTGAGGACCGCGGCGGGTTCGGAGTCGCGAAGCGCGGTCTGCAGCCGTTCGGCGTGACCCGGCAGCTCGGGTGCGAACAGCGGGACCGCGATGGCGCCCGCTTTGATCGCGGCGTAGAAGCCGGCGACGTAGTCGATGCCCTGCGGCGCCAGGACGGCCACCCGGTCGCCCTCGGCCGCGAACTTCTGGACCTCCGCGGCGATGGCCCGCAGCCGAATTCCCAGTTGGGTCCAGGTCACCTCCGAGACCTGGCCTTCCGAGCGGGCGTAGTCCAGGTAGCGATACGCCACGGCGTCACCGACATTGGCGATGTTGCGATCGATGAGAGAGATCAGGGTGGTGCCCGGCGGCAACGCGACGCCGCCG
>NZ_AUWQ01000032.1 GCF_000455205.1 Mycobacterium sp. UM_CSW | reverse complement strand
CGGCGACCACGCCGTAGCGGTCTCCCCAGAACTGGTCGTCCAACGGGGCCACCACGGTGGCGCCCGCGTCCAGCGCCCGTTGGAACTTGGCGTCGACGTCGGTGACCGTCAGGTGAATGGTGACCGGGGTCCCGCCAAGCGACTTGGGCGTCATCGACTTGCCGCCGCAGGTTTCCGGAAAGTCGTCGTTGAGCATCACCGTGAAGCCGTTGATGCGCAGCGCGGCGTGGACGAGCCTGCCGTCGGGACCGGGCACGCGGCCCAGCTCCTCGGCGCCAAAAGCCTTGACGTAGAAGTCGATCGCCGCGGCGGCGTTGTCGACCACGAGGTGCGGGGACAGCGCCGGTTCGATGTTGATCGCCATGATGGCCTCCTGTTGTCGGTCTCGGATGCCAGCCCAGGCGGAGGCTGGCTCACGGTTATTGACTCGGCCCGCGACCCAAACTCATCGCGGCCGGATCCATTCAACCGCCGGGCACCGACAACTAACGGACGCCTGCGTGACGCCAGCGCGAAGATCAGGCAGAGGTGAGAAGGCGGTCCCAACCCTCGACGTCTTCCGGGCTGCGCGGGCCCGGTCCGACATAGATGGCCGACGGGCGCACCAGCTTCCCGAGCCGCTTCTGCTCGAGGATGTGGGCGCACCATCCCGCGGTGCGACCACAGGTGAACATCGCCGGCATCATGTTGGCCGGCACCCGGGCGAAGTCCAGGATGACGGCGGCCCAGAACTCGACGTTGGTCTCGATGGCCCGGTCCGGGCGCCGCTCCCGCAGTTCGGTCAGCGCGGCCTGCTCCAGCGCGACCGCGACCTCGTGCCGCGGGGCGCCGAGCCGTTCCGCGGCCGCCCGCAGCACCCGCGCCCGCGGGTCCTCGGCGCGGTAAACCCGGTGACCGAATCCCATCAGCTTGTCGCCGCGGTCCAGGATCGACTTGACCAGGCCGCGGGCGTCGCCGGTGCGCTCGACCTCCTCGATCATCGGCAGCACCCGCGCCGGCGCACCACCGTGCAAGGGGCCGCTCATCGCCCCGATCGCCCCCGACAGCGATGCCGCGACGTCGGCGCCGGTCGAGGCGATCACCCGCGCGGTGAACGTCGACGCGTTCATGCCGTGCTCGGCGGCCGATACCCAATAGGCGTCGATGGCCTCGACGTGCCGCGGGTCCGGCTCGCCCTGCCATCGGGTCATGAAGCGCGCTGTGACGGTGGGGCATTCGTCGATTACTCGCTGCGGAACGGCCGGCTGATAAATGCCGCGCGCCGACTGTGCGACGTAGGACAGCGCCATCACCGAGGCCCGGGCCAGCTGGTCGCGGGCGGTGGCCTCGTCGGTGTCGAGCAAGGGCTTGTAGCCCCAAATGGGGGCCAGCATCGCCAGGCCCGCCTGCACGTCGACCCGCACGTCGCCGGTGTGGATGGGCAGCGGGAACGGCTCGGCGGGCGGCAGCCCGTGGCCGAACTTTCCGTCGACCAGGAGCGCCCAGACGTCGCCGAAGGTGACCTGCTGAGTGACCAGGTCTTCGATGTCGACGCCGCGGTAGCGCAGCGCGCCGCCGTCTTTATCCGGTTCGGCAATTTCGGTGGTGAAGGCCACCACGCCTTCCAGGCCGGGGACAAAGTTTTCGGGGACAACAGTCATGGGAGAAATTCTCGCACCCCACCTGCGGGCGGACGCTACCGGCCGGTAGCTACCGCCGGTAGCGTGGGCGCAATGGCTGGACCAGCGGAGGAACACCTGCAGAGGATGCGCGTCGAGTACGGGTCGGTCGAGAAGGACGGCAGCCCGGACCTGGATGCGGATTGGTTGGCCGACGGGTGGCTTGCCTTGTTCCGCAAGTGGATTGAGGACGCCGAGCGCGCCGGGGTGGCCGAGCCCAACGCGTTCGTGTTGGCCACCGTCGCGGAGGGCCGGCCGGTCAGCCGATCGGTGTTGTGCAAGAGCGCCGACGAGACCGGAATCACTTTTTTCACCAACTACGACTCGGCCAAGGGCGTCGAGCTGGCGGCGACGCCGTACGCGTCGGCCACCTTCCCTTGGTACCTGCTGGGCCGGCAGGTGCACATCCGCGGCCCGGTCAGCAGGGTCGACGCGCAGGTCACGCAGGACTACTGGGCCCAGCGGCCACGCGGCTCACAACTGGGCGCGTGGGCGTCGCACCAATCGCGGCCGATCGCCTCGCGCGCGGCGCTGCTCGAGCAGCTGAACGAGGTCACCGGGCGCTTCGCCGACTCGGAGCGCGTCCCGGTTCCGCCCAACTGGGGCGGCTACCTCATCGCGCCCGAGGTGGTCGAATTCTGGCAGGGCCGAGAAAACCGGGTGCACAACCGGATTCGCGTCGTGGGTGGGCGGGTCGAGCGCCTGCAGCCCTGAACGCCGACGCGCGCTATGAGGCCCGTCACACCCCGAGTTCACCCCGGCTTAACCGCCGGACGGGCGCACGACCAGCGGACTCGACCCCGGGCAGGCGCGCCGCCGCCGCAACGACTACCTTCAGCAGTAAGCACCTAGTCAGGGCAGCCATATCAGCCAGAGCGCAAAGGGGTTCTCGTGGCCGACACCGACGACACCGCAACTCTGAAGTACCCAGGGGGCGAGATCGACCTGGAGGTCGTTCACGCGACCGAAGGAGCTGACGGCATCGCGCTTGGCCCGCTTTTGTCCAAGACCGGTTACACGACGTTCGACAACGGCTTCGTCAACACCGCGTCTTGCAAAAGCTCCATCACCTACATCGACGGTGACGCCGGAATCCTGCGCTACCGCGGCTACCCGATCGAGCAGCTGGCCGAGAAGTCGACCTTCATCGAGGTCAGCTACCTGCTGATCTACGGCGAGCTGCCGAACAAGCAGCAGCTGGACGAGTTCACCAACCGGATCCAGCGGCACACCATGCTGCACGAGGACCTGAAGCGCTTCTTCGACGGCTTCCCGCCCAACGCGCACCCCATGCCGGTGCTGTCGAGCGTGGTGAACGCCCTGAGCTCGTACTACCCCGACGCCCTGGACCCGGTGGACAACGGCCAGGTGGAGCTGTCCACCACCCGCCTGCTGGCGAAGCTCCCCACGATCGCCGCGTACGCCTACAAGAAGTCGATCGGGCAACCGTTCCTCTACCCGGACAACTCGCTTTCCCTGGTGGAGAACTTCCTGCGGATGACGTTCGGGCTGCCGGCCGAGCCCTACCACGCCGACCCGGAAATCGTCCGGGCCCTGGACATGCTGTTCATCCTGCACGCCGACCACGAGCAGAACTGCTCGACGTCGACGGTTCGGCTGGTGGGCTCGTCGCGGGCCAACCTGTTCACCTCGATCTCCGGCGGCATCAACGCGCTATGGGGGCCGCTGCACGGCGGCGCCAACCAGGCGGTGCTCGAGATGCTCGAAGACATCCGCCAGAGCGACGACGACGTCACCGAATTCGTCCGCAAGGTGAAGAACCGCGAGGCCGGCGTCAAGCTGATGGGCTTCGGCCACCGCGTCTACAAGAACTACGACCCGCGGGCGCGCATCGTCAAGGAACAGGCCGACAAGATCCTGTCCAAGCTCGGCGGCGACGACGACCTGCTCAGCATCGCCAAGGAACTCGAAGAGGCGGCGCTGACCGACGACTACTTCGTCGAGCGCAAGCTCTACCCGAACGTCGACTTCTACACCGGCCTGATCTACCGGGCGCTCGGGTTCCCGACCCGGATGTTCACCGTGCTGTTCGCGTTGGGCCGGCTGCCCGGCTGGATCGCGCACTGGCGCGAGATGCACGACGAGGGCGACAGCAAGATCGGGCGTCCGCGCCAGATCTACACCGGCTACACCGAGCGCGACTACGCGACCATCAACGACCGCTAGTTCCGGCCACCAGACGCAAAAGCCCCGTTTTCGGCGCGAAATCAGGGGCTTTTACGTCTGCTCGCGAGGGAAGCCAGGACGGCCATCGCGGCGTTGTGGCCGCCGATGCCCGACACCGCCCCGCCGCGGCGGGCGCCCGAGCCGCACAACATGATTCGTTCATGGGCAATGGCGACGCCCCATCGCCGTGCGGGGGTGTCCAGCGGGTCGTCGTCGTCGGCGAATGGCCACGACAGCCCGCCGTGGAAGATGTTGCCCGCGGTCATGCCCAACGTGCGGTGCAGGTCCAGGGTGGTCGTCGTCTCGATGCAGGGGCGACCGTGCGCGTCGCTCAGGATGACGTCCTGAATCGGTTCGGCCAGAACGGAATTCAGCGACTCCAGCGCCGCGTCGGTGAGCCGGTCGCGCAGCGCGCCGGAGTAGCTGCCGTCGAACAGCGAGTGCGGGGTGTGCAGGCCGAACACCGTCATGGTGTGGGCGCCTGAGTCGCGCAGGGCTTCCGACACAATGCTGGGGTCGGTCAGCGAATGGCAGTAGGCCTCGCACGGCAGCGGATTCGGGATCTGCCCGCCCGCCGCGCGCTGGTACGCGCCGTCCAGTTGGGTCCACGTTTCGTTGACGTGAAACGTCCCCGCGAACGCCTCCTCGGGTGTGACGGCGGCGTCGCGCAACCGGGGTAGCCGCCGCAGCACCATGTTCACCTTGACCTGCGCGCCCTGTGCCGGCGCGGCGGGTCGTTCGCCGAGCAGGCCGGCCAGGATCGTCGGTGTCACGCCGGCCAGAACGAACCTTCCCCGGACCGCGTGCTCGTCGTCGCTGCGGCGGTAGCGCACCTGGCCGTCCGGTTCGATGCCGAAAACCTCAGCGCCGGTGACTATTTCGGCGCCGTGGCCGGCGGCCGCGGCCGCCAGTGCCGTGGTCAACGCGCCCATCCCGCCGACGGGGACGTCCCAGTCGCCGGTGCCGCCGCCGAGCACGTGGTAGAGGAAGCAGACGTTCTGCCGCAGCGACGGCTCGTCGAGGCGGGCGAAGGTGCCGATGAGTGCGTCGGTCGCGATCACGCCGCGCACCAGGTCGTTGCCGACGGCCTCGGCGATGGCGTGGCCGATCGGCTCGTCGATCATGGCGCGCCACGCGTCCGCCGCGCCGGGGTCGCCGGCGTCGGTGACGTGCCGGCGGGCCTGCTCGCGGGTGCACAGCGGCTCGAGCAGCGTCGGCCAGAGCCGCTGGGTGACCATCCGGCAGCGTCGGTAGAAAGCGGCGAACCGGGGCTCGTCCTCGGCGGCGCCGATGGCGGCGAACTGGCCGGGCCGCCCGATCAGCAACCCGGTGCGGCCGCCGGTCGCCGGGTCGGGGGTGTACGACGAGAATCGCCGGCCGGCCAACCGCACGCCGACCCCGAGGTCCTCGAGGATGCGGGACGGCAACAGGCTGACCAAATACGAGTACCGGGAGAGCCGAACGTCAACGCCCTCGAAGGCCTGCACGGACACCGCGGCCCCGCCGACCTGCGCCAGCCGTTCCAGCAGCCGCACCTGAAGGCCGGCCTGGGCCAGGTACCCGGCCGCGACCAACCCATTGTGACCCCCGCCGACGATGACGACGTCGACCTCCGATGGGGACACGCTCAGCCCAGGTAGCCCTCGACCTCGTCGGGCGGACGTACCTGCGCCTCGCGCGGGTCACCGCCGGTTTCGCGCAGCGCCCGGCGCTGCCGCAGCAGGTCCCAGCACTGGTCGAGTTCGACCTCCAGCCGGCGCAGGCGATCGTGCTCCTCGTCCGTGCTGATCTCGCCGTGCTGCAGCTGTGCCCGCAGGGTCTTCTCCTCGGCGACCAGTCCCTGGATGCGTGCCAGGGTCTCGCTGTCGGTCGGTTTGTTGCCGTTGGCCATGGGTCCAGTGTGCCCGACTTGGCAGGCGTTGCCGCGCCGACTCGGTAGGCTGCATATCGCCTGGAAGATGCAAACGTCGGGGGAGCTAACCGAGGGGAGACGCAAAAGTGGGGGTAGGCACGGGTTTGCGGCATCCGGCCGCAAGCACCGACTCGGTGCCGGTGCCGGAGATTCACCGGCCCTCGGCCGGCCTGCCCTGGCTGATCGCGGTGGCGGTAATTCCGTTGCTGATAGCGGCGATCGGCTACGGCGCGTTCGATCAACCGCCGCCCGCCCACCGGGCGGGCGGCCCGGTGCCGGCGCAGGGGACGTCGAGCACGTCCACCGTTCCGAAGTTATCCCTGGCGCCCTTGTCGATCACCCGCAACGGCAACGACTTGACGCTCGCCGGCGACTTCCCCGACGACTCCGCCAAGGCGGCCCTGCTGACGGCCGTCAAGGGCTCGCTGCCGGGCGTCAACGTCATCGACCAGATCCACATCAACCCCAACATCGATGCGCTCGATTTCGCAAAGGCCGCACCGATATTCAAAGACAGCGCCTCGATTCCCGATTTCAGGCTCGTGGCCGGCGGGGACACGATCACGCTGGCGGGCACCGCAGCGTCGCCAGACCAAAAGAACGCCGTCAGCCAGGACGCCGCGCGCACCTGGTCCACTTTGAAGGTCGTTGACAAGCTTGTGGTCAGCGGGCCGGCTCCGCCGCCGGCACTGCCTGCCGCGGGACAATGCAACGACCTGCAATCGGCGATCAATGCGATGACGGGCGGCCCGATCACGTTCGCGAACGACGGGTTCAGCCTGACCCCGGCCGACTACCAGATCCTGATTCAGGTGTCGGGCAGGCTCAAGGCGTGCCCCACCGCGCACGCGACGATCAACGGCTTCAGCGACAACTCCGGCGTCGAGGCGATCAACATCGCATTGAGCAGCCAGCGGGCCCAGCGCGTGGCCGACTTCCTGGCTGCCAACGGCGTCGCGGGCGCGGTGCTGATTGTCAAGGGTCTGGGTTCGGTCAATCCCGTCGCCCCCAACGACACGGTCGATGGTCGTGCCAAGAACCGTCGCGTCGAAATCGTTGTGAGCTAGGGAGATCCGGCATGGATTTCGTGATCCAGTGGTTGTGGTACCTGCTCGCATTCGTGGCGGGCTCGGCCGTTGCCCGTGTGATCGCCAACATCTTGAACAAGCGCGTCGTCGTTGAGGAAGTCCCCGCCGTTGCGAACCGGCATGAGAGGCACGACGAGTGATGGACCACGTGCACTGGTGGCTGTTCGCCCTGTCCTTCGTGACGGGGTTGGTGTTGACGCTCGCGCTACGGGTGCGTCCCGTGAAACGTCAAGTGCCAGCGGGGGCGCCGAATGCCGGCGGGGTTACCGCGGACGCCGAGCCCGAGCGGCCCACGACCGTGCTACCCGTCGAGCAAGAGACGATTCCGGTTGCCGAGGAGCGGCCGACGACGACGGTTGGCGCCCAGCTCGATTTGTTGACCTCGAAGCCTCCCACCGTGGAAGAGGCGGAAGAGCTTGCGACGACAGAGGTTCCGGCCGCGCAAGAGCCGCCGGCGGCCATGATTCCCGCCGAGCAACCGGCCGAGGCGACGGAGAATCGGCCCGGGGACGAGCCGCCGACCACGACTCCGGCCGAGCAACCGACCGAGGCGACGGAGAATCGGCCCGGGGACGAGCCGCCGACCACGACTCCGGCCGCCGAAGAATCGCCCAAGCCCGGCCGATCCTTCCGGAGGTTCCGGCCGAAGCGGGCGCGGACCGCCGAAGACCCGCCGACGGAAATTCTCCCGATCGATCGACTGGCCGAGCTGACGGAGCCTCCCGTCGATCCGGAGTCCACGGCGACGGAGATTCCCGCCGATCAAGAGCCGACCGCCATGATCCCGGTCGAGGCGGAGCCCGAGACGACGCAGATTCCCGTCGAGCAAGAACCGCCGACGACCATGCTCCCCGTCGAGCCCGAGCCTGAGACCACGGAGATTCCCGTCGCTCCCGAACCGCCGCCGGTGGAAGAGCCACGAAAGACCGGGCTTTCGTTCCTTCGAAGATTCTTTTCCAAGCCGGAGCCGACCGCCGAAAAGCCGCCGAGGGGCAAGCGACCGGCGGCGAAGAAGGCCCCCGCGAAGAAGGCCCGCCCGGGCGCTAAGGGATCGCCTACGAAGAAGACTCCCGCCGGCAAAAAGCCGCCGCCGCGAAAGGTTTCGCCGGGCAAGAAGCCGCACGGCGCCAAGGCGCGCCCGGCGAAGCCGGCGCCGGTCGCCAAGCAGCCGGCGACCAAGTGGACCCCGGTGTTGCCGTATGAGCCCTACGGCCCGGGCTCCGCTCGCGCCACCCCGGATGGCGGCGGGCCGGCGGGATGGCTGGTGAAGGGCCGTTCGGATACCCGGCTGTACTACACCCCCGACGACCCGGCCTACGATCCGACCGTCGCGCAGGTCTGGTTCAAGGACGAGGCGGCCGCCGCGCGGGCCTGTTTCACGCCGTGGTGCAAGAGCTCCAGGAAGTAAACGCAGGACTTAGGTCGGCGCGGGGATGCGCAGCAGTAAGCGCGCCCCACCCAGCGGGCTGTCCTCCAGCGACGCCGTCCCACCGTGCAGGTGCGCCTGCTGGGCCACCAACGCCAGGCCCAGGCCCGATCCCGAATGCGAGGCCGTCGACCCGCGCGAGAACCGCTCGAACACCACCTGGCGCTCGGACTCCGGGACCCCGCTGCCGTTGTCGTCGACGGCGATCTCCACCCCGGCGCGCGAGCTGACCGCCGACAGCTGGACCCGGGTGGCGCCGCCGTGTTTGACGGCGTTGGCGATCGCGTTGTCGACGGCGAGGCGCAAGCCGGCGGGCAGACCCACGATGATGCAGGTCGGCGAGGGCACCAGGGAGACATCGAGGTCGGGGTAGACCCGCATGGCGTCGTGCGCCGCGCGGTCGAGCAGCTCGGTGATGTCGACCGGCACCTGATCGTCCGACGTCGACAGCTCGCCCTGGGCCAACCGCTCCAGCGCGCTCAGGGTGGCCTCGATGCGCGCCTGCGTGCGGATGACGTCGTTGACCACCTCTTTGCGTTGGTCGTCGGACAGGTCCAGGGTGGTGAGCACCTCGAGGTTGGTGCGCATCGCCGTCAGCGGGGTGCGCAGCTCGTGGGAGGACACCGCCGCGAAGTCGCGGGCCGATTCGAGCGCCTCCTTGGTCCGGTTCTGCTCGTCCCAGATGCGCTGCAGCATTCCCCTCATCGCCTCGGCGATCTCGACGGCCTCGCTGGCGCCATGCACTTCGACCCGCGGCGCCTCGTCGCCCGCGTCGATCGATCGGGTCTGCTGGGCGAGCTGTTTGAACGGGCGCACCGCGAACGCGGCCAGCAGCCACGCGAAAACCGCGGAAGCGCCGATGGCGAACCCGCAGATCAGCATCACCCGGCGGTGCAGGTTGTTGGTCTCGGCGAGGGTGGCGTCATAGGTGGCGCCGACGGCGAGCGAACTCGGTCCCGGCCCGGGTATCTCCACCGTGCGGACCCGGTAGCGCACCCCGTTGACGTAGGCGTCGCCGTAGTCGACGTCGAGTTTGGGCAGCGTGACGTCCGAATTCGACTTGACCTGGTTCCCGCGCCGGATCGTCATGATCGCGTCACGGTCGTTCGGTGAGCGCGGGATTTCGTCGAGACCGCGCGGCAGGAAGGGGATCGCGAAACCGGCGGCCTCGTCGAGGCGGCGGTCCAGCCGTTCCTTGCGGTCGTTGGTGATCCCGACCCAGACGACGGCGCCGACGATGAGCACCGGAATCGCCGCGCCGATGACCGTCGCGAGCACCACCCGGGTTCGCAGCGAGGGCGTACGGGCAAAGATCCGGGACAGGAGGTTCATGGCTGTGCGATCTGGTTACTGCATGGCTACTGCATTCGCAGCACGAACCCGACTCCGCGGACGGTGTGCAGCAGGCGGGGACCTCCGTTGGCCTCCAGCTTGCGACGCAGATACCCGATGAAAACGTCGACGACGTTGGTGTCGGCGGCGAAGTCGTAGCCCCAAACCAGCTCCAGCAGTTGCGCCCGGGACAGCACCGCGGTCTTGTGCTCGGCCAGCACCGCGAGCAGGTCGAACTCGCGCTTGGTCAGGTCGACGTCGACGCCGTTGACCCGAGCCCGGCGACCGGGGATGTCGACCTCCAGCGGACCGACCGTGATGGTTTCGGAGGAAGAGGTCGCGGTGGAGCCGCGGCGGCGCAGCAGCGCCTTGACCCGCGCGACCAGCTCGGCCAGCACGAACGGCTTGACGAGGTAATCATCGGCGCCGGCCTCCAGCCCCGCGACCCGGTCGTCGACCGAGCTGCGCGCGGACAGCACGCAGACCGGCACGTCGTTGTCCATGGCCCGCAGCGCAGTGACGACGCTGACGCCGTCCAGCACGGGCATGTTGATGTCCAGGACGATCGCGTCCGGCCGCGTCTCGGTGGCGCTGCGCAACGCCTCGGCGCCGTCGACGGCCGTCGACACCTCGAACCCGGACAGGCGCAGGCCACGTTCCAGCGAGGCGAGTACGTCGGAGTCGTCGTCGACGACCAAGACCCGGGGCGAGGTGGGACCAGTGTCCATGCCGCCCATCTTGCCTGATTGTCCGCGGTGGCGGTGGGAGGCGCGGCTCAGCCGCGAGCACCCGCGATCACCGGCGACTCAGGCCGCTGAGCTGGACCGCGAGCTGCCGTCGCACGGCGGGGACCTGCGCGGCCAGCCGTATCCCCGAGTTGCGGATCGGGCGCAACGGGCGCGGCAGGGTCGACATCCGGGTCAGCCGTCCGGTCAGTGTCAGCACCTGCTCGGCCCATCGCCGCTGGGTGGCCGCGTACGCGTCCAGGGCCGCATCGGGACCGCCGCCCAGCACCTCGGAGAGCGCGCCGGCCAGTGCGATCGCGTCGGTGATGCCGAGGTTCATGCCCTGGCCGCCGGCGGGGCTGTGCACGTGGGCGGCGTCGCCGGCCAGCAACAGCCGGCCGGCCCGGTAGGTGTCGGCGACCCGGTGGTGGATGTGGAACCGCGTCCCCCACAGCAGCTCGGTGACTGCCAACTCGCCGGGTCCGAACGTGCGGGAATCCAGCAGCGCCTGCACGAAATCGACCGATGGCGTCTTCGGAGCGTCGGCGACCGGCGCGACGATGCGGAAGATGCCGCCGGGCAGCGGCGCCACCACGGTCAGGCCTTCCTTGGCGTAGAACAGGATCACCTCGTCGCGGGGCGCCGGGCCGGCCAGCCGGACGTCGGCGAGCGCGAAGGACTCGGCGAATTCGCTTCCGGTGAACCCGATTCCGGCCTGTTCGCGCACCGTGCTGTGCATCCCGTCGGCACCGACGACGTAGCCGGCCCGGATGGTGTCACCGTCGTCGAAGACGGCGGTGACACCGTTCGCCTCCGGGGTGAGGCGGCTCAGGGTCTTGGGCCGGATCACCCGGCCGCCCAGTTCGTGCAGCCGCTCCAGCAGCAGGCGTTCGGTGTCGGCCTGGGAGAGCATCAGGCTGTACGGATATGTCGTCGGCAGCGCGCTGAAGTCGACCGGGATCAGGATCCGTCGGCCCGCGCGCATGGTGAATCGCGGCGCGATCAGGCCCGCCTTGACCATCCGCCGCGCCACGTCGAGCTCTTCGAGCACCTCGAGCGTCCGCGCGTTCACGACGGCCGCGCGGGTGGTGTTCTGGCCCTCGGCCAACGCGTCCACGACGACGGCGCGGACTCCCTTGGCGGTCAGGGAAGCGCCCAATGCCAGCCCGGTCGGTCCGGCGCCTACCACCAGGACGTCGGTGTCGTTCATGGTCGGCTCCTCTCGTTTCGTTAGTCAACGCTTGTTGGCATAACTCTCATGCTGGCGCGTCGGACGTAGGAAGTCAACACTTGTTGGCCTACAATTGTTGACATGAGGAGATCCTCGGAGCAGACCAAGGCCGCGATCCTTACGGCCGCCCGCGAGCGCTTCGGCGCGTCCGGTTTCCAGGCGGCCACCATTCGGGCGATCGCCTCGGATGCCGGGGTCGACCCGGCGATGGTGATGCGCTACTACGGCAGCAAGGACAAGCTGTTCGCCGCGGCGGCGGACTTTGACCTCAGGTTCCCGGAATTCGCGCTAGGGGAGCGCTCGCAGGTCGGGCGGTCGGTGGTCCGTCACTTCCTCGAACGCTGGGAGGGCGACGAGGCGCTGGTCATCCTGCTGCGGTCCAGCGCCACGAATGGCGAAGCGGCGCAACGCATGCAGGAGATTTTCGGGACCCAGCTGCAGCCGCTGGTCGCCACCTTGGTGCCGGCCGGGGAATCCGGGGTGCGGGCGGGCCTGGTCGCCACCCAGATCTTGGGTATGGCGTTGTGTCGCTTCGTGTTACGCCTGCCGCCGGTCGTGGCGATGTCGCGCGACGAGATCGTCGACTGGCTCGGGCCGACGATCCAGCGCTATCTCGGGCTGCCGGAGCAAGACGCGCACGCCGAGACTTAAGCCACTGCGACCCTTGCCGGCGTGTCGTGTGCGTGAGTTAAGTGTCGCGAGCAGAGCGCGCGGCGGGTAGGCCGATGTTGCGGTAGCGGCGCAGCCGCGCGGACAGCCGCTCGGCGGACGGTATTTCGCGCAGCGTGCATACTTCGGCGGCGATGGCGCGTGACAGCCGTTGGGAAAACTCGGTCGGTTCGTCCGCGGCGTCGGGATGCTCGGGGACGATGGCGTCGACAATTCCGGACTCCAAAAGATCAACTGACCGAATGCCTTGCGCCCCAGCAAGTTCCGGGGCATGAGCGGTGTCGCGGTACACGATCGCGCTGGCGCCCTCCGGCGGCAGTGGCGCCAGCCAGCCATGCAGCGCGGCCAGCACCCGATCAGCGGGCACCATCGCCAGCGCCGGTCCGCCGCTGCCCTGGCCCAGCAGCACCGACACCGTCGGCGTCTCCAGCGTGACGAGCTCGGCCAGGCACTGGGCGATCTGGCCGGCCAGGCCGCCCTCCTCGGCCTCGGCCGACAACGCCGGTCCGGCCGCGTCGATCAGCAGTACCAGCGGCAGTCGCAGTTCGGCAGCCAGCGCCATGCCGCGCCGGGCCTCCCGCAGCGACGCGGGTCCGACGAGCCCGCCGCTGATTCGCTGCTGCCCCAGCACCACCGCGGGCTGGCCGTTGAAGCGGGCCAGCGCCAGCAGGGTGGTCGCAGCTTCGCCGCGGCCGGTGCCGGACAGCAGCACGCAGTCGGTGGCGCCGTGGCGCAGCAGGTGCCCGACGCCCGGCCGGTCCGGCCGTCGCGAGGCCACGACGGAGTCCCACGCGGGCACGTCGGGCGTCGGTTCCGGTGGTGCCGCTCCGGGCGGCGCGTCGGGCGGATCGGCGATCACCCGCAGCGCGCGATCCAGCATCGGGCGCAGCTCGTCGAGCGCGACCACGCCGTCGATCACCCCGTGCCGCTGCAGGTTCTCGGCGGTTTGCACGCCGGCCGGGAACGGCTCGCCATAGAGCAGCTGGTAGACGCGGGGCCCGAGGAAGCCGATCAGGGCGCCGGGCTCGGCGACCGTGATGTGGCCCAGCGAGCCCCAGGAGGCGAACACCCCGCCGGTCGTTGGGTGGCGCAGGTAGACCAGGTAGGGCAGGTGTTCCCGTTTGTGCAGCGTGACGGCCGCGGCGATCTTCACCATTTGCAGGAACGCGACCGTGCCCTCCTGCATGCGGGTGCCACCGGAGCTCGGGGAGGCCAGCAGCGGCAGCCGCTCGGCGGTGGCGCGTTCCACAGCGGCGATGATCCGTTCGGCCGCGGCGACGCCGATCGAGCCGCCGAGGAAGTCGAACTCGCACATCACGAGAGCGACGCGGCGCCCGAATATGCGGCCCTCGCCGGTCAGCACCGCCTCGTCCCGGCCGGTGGCGGCGCGGGCGTCGGCGAGCTCGTGCGCATAGGACTCGGACACCGGCATGGCCATCGGATCGCTGTCCCAGCTCACGTAGGAGCCCGCGTCGAGCACGGCATCTTGCAGTTGTTCGGTCGTGATACGAGTCACCAGACGAGGCTATATAGGCTGGGTGAATGATCGGCGTCACCCAGACCGAAGCCGTTATGACCATCGAGCTGCAGCGTGCCGAGCGCCGCAATGCCCTGAATTCCCAGCTCGTCGACGAGTTGCGGGAGTCCATCCAGAAGGCGGGCGACGACGGGTCGACGCGCGTGATCGTGCTGACCGGCCAGGGCACCGTGTTCTGCGCCGGCGCGGACCTGTCCGGGGACGTATTCGCCGCCGACTACCCCGACCGGCTCATCGAGCTGCACAAGGTCATGGACGCGGTTCCCGTACCGGTGATCGGGGCGATCAACGGCCCCGCCATCGGCGCCGGCCTGCAGCTGGCCATGCGGTGCGATCTGCGAGTCGCCACACCGGACGCGTTCTTCCAGTTTCCGACCTCGAAATACGGTCTGGCCCTTGACAACTGGAGCATTCGCCGGCTGTCTTCGCTGGTCGGGCACGGACGGGCCCGGGCGATGCTGCTCACCGCGGAGAAGCTCACCGCCGACGCCGCGCTGCAAACCGGCATGGTCAACCGCATCGGGACGCTGGCCGACGCCCAGGCCTGGGCCGAGGAGGTCGCGCATCTGGCGCCGCTGGCGATACAGCACGCCAAGCGGGTGCTCAACGACGACGGCGCCTACGAAGAGCAGTGGCCGGAGCACAAGGAGCTCTTCGACAGAGCCTGGGCAAGCCAGGACGTGATCGAGGCGCAGGTCGCGCGGATCGAGAAGCGGCCACCGAAGTTCCAGGGAGCCTGACAGTCATGCCGCGGGGGGCGCTGCGACTGGCCGCCGGCACGGCCTCGCTGGCGGTCGGCAGTTGGTTGGTGCGTGCGCTGCACGGCGCGCCGGCCGCCCTCGGTGCGTCACCCGCCTCCATCCGCGCGGTGGCCGAGGGGTCGCCGCACTATTCCGACGGCGAATTCGTCAACCTCGACCCGGCGTCCATCTACAAGATGGACCGCGAGGAACTGCGCCTCATCGTGTGGGAGTTCCTGGGTAACCGCGGCGGCAGCCGTCCGCGCGCACCGATCCCGTTGGCCGCCCCGGAAATCTTCGACGGGGACGCCGCCCGGCTGGCCGTCAGCTGGTTTGGTCACTCGACGGCGTTGCTGGAAATCGACGGCTACCGCGTGCTGACCGATCCCGTGTGGAGCAATCGATGCTCGCCGTCGGACACCGTCGGACCCCAGCGGCTGCACCCGCCGCCGGTGCAACTGGAGGGGCTGCCCGCCGTCGACGCCGTGGTGATCAGCCACGACCACTACGACCACCTAGACATCGACACCGTCATGACGCTGGCACACACCCAGCGGGCCCCGTTCTTCGTGCCGCTCGGGGTCGGCGCTCACCTGCGTGCGTGGGGGATTCCCGAGCACCGCATCATCGAACTCGACTGGCATCAAGGCGCCAAGCTCGACGAGCTCACGGTGATTTGCATGCCGGCGCGGCACTTTTCGGGCCGCTTCTTCGACCGCAACACCACGCTGTGGGCGTCCTGGGCCTTTCTTGGTCCCCGCCACCGCGCCTATTTCGGCGGCGACACGGGCTACACCAAGAGCTTCACGCAGATCGGGGCCGACCACGGCCCGTTCGACCTGACCCTGCTGCCGATCGGCGCCTACAACACCGCGTGGCCGGACATCCACATGAACCCAGAGGAGGCGGTTCGCGCGCACCTCGACGTCACCGACTCGGGTTCGGGCCTGCTCGTGCCCATCCATTGGGGGACCTTCCGGCTGGCGCCCCACCCGTGGGCCGAACCCGTCGAGCGTCTGCTGGCGGCGGCGGACCCCGCCCGGGTCGAGGTGGCCGTGCCGTTGCCCGGCCAGCGCATCGATCCCGCCGCCCCGCGGAGGTTCAACCCGTGGTGGCGACTCTGACCCGCTAGAGCTCGGGTTGGCCGCGTTCGTACACCGTCACCCGATCGTGTTGGCCCCACCATTGCACGGGCTGACGGGAATCGACTTCGGTCCAGTCGGTTTCGAGTATCCGGTGCATGCGATCGTCGCCGGTGGCGCCGCCCTGGCCGTCGCCGACGTAGATGACGCGATTTCCCTTGTAGGCCAGCAGGATTCGCTCGCCAACGTCCTGGCCGTGGGGCGGCCACGAGAGGAACAGCGTCCGGTCGGGGTGTGATGCCGCCGCTTCGGCGCAGTCCTTCGCGCCGACGTCGACGTGCAGGACTTCGTCGTGCCATCCGTTGGTGGCCAGTGCCGCGCCCGGGTTGAGGTCATAGCAGACGACGGCGACGCCCACCTGCGCGAGCAGGTAGGCCCAGTAGCCCGTACCCGCGATCGGATCGACGAGGCCGCCGTGGGCGTGCTTCGCGACGAACGCCACGGTGTCGGGGTCGGGGATGGTCCAGCAGTATTTCCTGACGAGCAGTTGCCGGTTCGGCGCGCGCGCCATGCTTTCCTCTACGCTTCGGTCCAAGCGGAACTCACCGACCACGGGGTTACCCCGGAAACTGTCGGCCTCGACGCAATCCCTGACGGCTTCCCAATAGGGATTGTCAATGTCCGAATCGTCCGTGTCGAAGACCTTTCGTGCGCTGGCTTGCAGACAAATGTTGCGCCGCATCGTGTCCGCGGGGGGTCCGGAATGTTAAATCGAATGTCGTTCCGGCGACCATCGTCGCCAGGCTGTGTTGTATTGCGCGGCTCCTCCTCCCGCCGCACGCGGCGGGCATCGTCGCCACGCTAAAGTGTGCGGCCATGACGAAACGCGCGGCGGTTGCCGCGTCGCTGGCTTTGCTCGCGTTGACGGGGTGTGGGCCGGCGCGTCCGGTGTCCAGCCCGCCGCCCGCGGTGCCCGACGCGCCTCCCAACGAGGTGTCGGGCCTGGCGATCCCGGCCGGTCGGATCGACGAGGCCGTGGCGAAGGTCGACAGCCTGGTCGGCGACCTGATGAAGAGCACCGGCATCCCAGGCATGGCCGTCGCAATCGTTCATGACGGTAAGACCGTATACGCCAAGGGTTTTGGGGTCAGGGATACCAGCAAGGGCGATGCGCAGGGCAACAAGGTGAACGCGGACACGGTCTTCCAATTGGCGTCGGTGTCCAAGTCGGTCGGTGCGACGGTGGTGGCGCACCAGGTCGCCGACAGCGCCGTCGCCTGGGACACGCCCGCGGTGTCCAAGCTGCCGTGGTTCGCGCTGAGTGACCCGTATGTCACCGGCCACGTGACCATCGCCGACCTGTACTCGCACCATTCCGGGCTGCCCGACCACGCCGGTGACAAGCTGGAGGCCCTGGGATACGACCGCCGACAGGTGCTCGAGCGCCTGAAGTACCTGCCGCTGGCGCCCTTCCGGAACAGCTACGCCTACACCAACTTCGGGGTGACCGCGGCCGCCGAGGCCGTGGCGGCCGCGGCCGGCAAGCCGTGGGAGGACCTGTCCGCCGACGCGCTGTACCGCCCGCTGGGGATGACGGCGACGAGTTCGCGGTTCGCCGACTTCATCGCCAGGCCCGACCACGCCGTCAACCACGTCAAGGTCGGCGACAAGTGGGAGCCTCGCTTTCAGCGTGATCCGGATCAGCAGTCGCCCGCGGGCGGGGTGAGCTCCTCGGTCAACGACATGGCGCACTGGCTGATCATGTTGTTGGGCAACGGGACCTACCAGGGCCAGCGCATCACCTCGCCGGAAGCCCTGCTGCCGGCCACCACCGCGCAGGTGATCTCGTCTCCCGCGACGACGCCGAAGGCCCGGTCCGGTTTCTACGGCTACGGATTCAACGTGTCGGTGACCTCGTCGGGCCGCACCGAGTACAGCCATTCCGGCGCGTTCTCGTTGGGGGCGGCGACGAATTTCGTGGTGCTGCCTTCGGAGGATTTGGGGATCATCGCGCTGACGAACGCCGCGCCCATCGGTGTGCCGGAGACGCTGACCGCCGAGTTCATGGATCTGGTTCAGTACGGCGAGGTTCGGGAAAACTGGGCCGAGCTGTACAAGCAGGTGATCGGCTGGATGAACAACCCGGAAGGATCGCTGGTCGGAAAGCAGCCCCCGCCCAACCCGGCCCCCGCGCGACCGCTGCGCGACTACGCCGGCGTCTATGCCAGCGACTACTGGGGCCCGGCCGTCGTTGCCGAGCGCGACGGCGCGCTGCAGCTGTCGCTGGGGCCGAAGAATCGGACGTTCACGCTGACGCACTGGGACGGCGACACCTTCACCTTCCCGGTGACGGACGAAAACGCGCCGCCCGGAACGATTTCCAAAGCTACATTTTCTGGTTCGCCGGCAACCACCGTGAACCTGGAGTACTTCGACTCCGACAAGTTGGGAACCTTCACCCGATGATCGCGGGCCTCACCGATGCCGAGGTGGCCCAGCGGGTCGCCGAGGGCAAGAGCAACGCGGTCCCGGAACGCGCCACCCGCAGCGTCGCGGCCATCGTTCGGGCCAACGTCTTCACCCGGATCAATGCGATCCTCGGCGTCCTGCTGGCGATCGTGCTGGCGACGGGCTCGGTGATCAACGGGCTGTTCGGCCTGCTCATCATCGCCAACAGCGTCATCGGCATGGTGCAGGAAATCCGGGCCAAGCAGACTTTGGACAAGCTCGCGATCGTCGGGCAGGCGAAACCGTTGGTGCGCAGGCAATCCGGGAGCACCACGCTGATGCCGGGTGAGGTCGTGCTCGACGACATCATCGAGCTTGGCCCCGGCGACCAGGTCGTCGTCGACGGCGAAGTCGTGGAGGAGGAGAACCTCGAGGTCGACGAATCGCTGTTGACCGGCGAGGCCGACCCGATCACCAAGGCCCCGGGGGACGCGGTGATGTCCGGCAGCTTCGTCGTCACCGGCGTCGGCGCCTACCGCGCCACCAAGGTCGGCCCGGAGGCCTATGCTGCCAAGCTCGCGGAGGAGGCCAGCAAGTTCAGCCTGGTGAAATCCGAACTGCGCAACGGGATCAACCGGATCCTGCAGTTCGTCACCTATTTGCTGGTGCCGGCCGGTCTGCTGACCATCTACACCCAGTTCTTCACCACGCACGCCGGGTGGCGGCAATCGGTGCTGCGGACCGTGGGCGCGCTGGTGCCCATGGTGCCCGAAGGCCTGGTCCTGCTGACGTCGGTCGCGTTCGCGGTCGGGGTCGTTCGGCTCGGCCAACGCCAATGCCTGGTGCAGGAACTGCCCGCGATCGAGGGACTGGCGCGCGTCGACGTGGTGTGCGCTGACAAGACCGGCACCCTGACCGAAAGCGGCATGCGGGTTTCCGAGGTCGTGCAGATCGCGCCGTCCGAACCAGTCGCCGACGCGCTGGCCTCGCTGGCCGCGGCCGACCCGCGCCCCAACGCAAGCATGCGGGCGATCGCCGAAACCTACGACCGGTCCCCGGGGTGGATCCCCACTGCGACAGCGCCTTTCAAATCGGCCACCAAATGGAGCGGGGTGTCCTTCGGCGACCACGGCGACTGGGTGATCGGTGCGCCCGACGTGCTGCTGGATCCGGCGTCGGAGGCCGCCGAACGGGCCGAGGGCATTGGGGCCGAAGGCCTGCGGGTGCTGCTGCTGGGTCGAGCCGAGGTGGCCGTGGATCACCCCGACGCGCCGGGACGGGTCACGCCGGCCGCGCTGGTGGTGCTCGAACAAAAGGTGCGCCCCGACGCCCGCGACACCCTGGAGTACTTTGCGGCACAAGATGTTTCGGTCAAAGTGATCTCGGGCGACAACGCGGTGTCGGTCGGGGCCGTCGCCGGCAAGCTCGGGCTGCACGGCGACACGATGGATGCGCGTCAACTACCTACGGACCCGGACGAATTGGCCGACGCGCTCGACAGCTATACCACGTTCGGGCGGGTGCGGCCCGATCAGAAGCGGGCCATCGTGAAGGCGCTGCAATCGCACGGCCACAGCGTGGCGATGACCGGCGACGGCGTCAACGACGTGCTGGCGCTCAAGGACGCCGACATTGGCGTCGCGATGGGCGCCGGCAGCCCGGCGTCGCGGGCGGTCGCGCAGATCGTCTTGCTGGACAACAGATTTGCCACGCTGCCATATGTCGTCGCCGAGGGCCGGCGGGTGATCGGCAACATCGAGCGGGTCGCCAACCTGTTCTTGACCAAGACGGTGTACTCGGTGCTGCTGGCGCTGTTCGTGGGCATCGAGTGCCTGCTCGCCAAGCCGCTCAAGGCCGACCCGTTGCTGTACCCGTTTCAGCCGATCCACGTCACCATCGCGGCGTGGTTCACCATCGGAATCCCGTCGTTCATCCTGTCGCTGGCACCCAACAACGAACGCGCGTACCCAGGGTTCGTGCGCCGGGTGGTGTCGTCGGCGCTGCCGTCGGGACTGATCGTCGGCGCGGCGACGTTCGCCTCCTACCTGGTGGCCTACCACGGGCGTCATGCCACGTTCCGCCAGCAGGAGCAGGCGTCGACGGCCGCGCTGATCACGTTGCTGGTGACCGCGCTGTGGGTTCTTGCGGTGGCGGCGCGGCCCTACCAGTGGTGGCGCGTGGCGCTCGTCGCGTTCTCCGGCGTGGCGTACGTGGTGATCTTCAGCCTCCCGCTGGCGCGGGAGAAGTTCCTGCTCGACCCGTCGAACGTGGTGGTGACCTCGACCGCGCTCGGCATCGGCGTGCTGGGCGCCGCGGCGATCGAGGCGACGTGGTGGATCCGGGCCCGGATGCTGGGGGTGCGGCCGCGGCTGTGGCGGGAGCCGGTGACGGCCGCCAAGTAAAATTCCGGGCGAATCCTCGGGGAAGGGGCACGAAGATGGGATTCCTGGACAAGGCGAAGGACCTGTTGGCGCAGAACGCCGACAAGGTCGAGATGGCGATCGACAAGGCCGGCGAATTCGTCGACGACAAGACGCAGGGCAAATACTCCGACACCATCCACAAGGTGCAGGAAGAGGCGAAAAAGGCCGCCGACTCCGCTGCCACCGGCGACCAGAACTAGAGCGCATGGCGAAACTCTCCGGATCGATCGACGTACCGCTGCCGCCCGAGGTGGCCTGGAAGCACGCCTCTGACCTGTCCCGGTACAAGGAATGGCTGACCATCCACCGGGTATGGCGCAGCACGCTGCCCGACGACATCGAAAAGGGGACGGTCGTCGAGTCGATCGTCGAGGTCAAGGGCATGTACAACCGGATCAAGTGGACGGTCGTGCGCTACAAGCCGCCGGAAGGCATGACCCTCAACGGCGACGGCGTCGGCGGCGTCAAGGTGAAGCTGATGGCCAAGGTGCGGCCCGCGGAGCAGGGCTCCACCGTCGGCTTCGACGTGCACCTCGGCGGTCCGGCGCTGTTCGGGCCGATCGGCATGATCGTGGCCGCCGCGCTGCGCAGCGACATCAACCAATCGCTGCGGAACTTCGTCAGGGTGTTCAGCGCCGCGGATCCGCACACGAACGGTGACGGCGGCGTCCGTCGGTGATGCCCGGCCGATGAGTTTTCTTCCCGGCGGTAGTCGATACGTGTGAACCCCGATCACGGGGCCAAGACACCTCAGGAGGAGATCATCGTGCCCATCCGTGACGGCGCGCCGCTGGGCGCTCCCTGCTGGATCGATTTGACGACGTCGGACCTGGACCGCGCCCAGGACTTCTACGGCACGGTGTTCGGCTGGACGTTCGAGTCCGCCGGGCCCGAGTACGGCGGATACGTCAACGCGGCCAAGGACGGCCACGCCGTCGCCGGCCTGATGGCCAACCGCCCCGAGTTCGGGTCGCCGGACCAATGGGCCACCTACTTCCACACCGCCGACGTCAACGCGACGGTGTCCGCGATAACCGCGGCGGGCGGCTCGCTGTGCATGGGGCCGATGGAGATCCCGGCCAAGGGCCACATGGCCGTGGCGACCGACCCGTCCGGAGCGTTCTTCGGGCTGTGGCAGCCGTTGCAGCACCACGGCTTCAATGTGATCGGGGAGGCCGGTTGCCCCGTGTGGCACCAGCTGACCACGCGCGACTTCCGTGCCGCGGTCGACTTCTACCGCGAGGTGTTCGGGTGGCGCACCGAGCAGGTTTCCGACACGGACGAATTTCGCTACACCACCGCATCATTCGACGGTGAGCAATTGCTCGGCATGATGGACGGCGCCAGCTGCCTGCCCGAGGGAGTTCCGTCGAATTGGACGATCTTCTTCGGCGCCGAGGATGTCGACAAGACGCTGCAGGTGATCGCCGATAATGGCGGCGCCGTGGTGCAGGCGGCGGAGGACACCCCATACGGCCGGTTGGCGGCGGCGACCGACCCGACCGGCGTCGTCTTCAACCTGTCGTCGCTGCAGAGCTAGCGGGCGTTGATCACACCGGCGCAGGGGCGGGTCGGCTAGTCTCCCAACCATGACTCGCCGCCTGCGTCCCGGTTGGCTGGTCGCGCTTTTTGCCCTGCTCATCTCGGCCAGCACCTGGATGCCGTGGCTGACGACGGCGACGGGCGGTGGGGGCTGGGCCAATGCCATCGGCGGGACGCACGGCAACCTGATACTGCCGAGGGGCTTCGGTGCGGGACAGCTGATCGTGTTGCTGTCCTCGACGCTGCTGGTGGCGGGGGCGATGGTGGGCCGTGGCCTGTCGGTGAGGGCCGCTTCGGTTGCGGCGCTGGTCATTTCGCTGCTGATCGTCGGGCTGACGGTGTGGTACTACAAGCTCAACGTCAACCCGCCGGTGTCGGCGGAATACGGTCTTTATGTTGGCGCCGTCGCCGCGGCCTTCGCGGTGGTCTGCTCGCTCATGGCGGTGATCACGGCGCTGGCTTCGGGCCGGTGATGTTCAGCCCGACGGGAACTCGTGCCTGCCGGACGCGGCGCTGTCGTCGGGCTCGTTGACGCCGAACACGAAGGGCGCGAACACGATTTCACGCCCGTCGGGGTCGCGGTATGTGACCGCGCCAGTGGCCTCCCAGTACGGGTGCTGCTGCACGGGTGCCAGCCCTGCAGCCTGAAGCCGCGCGATCGCGGCCTGCTGCGCCTCCCGGTCCGGGAAGTACAGGCAGAGCTGTTCGTGGGGATCTACGGCGACGGGCTCGGCCGACTCGACGATCTCCAGCGTCAGGTTCCAGCTGGGCAGGCCGAAGATGGCGCCGTTGCTGCCGTAGCTGGCCTCGAACGTCTCGTAGAGCGGCAGCCCCACCAGCTCACGGTAAAACCGCACTGTCTCTTCGAAGTTCGACGAGCGCCGGGCGAAGCGGAGGCCGCCGAGCGGCGCCAACTGCGGTGGCCAGTGCGTGTGCCGGCGGCGGGATCCGTAGGACATCGTCACAGCCCCACCGCGCTCGCCGCCGACTCCGCGGTATGCCAGCGCCGCAGCTGATCCCCGGGGGCCCATGTCGAATGCGTGCCGCTGGAAATGCGTTCGGGGAGTTGGAGTTTGCACACCGGGCCGTCGCCGATGCGCGCGGCGTCGAAGACCAGGCAGTACGAGGCGTCGGCATTCATGTCGGTGGTCAGCGTGACCAGGTAGCCGTCGTCCTCACCAATCCCGCCGACCCGGGGCGCCATCGCGGTCTCGCTTCCGTAGACGCCGTCGCCGAAGGAGATGCCCTCCTGCTTCCCGGTGAGCACGTCGTGTTTGACCAGGCCGTCGAACAGGAACCAGCCCGGTTTGCCGGTGGCGGCGTAGGTGTACCGGTAGGCGCTCGTGGCGTAGTCGGGGTTGATCGTCCCGAATTCGGTGATCGATTCCGACAGCTGCTCTTCGATGACCGCGCCGGTGACCAGGTTGAAGCGCCACCGGTGCAGCCGGGCCTGCAGCCGATCCAGAGCCAGGAACCGAAAGAGCTTCTCCCACTTGGTTCCTCCGGTGTCGAGCGGTTGGGGATCGCCCTCGAAGAAGCCGTCGAGCACGATCTCGTCGCCGTTCTCGTAGGCGTTGACGAAGTGCAGCACGAACGTCGGGTCCGCCTCGAACCATCGAATGTCGCCCGTCGAGCCCCGGCGGGGGAGCACGGCGAAGCGCGACGGGATGTCGGGGTAGAAGCGCGGCAGGTGCACGTCGTGCTCGAGCAGCCGCGGATCCCAGAACAACGGGAAATCGTTGAGTATCACGTAGTTTTCGGTGAACGCCATGTCGTGCGGGAGCCGCGGTCCCGGCAGCGGGATGTCGACGTAGTGGACCAGTTCGTCGTTCTGGTCGACCACGCCGTAACGCATGTACGGCTCCTGCTTGCTGTAGTTGAAGAACAGCAGCTCGCCGGTCTTGCTGTCGACCTTGGGATGCGCCGACACGCCCCAGTCGGTGGGGAAGCGACCGTTCCAGGTCTCCTTGCCGATCGTGTTGGCCGAATACGGGTCGACCCGGTACAGGTCGCCGCACTGATAAAAACTGGTCAGCGCGATTCCCCGGTGGACGATCACGTCGGTGCTCGATGCGTCCTTCATCCGGGTGCGAGCACCCCACCCGTCCTCCCGCTTGGTCAGTTGCACGGCCTCGGCCAAACCCGGCCACAGCGGCTCGCCGGCCTCGTTCTCTGCGAGGAAGCCGTCCGTGCGGACAAAACGGTTGCGGTAGAAGGCTTTTCCGTCCCGGAAGCCGACCACGTGCAGCATGCCGTCGCCGTCGAACGGGTGGTAGGTCTTCAGCGCCGGGTGCAGCGGATTCTCGGTGTTGCGCAGGTAGATGCCGTCCAGGTCGCGGGGGATTTCCCCCTCCACGGCGGTCAGGTCGTCGGCGTCCCACTCCGTCGTCTGCGGGCGCCAGGGCCCGGTCCGGTAAGGATGGTCGTCGTCTTCGGGCAGCGTGGACAGGTACTTGCCGACGATCGCCACGTCCATGGTCATGATCCCTCGGTTGCGCTCACGACGAAACTGACGGTGGTGGCGGTGCTGCCGCCGAAGTTCAGGGTGCCGAAGGTCTTCGCGTCCTCGACCTGATAGTCGTCGGCCGCGCCGCTGACTTGTCTGGCCGCGTCGAGCAGCATCCGAACGCCGGACGCACCGACGGGGTGGCCGCCGCCGATCAGTCCGCCGCTGGGGTTGATGGGCAGCCGGCCGCCGATCTCGATCTCGCCGTTTTCGATGGCCTTCCAGGATTCGCCCGGGCCGGTGAGCCCAATGTGGTCGATGGCCAGGTACTCGCTGGGCGTGAAGCAGTCGTGCACCTCGAACCCGTCGAGGTCGTCGAGCGTCACGCGGGCCCGGCGCAGGGCGTCGAGGACCGCCGCCCGCACATGGGGAACCACATAAGGGTCGTCTACGGCGCGGTCGAGCTTCTGCCGCAGACCCAGCCCGACGGTGCGGTGTCCCCACCCATCGATGCGGCCGATCGGGCGTGCGTCCGGGTGGTCGCGCAGGTATGCGTCGTTGACCAAGACCAGTCCCGCGCCGCCGTCGGTCATCTGGCTGCAGTCGAACCGGCGCAACCGGCCCTCGGTGATCGGGTTGGTCGCGTCGTCGTCGGTGATCGGGTCGGGCACCGTCCAGCCGCGCGTTTGGGCGTTGGGGTTGCGCCGCGCGTTGGCGAAATTCAGCTGCGCGATCGCCCGCAGGTGCGTGTCGTCCAGGCCGTACCGCCGGTCGTACTCGTCGGCGATCTCGGCGAACATCGACGGCCACAGGTAGCGAGCGCCGGCGCCCTCGTGCCCGGTCCATGCGGCGGCGCCGAGATGCTGGGCCGCGGTATCGCCCGGCACCGTCTTCTCCAGCTCGATGCCCACCACCAGCGCGGTGTCGTAGGCGCCCGACCGCAGATCGGCCATCGCCGACAACGCGGCGACGCTGCCCGACGCGCACGCCGCCTCGTGCCGCGAGGCCGGGGTGTCCCAGAGTTCGTCGCACACCGTGGCCGGCATCGCCCCGAGGTGACCCTGGCCGGCGAACATCTCGCCGAACGCGTTCCCGACATGCACGACGTCGATATCGGCGGCGTCGACTTTCGCCGCGGTGAGCGTCCCCTCGACGACCTCGGCGGTCAACGAGGCGAAGTCGCGGCCCTCCCTGGTGAGGTTGCGAGCGAAATCGCTTTGGTAGCCGCCCAGTATCCACACGCCCGTCGAGCCGTCCATATGCCGCACGCTACTCCTGGACGGTTCGGCCGAGTGGCCAAAAAAGGGACGGCCCCGTCGGCTCTCGGGCTGAACCGACGGGACCTAGACGAACGCGAAGGCCGGCCGACGCATTCGCCTCTTTTGGAACATTGCCGCCGAGCGTGATCGACAAACAAATTGGCTCAACCTGGCAGCTGATCGTCAGAACCGGCGCTGACTTGGGGCAATTTGGCTTTGCGCTGTTCAGGGCGCTGCGGCGTCTCGCGCAGGCTCGGTCGGCCGCTGCTGGAGGGCTTGGGCATCGGCGCGGTCGAGGGTCGCCAGGTCGATGCCCTTGGTCTCACGGGCGGCCAGCGCGGACACGGCGCTCACCGCCGCGGTGGCCGCCAGGTACCAGGAAATGGGCACCGAGGATTTGTAGGTCTCGAGCAGGCGCACGGCGATGATGGGTGCCAGCGAACCGGCGACGATCGAGGTGACCTGGTAGCCGAGCGACACCCCGGAGTAGCGCATCCGGGTCGGGAACATCTCCGCCATGGCCGCCGGCTGGACGGCGTACATGACACCGTGGAACACCAGACCGATGATGACGGCCGCCAGGATAATCGCATTGCGGCGGGTGTCCATCATCGGGAAGGCGAAGAATCCCCAGGTGCACGCGCAGACCGCGCCCACGAAATAGATTGGGCGCCTGCCGAATCGGTCGCTGAGGCTTCCGGCCAGCGGGATGACCACGAAGTGCACGGCGTGCGCGATGAGCAACCACGACAGGATCGCCTTGGTGTTGGTGTGCACGTGGACTTTGAGGTAGGTGATGGTGAACGTGACGACGAGGTAGTACATGGTGTTCTCACCGAAACGCAGGCCCATGGCGGTGAAAACGCCGCGCGGATAACGCCTTAAGACCTCGATAGCGCCCAACTGCCTGGCCTTGGTGCGGTCGACCTCCCGTTGCGCCTCGAGAAAGATTGGCGCGTCGGTCACCTTCGTGCGGATGTAGTAGCCGATCAGCACGACGACCGCGGACAACCAGAACGCGACGCGCCAGCCCCAGCTCAAGAACGCCGCGTCAGACAGCGTCCAGGTGAGACAAAGCAGCACGATGGTGGCCAGCATGTTGCCGCCGGGCACGGCCGCCTGGGGCCAGCTCGCCCAGAAGCCGCGGCTCTCCTTCGGGCTGTGCTCGGCGACGAGCAGGACGGCGCCGCCCCATTCGCCGCCGACGGCGAAGCCCTGGAGGAAGCGCAGTACCACCAACAGGGTGGGCGCCCAATAACCGACCTGGGCGAACGTCGGCAGGCAGCCCATCAGCACGGTCACGGCGCCCACCAGCAGCAGGCTGAACTGCAGCAGCTTCTTGCGTCCGTACCGATCGCCCAGTTGGCCGAAGACGAGGCCGCCGAGCGGGCGGGCGGCGAAGCCGACGGCGTAGGTCACAAAGGAGGCGAGGATCGCGTCGAGCTCGTTGCCGCCGCGCGGAAAGAACACCTTGCTGAACACCAGCGTGGCCGCGGTCCCGTAGAGGAAGAATTCGTACCATTCGACGACGGTGCCGGCCATCGACGCGGCGACCACGCGGCGAAGAAAGGTCCGGCTCTGGAATGGGTCCTGCTGCAACTGATTAGGGACACTCACCGGATGTCCTCCTAGGTGGACCGCCCGCGAGGGGCGCCGACCGCGTGTGCTGGCGGAAGGGAGCGTACCCGGCCCGGGTTACGGATCCTATACGGCGAGCAGACGCAGAATCGCACGCACGAGGCTCGTACAGTGCGATTCTGCGTCTGCTCGGCAGAAAGCGCTGCGCCGGAGAAACCGGTGAGTTGCGACACGGTCACGGATGCATACCTATCCGCTGATCGCTGGTCACATTAGCCCCGTGAATCACTATCGTCACATGAGCCAGCTGCGGACGTCAATTGCGACGGCCCGCTCCCGGGAAAGGTGTGACATTGACGGCGATTCCCCGGATCGTGTCGTTATCGATGGCGTCGGCGACCGCCCTCGGTTTCTTCGTCGTGGTCGGCCCCGCGCCGACGGCGCACGCCACTCCCTGCAGCGCGCCCGAAGCGAACGCCGACCCCCCGGCCGCGCCGCCCCCGATGCCGGCCCCCCAACCCGTCGTCCAACCGCCGACCGGACGTCGGCCGACTCACGCGAACGACCAGGCGCCGTTGCCCAAGCTGGGTCCGCTGATCTCCTCGTTGCTCAAGCCGGGAACGACGGGCGGCCAGCGCTACTCCGCGCCGATACAGCCCCAGGCCGGCGTCGTTCCGCCGCCCGGGCCCAACCCGCCCGCGCCGGGTTTCCCGCAAGTGCCGAACGCGGCCCCGGTCCAGCCGCAGCCGGCCCCACAGCCGGCGGCGCAGCCGGCGCCCCCGCCCCCGGCCAATATCGCGGGGGCACCGACATCGCTGGTCGACTGGGTGACCGGACCAAACGGCCCGAACAAGACCCTCGAGCGATTTAGCATCTCGGGAACCGACCTCGGGATCATGTGGGACAACGGCGACCCCGTCAACCGCCAGGTGCTCATGGCCTTCGGTGACACGTTCGGCTATTGCAAGGTCCGCGGCCAGCAATGGCGATACAACACGCTGTTCCGCAGTTCGGATCGCGACCTGTCGCACGGAATCCACATCGCCGACGGGGTGCCCAACGATAGGTATTCCGGCTCACCGGTGTGGGCGTCCAATCTTTCCAAGCAGGTCGTCAACACCATCCACAAGGCGCCGCACGAAACCGGCATCATCCCGACCACCGCCATGTCCCTGGGGCGAACCCAGTACATGAGCTACATGTCCATCCGACAGTGGGGCCGGGACGGGGAATGGCAGACGAACTACTCCGCGATCGCGAGATCCGTTGACAACGGCCAGAACTGGGGGATCTTCCCCAGCAGCATTCGCACCGCCTCGGCGGACGCCATCCCCGGGGTCCCCTTCACGCCGGGCAATGAGAATTTCCAGATGGGCGCGTTCATGAAGGGGAACGACGGTTACATCTACCAGTTCGGCACCCCGTCGGGGCGCGGCGGCGCGGCGTTTTTGTCGCGGGTTCCCCCGAACTATCTGCCCGACCTGAGCAAGTACCAGTACTGGAACGGCGACAACGGCGGACATTGGGTCGCCGCCAATCCCGGGGCGGCGACGCCGCTGTGGCCCGGGCCGGTCGGGGAGATGTCGGCGCAGTACAACAGCTACCTCAAGCAGTACCTGGTGCTCTACACCAACGGTGGTAGTAACGACGTCGTCGCGCGGACCGCGCCGACGCCGACCGGACCGTGGAGCGGGGAGCAACCGCTGGTGTCGTCCTTCCAGATGCCCGGCGGCATCTACGCGCCGATGATCCATCCGTGGTCGTCGGGCCGGGATCTCTACTTCAACCTGTCGCTGTGGTCGGCATACGACGTGATGCTGATGCACACCGTTCTGCCATAGTGGCGATCGCAAGCG
>NZ_AUWQ01000031.1 GCF_000455205.1 Mycobacterium sp. UM_CSW | reverse complement strand
GCCGCTGGCCGACGAGTTGGACGCCGAGGCGCTGCGCAACAGCGCCGGCCGCGAGCTGTTCACCAACCCGGCCAAGCACATCGCCGAGCGGCTGGTCGGTCGGCGGGCGGTGCTGGCCGGCGACTGCGCCGCGACGCTGGCGCTGGCCCGGCACGGCAGTTCGGTGCTGCTGCGGCTCGCCCACGAGGTCGTCGCCGCCACCGGGCTGGCCGACGCGGTGGTGGCGTTGCGGACGGCGACCGATGGCCCCGCGGGCTCCGCGTCCTCGGTCGAGGACCTGTTTCACGACGAGGAGATCGACGGGCCCCGGCCCGACCGGCTTCGGGTGCTGGCCCTGACGCTGCGCGACGAGCAGACGGTGGTGGCCGCCCGGACCGCCGGCCTGGAAAACGTGTACTTGCTGGCCGCCGAGGACGTGCCGGACGGGCCCGGCGGCTCGGCCGGCTCCACGGTTGCGCCGGCGTTGGGGGGCGCCGTCAGCGCCGAGCAGCAACTGGCAGTATTGGCCGTTCGGCTGGAGATGGCCGCGGTTTACATGCGACTGGTGCGGGGATAAATAGACAAGTGGAACTGCTTCGCGGGGCCTTGAGGACGTACGCCTGGGGATCGCGCACCGCCCTGGCGGAATTCACCGGGCGGGCGGTTCCGGCGGCTCATCCGGAGGCCGAGCTGTGGTTCGGGGCGCATCCCGGCGACCCGGCCTGGCTGGAGACCGACAAGGGCGAGGTGTCGTTGCTGGAGGCCGTCGTCGCCGACCCGGAGGGACAGCTCGGCCCGGGGTCGCGCGCCCGGTTCGGGGACGTGCTGCCGTTCCTGGTGAAGGTGCTCGCCGCCGACGAGCCGCTGTCGCTGCAGGCGCACCCGAGCACCGAGCAGGCGGTCGAGGGGTACCTGCGCGAGGAGCGCCTGGGCATCCCGGTCAACTCGCCGGTCCGCAACTACCGCGACACCTCCCACAAACCGGAGTTGTTGGTGGCGCTGCAGTCGTTCGAGGCGCTGGCCGGGTTTCGCCAGGCGTCGCGGACCGTCGAGCTGCTCCGCGCGCTGAACGTCTCCGACCTCGACCCCTACATCGACCTGCTGAACGACCAGTCCGACGCCGACGGCCTGCGCGCGCTGTTCACCACCTGGATCACCGCTCCGCAGCCCGACATCGACGTGCTGGTGCCCGCCGTGCTGGACGGCGCGATCCAGTACGTCAGTTCCGGGGCAACGGAATTCGCGGCCGAGGCCAAGACCGTGCTGGAGCTGGGGGAACGCTATCCGGGTGACGCCGGCGTGCTGGCGGCGTTGTTGCTCAACCGCATCACCCTGGCCCCCGGCGAGGCCATCTTCGTGTCGGCCGGCAACCTGCACACCTATCTGCGCGGCTTCGCCGTCGAGGTGATGGCCAACTCCGACAACGTGTTACGCGGCGGGCTCACCCCCAAGCACGTCGACGTGCCCGAGCTGCTGCGGGTGCTGGACTTCACGCCCACCACCGAGGCGCAGCTGCGCCCGCCGATCCGCCGCGAGGGGTTCGGCCAGATCTACCAGACGCCGACCGACGAGTTCGCCGTCGCGCTGCTGGCACTCGACGGCGAGTACCTCGGCCACGAGGTCGACGCGGGCTGCGCCCACGAGGGCCCGCAGATCCTGTTGAGCACCCAGGGCTGCACGACGGTGCACGCCAAGTCCGGATCGCTCACGCTGGAGCGCGGAATGGCGGCCTGGGTGGCGGCCGACGACGGACCGATCCGCCTCGTCGCGCGCGAGCCCTCCAAACTGTTCAGGGCGACCGTAGGGCTGTGAGCGGGCGCTGCCGGGCTTCCCGGCGCTCGCGCAGCCACAGCCGCATGTTGTGCGCCATGGCGCGGCCCACGATCCGCGGCGGCGGGACCATGTACAGGCTGTCCAGCAGCGAGAACCGGCGCAAAAACCATTCGGCCAGAACGGGATCCGTCTCGGCCGCCCCGAGGAACTGGTCGAACAGCGCGCCGGACGGCCGCCACCACCACGGCGTCCGCCCCTTGGGCCGGGCGTGGTGGAAGGTGATGTCGCCGATCGCGTTCATCATCCATACCGGGTAGGTCGTCCGGGCGGTGGCCCGATTCAGTTCGCGGGCAAGGTCATTCGATTGCAGCGCCCGGCGCAGATGACCGGCCTGCAGCACCGTCATCGTCATGCCCTGCCCGAAGGTCGGGTTGAAGCTCGCGACGGCGTCACCGAGCGGGACGATGCCGTCCGGGAAGCGGTCCAGCCTGTGGTAGCGGCGCCACCGGCTGGCCGGAAACGCGTGATACGCCGGCTCGCCGACGGGTTCGGCCTGCGCCAGAGCGGAATTGAAGTGCGCGGGCAGCAGCTTGCCGGCCAGCGCCAGCATCTCCGGGAACGTCGCGGGCGGCTTGGCGCCCGCCACCCCGAACGTGGTCAGCACCCAGACCCGGTCCTCGTAGTGCAGCATGCCCAGCCCCAGCGACTCGTCGTGGGACGCCCCGGCCACCACCACCTTCTCGGCAATCAGGCCCTCCGGCATGCGGAACTGCTGGGTGGCGTAGTTGATGCCGATGTCGATGGTGGCCTCGACCGGGCGCTCGAATCCCCACTGCTCCAACCACACCGGCAGGCGGGTCCCTCGGCCGGCGGCGTCGACGACGAGATCGGCCGGCACGAACTCCGGCTCCGCATCCCCCTGCGGGTCGAGCAGCACGCCGGTCACGCGCTGGCGCGCGGGGTCGAACCGCGGCTCGGCCACCGAGCGGCGGATGATCTCGACGTTCTCGATGTCCTGGACGCGCCGGCGCACCTGCCACTCCAGGTGCGGGCGGCTGGGCACGTAGGCGGTGAACTCGTCGCGCAGCGTGTGCCCCGTTCCCAGGACGTGGCCCGCGGCGCCCAGGTGAATGCAATCCGGCCGGTTCTCCAGGATGGGCACGCCCGCGTCGACCATGTCGTCGAGCAGGCCGGGGAACAGGTCCTCGAACTCCGCCGCGCCGCGGGCCATCAGCATGTGCAGGTGCCGGTCCTGGGGGACCGTCGCGCGGTTCGCCGGCGCGCTCGGCAACTCGTCGCGCTCGTACACGCTGACTCGCGTATAGAAGTCCGACAGCACCCGCGCGGCGCACAGCCCGGCGATGCTTCCCCCGATGACCACGGCATGGTCCCGCATGTTTCCCCCGCTTTCCGCTATGCCCGCAGACTACCCAGTACTGTGCGGTCCAACGGGACCCAACGGGTCCCAACGGGTCCCGGAGGCGGACTAATGGCAAATCGATGGCGCACGAAGTCGGTCGAGCAATCGATCGCCGACACCGACGAGCCGGAGACCCGGCTGCGCAGGGAGTTGACCTGGTGGGACCTGGTCGTGTTCGGCGTCGCGGTGGTGATCGGCGCGGGCATCTTCACGGTCACCGCGTCGACCACCGGCGACATCACCGGACCGGCCATCTGGATTTCGTTCGTGATCGCCGCGGTCACCTGCGCGCTGGCGGCCCTGTGCTACGCCGAGTTCGCCTCGACCCTGCCGGTGGCGGGCAGCGCCTACACCTTCTCCTATGCCACCTTCGGTGAGTTCCTGGCCTGGATCATCGGCTGGAACCTGGTCCTGGAGTTGGCGATCGGGGCCGCCGTGGTGTCCAAGGGCTGGTCGAGCTACCTGGGGAACGTGTTCGGATTCGCCGGTGGCACAGTCCAACTCGGATCGGTCAACCTCGACTGGGGCGCGTTGCTGATCGTCGCGGTGGTCGCGACCCTGGTCGCCCTGGGCACCAAGCTGTCGTCCCGATTCTCCGCGGTGGTCACCGGCATCAAGGTGTCGGTGGTGATTTTCGTCGTGCTGGTCGGGGTCTTCTACATCAAGCGCTCCAACTACTCGCCGTTCATCCCGAAGCCGGAGGCCGGGCACGAGTCGTCGGGCATCAACCAGTCCGTGCTCTCGCTGCTGACGGGGGCGCACAGCAGCCACTACGGCCTCTACGGCGTGCTGGCGGGGGCCTCGATCGTGTTCTTCGCGTTCATCGGATTCGACATCGTGGCCACCATGGCCGAGGAAACCAAGAAGCCGCAGCGCGACGTGCCCAGGGGCATCCTGGCGTCGCTGGCGATCGTGACCGTCCTCTACGTCGCGGTTTCGGTCGTGCTCTCCGGCATGGTGTCCTACACCCAGCTCAAGACCGTGCCCGGCCACAAGCCGGCCAACCTTGCCACGGCCTTCGCGGCCAACGGGATCGACTGGGCCAGCAAGATCATCGCCGTCGGCGCGCTGGCCGGGTTGACCACGGTGGTGATGGTGCTGGTGCTGGGGCAGTGCCGGGTGCTGTTCGCGATGGCGCGCGACGGGCTGCTGCCGCGGTCGCTGGCCAAGACCGGCGCGCGCGGGACCCCCGTCCGGATCACCGTGCTGGTCGCCGTCGTGATCGCGGCGACGGCCTCGGTCTTTCCGATCGCCAAGCTCGAGGAGATGGTCAACGTCGGCACGCTGTTCGCGTTCGTCCTGGTGTCGGCGGGCGTCATGGTCCTGCGGCGCACCCGTCCGGACCTGGAGCGGGGGTTCCGGGCGCCGTGGGTGCCGCTGCTGCCCATCGCGTCGATCGTCGCCTGCGCGTGGCTGATGCTGAACCTCAGCGCCCTGACCTGGGTGCGATTCGGCGTCTGGCTGGTGGTGGGCACGGCGATATACGTGGGCTATGGGTACCGGCACTCGGTTCAGGGGCGCCGGCAATCCGGGGAGCTCGCCTCGGTGGCCCCGGCGGAGGCGGGCCCGGCCGGCTGATCCTCGGTTTACAAAATAGCGGTTTGTGTCTAGACACAAGACGCAAACTGCCGTATTGTCCAAATCGAGATGCGACCGGTTCGCCGAGCCTGTAATTCCGCAGGTCTTTACTCGCACTTTGTCTGCAGATTTACAGGCTCGGCGACGGTCCATGACTTCGAGGAGGTTTGGCAGATGACCGCATTGCGGCCCGAGGAAGCGCCGGTCTGGCGGGACAAGAAGCGCCACCTGTGGCTGATGGGGCTGATCGCCCCGACGGCCCTGTTCGTGATGCTGCCGATTATCTGGGGGCTCAACCGGCTGGGCTGGCACGCCGCCGCGCAGGTACCACTGTGGATCGGGCCGATCCTGCTCTACGTGCTGCTGCCGATCCTCGACCTGCGGTTCGGGCCCGACGGGCAGAACCCGCCCGACGAGGTGATGGAACGGCTGGAGAACGACAAGTACTACCGCTACTGCACCTACGTCTACATCCCGTTCCAGTACCTCAGTGTGGTCCTGGGCGCCTACCTGTTCACCGCGTCGAACCTGGGCTGGCTCGGCTTTGACGGAGCGCTGGGCTGGGCGGGCAAGCTGGGTGTGGCGCTGTCGGTCGGGGTCCTCGGCGGGGTGGGGATCAACACGGCCCACGAGATGGGGCACAAGAAGGACTCCCTGGAGCGCTGGCTTTCCAAGGTCACCCTCGCGCAGTCCTGCTACGGCCACTTCTACATCGAGCACAACCGCGGCCACCACGTGCGCGTCTCGACCCCGGAGGACCCGGCGTCGGCGCGCTTCGGCGAGACCTTCTGGGAGTTCTTGCCGCGCAGCGTGTTCGGCAGCCTGCGCTCGGCGCTGGGGCTGGAGGCGCAGCGGCTGCGCCGGCTCGGCAAGAGCCCGTGGGACCCCCGGACCTACCTGTCCAACGACGTGCTCAACGCGTGGCTGATGTCGGTGGTGCTGTGGGGCGCGCTGATCGAGATCTTCGGCCCGGGCCTGATCCCGTTCGTGGTCATCCAGGCGGTCTTCGGGTTCAGCCTGCTCGAGGCGGTCAACTACCTCGAGCACTACGGGCTGCTGCGGCAAAAAGGCACGAACGGCCGCTACGAGCGCTGCGCCCCGGTGCACAGCTGGAACTCCGATCACGTGGTGACCAACCTGTTCCTGTATCACCTGCAGCGGCACAGCGATCACCACGCCAACCCGACCCGTCGCTACCAGACGCTGCGCAGCCTGGAGGGCTCGCCCAACCTGCCGAGCGGGTACGCGTCGATGATCTCGCTGACCTACTTCCCGCCGCTGTGGCGCCGGGTGATGGACCACCGCGTGCTGGCGCACTACGACGGCGACATCACCCGGGTCAACATCGCGCCGCGGCTGCGCGAAAAGCTGCTCGCCCGGCATGAGGTGGCGGCATGATCGCCTACCGCTGCCCGGGTTGCGGCTACCTTTATGACGAGGCCAAAGGCGCTCCGCGGGAAGGCTTTCCCGCGGGCACGCCCTTCAGCGACATCCCCGACGACTGGTGCTGCCCCGATTGTGCGGTGCGCGAGAAGGCGGACTTCGAGAAGGAAGGTGTGACGGCATGAGCGACTACAAGCTGTTCCGATGCATCCAGTGCGGCTTCGAGTACGACGAGGCGCTGGGCTGGCCGGAAGACGGCATCGCGCCCGGCACCCGCTGGGACGACATCCCCGACGACTGGAGCTGCCCGGACTGCGGCGCCGCGAAATCCGACTTCGAAATGGTGGAAGTGGCCAGACCGTGAACGCCTCGACTACTACTGTCGCGCCTGTGAAGCGGATGCCGTATGCCGAGGCGTCACGCGTCCTGTTGCGCGACTCGGTGCTCGACGCGATGCGCGACCTGCTGCTGGCCCGGGACTGGTCGGCGATCACGCTGTCGGACGTGGCCCGCGCCGCGGGCATCAGCCGGCAGACCATCTATAACGAGTTCGGGTCGCGCCAAGGCCTAGCGCAGGGGTACGCCCTGCGCCTGGCCGATCGCCTGGTCGACGCGGTCGGATCCGCGATCGACGCCAACGTCGGCCACATCCACGAGGCGTTCCTGCAGGGTTTTCGCTCCTTCTTCGCGGAGTCGGCCGCCGACCCGCTGGTGATCTCGTTGTTGACCGGCGTCGCTAAGCCCGACCTGCTGCAGATCATCACCACCGACAGCGGGCCCATCATCAACCGGGCGTCGGCGCGGCTGACCACGGCGCTCACCCAGAGCTGGGTGGCGACCAGCGACGAGGACGCCGGGGTGCTCGCCCGCGCCATCGTGCGGCTGGCGCTGAGCTACGTGTCCATGCCGCCGAGCGCCGATCTGGGGGCACCTCCCGCCGAAGGCGGGGGAGACGTGGCGGCGGACCTGGCCCGGCTGATGACGCCGTTCGCGGAGCGTCATGGGGTCGCGGCTACAGTGGCGGAAGAACATACCTAAGCTAAGTACCGCTTGGCTCGAGCGAGCCCCCCAAACGTCGAAGAAGGAAGACCACGCTATGACGACGACCGAAAGCTCCCTGACCGCCGACGTCCGCAACGGCATCGATTTCAAGGTCGCCGACCTGTCGTTGGCCGATTACGGCCGCCGCGACATCGAGCTCTCCGAGCAGGAGATGCCGGGCCTGATGTCGCTGCGCCGCGAGTACGCCGACGTGCAACCGCTCAAGGGGGCGCGGATCTCGGGCTCGCTGCACATGACCGTGCAGACCGCCGTGCTCATCGAGACCCTGGTCTCGCTGGGCGCGCAGGTGCGGTGGGCGTCGTGCAACATCTTCTCCACCCAGGACCACGCCGCCGCCGCGGTGGTCGTCGGCCCGTACGGCACCCCCGAGGAGCCCAAGGGTGTGCCGGTGTTCGCCTGGAAGGGCGAGACGCTGGAGGAGTACTGGTGGGCCGCCGAGCAGATGCTGACCTGGCCCGACGAGCCAGCCAACATGATCCTCGACGACGGTGGGGACGCCACCATGCTGGTGCTGCGCGGCGCGCAGTACGAGAAGGCCGGCGTGGTGCCGCCCGCCGAGGACGACGACCCCACCGAGTGGAAGGTCTTCCTGGAGCTGCTGCGCAACCGCTTCGAGACCGACAAGGACAAGTGGACGAAGATCTCCGAGTCGGTCAAGGGCGTCACCGAGGAGACCACCACCGGCGTGCTGCGGCTCTACCAGTTCGCCGCGGCCGGTGACCTGGCCTTCCCGGCGATCAACGTCAACGACTCGGTCACCAAGTCCAAGTTCGACAACAAGTACGGGTGCCGGCACTCCCTGATCGACGGCATCAACCGCGGCACCGACGTGCTGATCGGCGGCAAGAAGGTGCTGATCTGCGGCTACGGCGACGTCGGCAAGGGCTGCGCCGAGTCGGTCAAGGGCCAGGGCGCGCGCGTCGTCGTCACCGAGATCGACCCGATCAACGCGCTGCAGGCGCTGATGGAGGGCTACGACGTCAAGACGGTCGAGGACGCGATCGGCGAGGCTGACATCGTCATCACCGCCACCGGCAACAAGGACATCATCACGCTCGAGCACATGAAGGCGATGAAGGACCACGCGGTGCTGGGCAACATCGGGCATTTCGACAACGAGATCCAGGTCGCCCAGCTGGAGAAGTCCGGCGCCACCAAGGTGAACATCCGCCCGCAGGTCGACGTGTGGACGTTCCCGGACAGCGGCAAGTCGATCATCCTGCTCTCCGAGGGCCGGCTGCTCAACCTGGGCAACGCCACCGGGCACCCGTCGTTCGTGATGAGCAACAGCTTCTCCAACCAGGTGATCGCGCAGATCGAGCTGTGGACCAAGAACGACGAGTACGACAACGAGGTGTACCGGCTGCCCAAGCACCTCGACGAGAAGGTTGCCCGCATCCACGTCGAGGCGCTCGGCGGCCAGCTGACCAAGCTGACCAAGGAGCAGGCCGAGTACATCGGCGTCGACGTCGACGGCCCCTACAAGGCCGACCACTACCGCTACTGATGCGCTGAATCGCCGAGCGTCACGCCAGCGCGGCGTTCGGCCTCGAGCGTCACGCCAGCGTGGCGCTCGCGGGCCGGGATAGGCTCGCGCCGTGCTGATCGCGATCGAAGGGGTCGACGGTTCCGGCAAGCGGACGCTGTCCGACGGCCTGCGTAAGGCCTTCGAAGCCGCCGGGAAGTCGGTTGCCACCCTGGCGTTCCCGCGTTACGGGCAGTCGGTGACCGCCGACATCGCGGCCGAAGCGTTGCACGGCGGGCACGGCGACCTGGCGTCGTCGGTGTATGCGATGGCCACGCTGTTTGCGCTCGACCGCGCCGGGGCGATCGGGCAGATCGCGGCGCTGGGCCGCGACCACGACGTGGTGATCCTGGATCGCTACGTCGCCTCCAACGCGGCCTACAGCGCGGCGCGCCTGCACCAGGACGCGGCCGGGGAGGCGGCGGCGTGGGTGCTCCGGTTCGAATACGAGCGGTTGGGACTGCCCGCGCCGGACTGGCAGGTGCTGCTCGCGGTGCCCGCCGAACTCGCCGCGCGGCGGGCCCGGCACCGGGCCGAGCACGAGCCGGGCCGCGCGCGGGACAGTTATGAGCGCGACGACGGGCTGCAGCAGCGCACCGGCGCGGTCTATGCCGAGCTGGCCGCGGCGGGCTGGGGCGGGCGGTGGCTGGTCGTCGACGCCGACGTCGATCCGGGGCGGTTGGCGGCGTCTTTGACCGCCGGCTAGCACAAAATTGTCACGATTTGGCCGTATCGAATAAGAAACGCCCGTGTGGTGCGCCGAATTTGTCCCGATCTGGTGACACCATGGACTCCATGAGGCAAAGGATTTTGGTCGTCGACGACGACGCTTCGCTGGCCGAGATGCTCACCATCGTGCTGCGTGGGGAGGGCTTCGACACCGCAGTCATCGGCGACGGCACTCAGGCGCTGACCGCGGTGCGCGAGTTGCGCCCGGATCTGGTGCTGCTGGACCTGATGCTGCCGGGCATGAACGGCATCGACGTGTGCCGGGTGTTGCGCGCCGACTCCGGCGTGCCCATCGTGATGCTGACCGCCAAGACCGACACCGTGGACGTGGTGCTCGGCCTGGAGTCGGGCGCCGACGACTACATCATGAAGCCGTTCAAGCCCAAGGAGCTGGTCGCCCGGGTGCGCGCGCGGCTGCGGCGCAACGACGACGAGCCCGCCGAGATGCTTTCCATCGCCGACGTCGACATCGACGTGCCGGCGCACAAGGTCACCCGCAACGGCGAGCAGATCTCCCTCACACCGCTGGAGTTCGACCTGTTGGTCGCGCTGGCACGCAAACCGCGCCAGGTGTTTACTCGTGATGTGCTGCTCGAACAGGTGTGGGGGTATCGGCACCCGGCGGACACCCGCCTGGTGAACGTGCACGTCCAGCGTCTGCGGGCCAAGGTCGAGAAAGACCCTGAGAACCCGACCGTGGTGTTGACCGTTCGAGGAGTGGGATACAAGGCCGGACCTCCGTGATCCGGGAGGTTCATTGATCTGGGGGTCTCGGCAACGCACTAGAAGTCGCTGGGGGCGCTCCGGCCCCATGACGCGGGGCATGGGTGCGGTGAGTCGCGTTGTGGGCGCTGCCTGGCGCCGATCACTGCAATTGCGGGTCGTCGCGCTGACCCTGGGCCTGTCGCTCGCCGTCATCCTCGCGCTCGGCTTCGTGCTGACCAGCCAGGTGACCAACCGGGTGCTGGACGTGAAGGTCCGCGGCGCCATGGAGCAGATCGAGCGGGCGCGCACCACCGTCGCCGGGATCGTCAACGGCGAGGAGACCCGCTCGCTGGACAGCAGCCTCCAGCTGGCCCGCAACACGCTGACGTCCAAGACCGACCCCGCCTCGGGCGCGGGGCTGGCCGGCGCCTTCGACGCGGCGCTGATGGTGCCCGGCGACGGTCCGCGCGCCGCCACCACGGCCGGACCCGTCGACCAGGTGCCCAACGCATTGCGCGGCTTCGTCAAGGCCGGGCAGGCGGCGTATCAGTACGCCACCGTGCACACCGACGGGTTCTCCGGGCCGGCGCTGGTCATCGGCACGCCGACGTCGTCGCAGGTGGCCAACCTCGAGCTCTACCTGATCTTCCCGTTGAAGAACGAGCAGGCCACCATCCAGCTGGTGCGCGGCACGATGATCACCGGCGGCGCGGTGCTGCTGGTGCTGCTCGCCGGGATCGCGCTGCTGGTGTCCCGCCAGGTGGTGGTGCCGGTCCGGTCGGCGTCGCGGATCGCCGAGCGGTTCGCCGAGGGGCACCTGTCCGAACGGATGCCGGTGCGCGGCGAGGACGACATGGCGCGGCTGGCCGTGTCGTTCAACGACATGGCCGAGAGCCTGTCCCGCCAGATCACCCAGCTCGAGGAGTTCGGCAACCTGCAGCGCCGGTTCACCTCCGACGTCAGCCACGAACTTCGCACCCCGCTGACCACCGTGCGGATGGCCGCCGACCTGATCTACGACCACAGCGCCGACCTCGACCCCACCCTGGCCCGGTCCACCGAGCTGATGGTCAACGAGCTGGACCGGTTCGAGACGCTGCTCAACGACCTGCTCGAGATCTCCCGGCACGACGCCGGCGTGGCCGAGCTGTCCGTCGAGGCGGTGGACCTGCGCACCACCGTGCAAAGCGCGCTGGGCAACGTGGGACACCTGGCCGAGGACGCCGGCATCGAGCTGCTCGTCGACCTGCCCGACGAGGAGGTGATCGCCGAGGTCGACCCGCGCCGGGTGGAGCGGATCCTGCGCAACCTGATCGCCAACGCCATCGACCACGCCGAGCGCAAGCCGGTGCAGATCCGGATGGGCGTCGACGAGGACACCGTCGCCGTCACCGTCCGCGACTACGGGGTGGGTCTGCGACCCGGCGAGGAGAAACTGGTGTTCAGCCGGTTCTGGCGCTCGGACCCGTCGCGGGTGCGTCGCTCCGGCGGCACCGGGCTGGGCCTGGCGATCAGCGTCGAGGACGCGCGGCTGCACCAGGGCCGGCTGGAGGCGTGGGGCGAGCCCGGCGAGGGCGCGTGCTTCCGGCTGACACTGCCCCTGATTCGCGGTCACAAGGTGACCACCAGCCCGCTGCCGCTGAAGCCGATCCCCGAGCCGCCCGCGCCGCCGCGCCCCGAGCCGCAGCGCCCGCGCGAGCACGCCGAGCGGAGCGTCTGATGCGACGGCTGCTCGCCCTCCTATCGCTGGCGTTCGTCCTGGCCGGCTGCGCGGGGGTGCCCAGCTCGTCGGCCCCGCAGGCCATCGGCACGGTCGAGCGGCCGGCGCCGTCCAACCTGCCCAAGCCGACCCCGGGCATGGACCCCGACGTGTTGCTGCGCGAATTCCTCAAGGCCACAGCCGATCCCGCGAACCGGCACCTGGCGGCCCGGCAATTTCTCACCCAGTCGGCGTCCAACGCGTGGGACGACGCCGGTAGCGCCCTGCTGATCGACCACGTGGTGTTCGTGGAAACCCGTGGTGCCGAACGGGTTTCGGCGACCATGCGCGCCGACATCCTGGGCTCGCTGTCCGACGTGGGCGTGTTCGAAACCGCCGAGGGCGTGCTGCCCGACCCGGGGCCGATCGAGCTGGTCAAGACGTCGGGAGGCTGGCGCATCGACCGGCTGCCCAACGGCGTGTTCCTGGACTGGCAGCAGTTCCAGTCCACCTACAAACGCAACACGCTGTACTTCGCCGACCCGACCGGCAAGACCGTGGTGCCCGATCCCCGCTACGTCGCGGTGTCCGACCACGACCAGCTGGCCACCGAGCTGGTGTCCAAGATGCTGGCCGGGCCGCGGCCCGAGATGGCCCACACCGTGCGCAACCTGCTGGCCCCGCCGCTGCGGCTGCGCGGCCCGGTGACCCGGGCCGACGGCGGTAAGAACGGCATCGGCAAGGGCTACGGCGGCGCCCGCATCGACCTGGAGAAGTTGTCCACCACCGATCCGCACAGCAGGCAATTGCTTGCGGCACAGATCATCTGGACGTTGGCCCGGGCCGACATCCGGGGCCCGTACGTGATCAACGCCGACGGCGCGCCGCTGGACGACCGGTTCGCCGAAGGGTGGACCACCTCCGACGTCGCCGCCACCGACCCCGGTGTGGCCGACGGTGCGGGGGCGGGCTTGCACGCCCTGGTCAACGGGTCGCTGGTCGGGCTGGACGGCCAGCATGCCAACACCGTGCCCGGGGCGTTCGGGCGGGTGGGCGACCAGACCGGCGCCGCGCTGTCGCGCAGCGGGCGGCAGGTGGCGTCGGTGGTGACACTGCGCCGCGGCGCCCCGGACCAGGCGGCGTCGCTGTGGATCGGCGACCTCGGCGGCGAGGCGGTCCAGGCCGCCGACGGGCACAGCCTGACGCGGCCCAGCTGGTCGCTGGACGACGCGGTGTGGGTGGTGGTCGACAACAACAACGTGCTGCGCGCGATTCAGGAACCGGCGTCGGGGCAGCCCGCGCGCATTCCGGTGGATTCCGCGGTGGTGGCCTCCAGCTTCCCCGGGCCGATCACCGACCTGCAGCTGTCCCGCGACAGCACGCGCGCCGCGATGGTGATCAACGGTCAGGTGATCCTCGCCGGTGTAGAGCAGACCCAGGCCGGGCAGTACGCGCTGACCTACCCGCGGCGGCTGGGTTTCGGCCTCGGCAACTCGGTGGTCTCGCTGTCGTGGCGGACCGGCGATGACATCGTGGTGACCCGCACCGACGCCAGCCACCCGGTGTCCTACGTCAACCTCGACGGGGTGAACTCCGATGCGCCGGCCCGCGGCCTGCAGATGCCGGTCACGACGGTCGCGGCCAACCCGTCGGCCGTCTACGTCGCGGCCCCCGAAGGGGTGCTGCAGTATTCGGCGTCGGCCCCCGAAAGCCAGCAGAGCTGGTCGGAGGTGTCCGGGCTGTCGGTGCCCGGCGCACTGCCGGTGCTGCCGGGCTAGCGACGTCGGCCGTGGCTCATGCCTTGTGCCACATATCGTTTCGGAAGACGCTGACGTCCAGCGCCGTGCTGATCGGATCGTAAGCGCGCCTCGACGAGTCAGTGCTGACCAGCCCCACGCCAGCTCACACCCGAGATTGTTCTCGCGGCCCCGCAGCGACGAAAAGGTCAATTGGCGACCCGCTATTCTGCAGGGCTGATACACACGACTTATCGTCGCATATGTAAGATTTATCAATGTATGTCGTTATCTGACAATACTGTTCATATTTCGCACTCCAGGCTGTTGCTTTCTGTGAGTGGATGTTGATAAGCCCGCTACTGGGAGTAACGCCTGGGTAACAAGCGAAAATTACTGTCAGGACCGCACATTGGCGTCGCATAACTCGATTTCAGTTGAAAACTCCTGCAGGAAGCCGTTTTCCGATTTTTCGCCGGGCGGAATGGTGCGGGCAATGTAGGTGCGCGAGTGGCTCAATGGCGGGCGGGCCGAGCCGCAATCGGAACGGAGGAACACGTTGATTGTTCACGCGGACACCATGGGCGGCACGGCTGTACCCAGTGCGCCGACCGTCGCGCAGACCCGCTGGCTTCAGCTCGGCCTTGGGCTGGTGTGCATGATGGCGATATCGAGTCCCCAGTATGTGTGGACGCTGATGACCAAGCCACTTGCCACCAAACTCGGGATTGCCTTGCCCGAATTGCAGGTTACGTTCTCGATTCTGGTGCTGTTACAGGCGTTTTTCTCGCCGTTCCAGGGTGCGCTGGTCGACCGCTTCGGGCCCCGCCGGTTGATCTCGATCGGCACGCTGCTGGCGGGCGCGAGCTGGGTGCTCGCTTCTTACGCGCACACCGTGTCGATGCTGTATCTCACCTATGGCGGCGTCGGTGGTCTCGGCACGGGAATTGTGTATGTCGGCGTCGTGGGGCTGGTGGTCCGGTGGTTTCCCGATCGACGCGGATTCGCCGCCGGTGTGGTGGCGGCCGGCTACGGGATGGGCGCGATTTTGACGACTTTTCCGATCGCCTCGTCGCTCGCCGCGCATGGTGTCGAGTCGACGTTGTGGCTCTTCGGCATCGTGTTCGCCGCCGTCGGTTTCGTTGCGGCGCAGGGGTTGCGGGTGCCGCCGGCGGATCTCGGGTTGACCGTACCGAGCGCCCGGCCGTCCGCCGCTCGGCGTGATTACCGGCCCGCCGAGATGCTCAAGCGGCCACTCTTCTGGCTGATGTTCGTCATGATGACGATGATGGCCACTTCGGGCCTGATGGTCACGTCGCAGATGGCTACGTTCGCGACCGACTTCGGTGTGAGCAAGGTGCTGGTGTTCGGGCTCGCCGCGCTGCCGCTGGCCTTGACGATCGACCGCTTCACGAACGGGCTGACGCGGCCGTTTTTCGGTTGGGTATCGGACCGACTGGGCCGGGAAAACACCATGGCGTTTGCCTTCGCGCTGGAGGCTGTTGCCATGACGCTCTGGTTGCTGACGCGACACGACGCCACGCTGTTCGTCCTCCTGTCGGGTTTGGTGTTCTTTGGCTGGGGTGAGATCTTCTCGCTGTTCCCATCCACCTTGACCGATACGTTCGGGGCCCGTTATGCGACAGCGAACTATGGCTGGCTCTACATCTCGTTCGGGATCGGTTCGGTCTTCGGTGGTCCGCTCGCGGCGCTGCTGCATCAGCACGCCGGGAGCTGGATTCCGGTGTTCGGGTGTGCGATTGCACTCGATCTGGGAACCGCGGCGCTGGCCGTCTTCGTGTTGAAGCCGGCGCGTCGGCGTTTCGTCGAAGCCGCACCGATCGCGGCGTCGTGAGCGCCCTCAGCAGTAGTTGTCGGCCGTGCCCGCCACACTGACTCCGTGCTCGATCTCATCCTGCCGCTGGAATGCGGCGGCTGCGGGGCGCCGTCGACCCGCTGGTGCGACGCCTGCGCGGCGGAACTTGACGTCAGGGCCGACGAGCCGCACGTCGTCAACCCCCGCATCGAACCCGAGGCGCCGGTGTTCGCGCTGGGCCGCTACGCCGGCGCCCGGCGCGCGGCGATCCTCGCGCTGAAGGAGAACGGGCGCGGCGACCTGGTCAGTCCTCTGGCCCGGGCGCTGGCCGTCGGGGTCCACCGGCTGTTGACCTGGGGGATGGTCGAGACACCGCTGACGATCGTGCCCGCGCCGACGAGGCGGTCGGCGGCGCGCGCACGCGGCGGCGACCCCGTCACCCGGCTGGCGCGCGCCGCGGTTGCCGGGCACCCCGACATCGCCGTCGCGCCGGCGCTGCGGATGAAGGCCCTGGCCCGCGACTCCGTCGGCCTCGGCACCTCGGCGCGCGAGCGCAACATCGCCGGCCGGGTGGTGCTGCGCGGGCGGCCGGCGCGCCCCCAAACGCGCGAGGTCATCGTTGTCGACGACGTCGTCACCACCGGGGCGACGGCCCGCGAGTCGGTGCGGACGCTGCGCGCCGCCGGGGTCCGCGTGGCCGCGGTGCTGGCGATCGCGGCCGCGTGAAGCCGCCCTTCTCCGTTGACGAGCCACGCGCATGTGAAGAACTCGCAACAGCTGCCCGGAATTGGTGGCATCCCAAGGCGAACACGAGCTAACGTCGAGGACAACCTTCAGGAACATCTTTGACCCGGCGCAACGCAGTCGTCGATTTCCGGGTTGATACGCCACACGTGGAGGGGGTGAGAATCCGACACCTTGCATCGGCGGGCAGCCTGCGGCGGTGACCTGAAGAAACCGCTCCCAACCCCCCGTCGGCGCGTCATGTAGGAAGCCGGCACGCACAGCGTGCGACGTGGAAAAGGAAACGAGTTGACACGTATGTCAAGGCTTACCGTGGATTCCGGTCAGACTCTCGACCAAGCGCCAGCAGAAAGCAGCGAGCCGGCCGAGCCGACCCTCAACGCCGAAGTCGTGTTCAAGGGCCGCAACGTCGAAATCCCCGATCATTACCGCTTCTACGTCTCGCAAAAACTCGCCCGCCTCGAACGATTCGATCGGTCCATCTATCTCTTCGACGTCGAGCTCAAACACGCTCCCAACCGCCGTCAGCGCAAGTCCTGTCAGCGCGTCGAAATCACCGCGCGCGGCCGCGGCCCGGTCAGCCGCGCGGAGGCCTGCGCGGACAGCTTCTACGCCGCCTTCGAGTCCGCGGTCGACAAGCTGGAGAACCGGCTGCGCCGCGCTAAGGACCGCCGCAAGGTGCACTACGGCGACAAGACGCCGGTGTCGCTGGCCGCCGCCACCGCGGTGTCGCCGCTTCCCGCGAAGGCCTTCAACTCCGAACCCGTCGAGCCGCATCAACACGACGGCGCGGGGGTCGACCACGGCGAGCGGCAAGACCACGAGCCGGGCCGGGTGGTCCGCACCAAGGAACACCAGGCCACGCCCATGACCGTCGACGAGGCGCTTTACGAGATGGAGCTGGTCGGGCACAACTTCTTCTTGTTCTACGACAAGGAGACCGAACGGCCGTCCGTCGTGTACCGCCGGCACGCCTACGACTACGGGCTGATCAGGCTGGCCTGACGTTCAGCGACGTTTGAGGGCCTTAACTGCCTCTTCACCTAGGATGGATGCCGCCTCGCAAAAAGAGGAAGACTCCAACCCACAGGGGATATAGCTGTGCTGTCGAAGTTGCTGCGCCTTGGTGAAGGTCGCATGGTCAAGCGCCTCAAGCGGGTAGCCGACTATGTCAACACGTTGTCCGACGACGTCGAGAAGCTCACCGACGCCGAGCTGAGGGCCAAGACCGACGAGTTCCGGCAGCGCCTCAACGACGAGAAAAACCCCGAAACCCTGGACGACCTGCTGCCCGAGGCGTTCGCCGTGGCCCGCGAGGCCGCGTGGCGGGTCCTGGACCAGCGCCCCTTCGACGTGCAGGTGATGGGCGCGGCCGCGCTGCACCTGGGCAACGTCGCCGAGATGAAGACCGGTGAAGGCAAGACCCTGACCTGCGTGTTGCCCGCCTACCTCAACGCGCTGGCCGGCAAGGGCGTGCACGTCGTCACGGTCAACGACTACCTGGCCAAACGCGACAGCGAGTGGATGGGACGCGTGCACCGCTTCCTCGGCCTGGACGTCGGCGTGATCCTGGCCCAGATGACGCCCGACGAGCGGCGGGTGGCCTACAACGCCGACATCACCTACGGCACCAACAACGAGTTCGGCTTCGACTACCTGCGCGACAACATGGCGCATTCGCTCGACGACCTGGTGCAGCGCGGGCACAACTTCGCCATCGTCGACGAGGTCGACTCCATCCTCATCGACGAGGCCCGCACCCCGCTGATCATCTCCGGCCCGGCCGACGGCGCCTCCAACTGGTACACCGAGTTCGCCCGCATCGCGCCGCTGATGCAAAAGGACGTCCACTACGAGGTAGACCTGCGCAAACGGACCGTCGGCGTGCACGAGAAAGGCGTCGAGTTCGTCGAGGACCAGCTCGGCATCGACAACCTCTACGAGGCGGCCAACTCGCCGCTGGTCAGCTACCTCAACAACGCGCTGAAGGCCAAGGAGCTGTTCAACCGCGACAAGGACTACATCGTGCGCGACGGCGAGGTGCTCATCGTCGACGAGTTCACCGGCCGCGTGCTGATCGGCCGCCGCTACAACGAGGGCATGCACCAGGCCATCGAGGCCAAGGAGCACGTCGAGATCAAGGCCGAGAACCAGACGCTGGCCACCATCACGCTGCAGAACTACTTCCGCCTCTACGACAAGCTGGCCGGCATGACCGGTACCGCCCAGACCGAGGCGGCCGAGCTGCACGAGATCTACAAGCTGGGCGTGGTCTCCATCCCGACCAACAAGCCGATGATCCGCACCGACCAGTCCGACCTCATCTACAAGACCGAGGAGGCCAAGTACATCGCGGTGGTCGACGACGTCGAGGAGCGCTACGAGAAGGGCCAGCCGGTCCTGATCGGCACCACCAGCGTCGAGCGCTCCGAGTACCTGTCGCGGCAGTTCCAGAAGCGCCGCATCCCGCACAACGTGCTCAACGCCAAGTACCACGAGCAGGAGGCGGGCATCATCGCCGTTGCGGGCCGCCGCGGCGGCATCACCGTCGCCACCAACATGGCCGGCCGCGGCACCGACATCGTGCTGGGCGGCAACGTCGACTTCCTCACCGACCAGCGGCTGCGGGCCCGCGGCCTCGACCCCGTCGAGACGCCCGACGAGTACGAGGCGGCCTGGCACGAGGAGCTGCCCATCGTCAAGGAGGAGGCCAGCGCGGAGGCCGAAGAGGTGATCGAGGCCGGCGGCCTGTACGTGCTGGGCACCGAGCGCCACGAGTCGCGGCGCATTGACAACCAGCTGCGCGGCCGGTCCGGCCGGCAGGGCGACCCGGGGGAGTCGCGCTTCTACCTGTCGCTGAGTGACGAGCTGATGCGCCGCTTCAACGGCGCCGCGCTGGAGGCGATGCTCAACCGGCTGAACCTGCCCGACGACGTGCCGATCGAGAACAAGATGGTGACCCGCGCCATCAAGAGCGCCCAGACCCAGGTCGAGCAGCAGAACTTCGAGGTCAGAAAGAACGTCCTCAAGTACGACGAGGTGATGAACCAGCAGCGCAAGGTGGTCTACGCCGAGCGCCGCCGCATCCTGGAGGGCGAGAACCTCAAGGACCAGGCGCTGGACATGGTCCGTGACGTCATCACCGCCTACGTCGACGGCGCGACCGCCGAGGGCTACGCCGAGGACTGGGACCTGGACGCGCTGTGGACGGCGCTGAAAACGCTGTACCCGGTCGGCATTGCGCACGAGACGCTGACCCACCCCGACGCCGACTCCGACCGCGACGACCTCACCCGCGACGAGCTGCTCGACGCGCTGATCAAGGACGCCGAAAGGGCTTATGCCGCAAGGGAAGCCGAGCTCGAGGAGATCGCCGGCGAGGGCGCGATGCGTCAGCTGGAGCGCAACGTGTTGCTCAACGTCATCGACCGCAAGTGGCGCGAGCACCTCTACGAGATGGACTACCTCAAGGAGGGCATCGGGCTGCGGGCGATGGCGCAGCGCGATCCGCTGGTGGAGTACCAGCGCGAGGGCTACGACATGTTCATGGCCATGCTCGACGGCATGAAGGAGGAGTCGGTCGGCTTCCTGTTCAACGTCACCGTGGAAGCGGTGCCGACCCCGCAGGTCGCCCCGCAGCCGACGCCCGAGGGCCTGGCGGAACTGGGGACCGGCGCCGGCGGGCAGCCCGACGACCAAGGCGAAGCGCCCGCCGCGGCCCGCGAGGAGGCGCCAAGCGTGTTGCGCGCCAAGGGCATTGATGACGAGGCGCCCGCGCTCACGTATTCCGGCCCGTCCGAGGACGGCTCGGCGCAGGTGCAGCGCAATGGCGGTGGCGCCCAGAAGGCGCCGGCCGGTGTGCCCGGCGGCGGCAGTCGCCGCGAGCGTCGTGCGGCGGCGCGCCAGCAGGGTCGCGGCGCCAAGCCGCCGAAGTCGGTCAAGCGCCGCTAGCCCGGCGCCGAGTGTGCGGCTGGCCGCACGTTCGGCAGCCAGTGTGCGGCTGGCCGCACAATCGGCCACCTGGCAACGCCGATGCCATAGGCTTATCAGGCGTCGGCTTCTGTCTGGCTACACCGGCGTCGCCACCGTGACAGGCCGGGAAGGGGCGGGTTTATGCCCTTCGACGGCGCGGTGTCGCGGACTGAGGTATTGGCGGCGCTGTCTTTGGCGATCGACCTCGGGCTCGGCCAGCCCATGGATCACATGCTGCGGTCGGCGGCGATGGGAACGCGGCTCGCCGAGCGCCTCGGCCTCGGCGAGCGTGAGCGCGGGACGGTTTTCTACACGGGCCTGGTGATGTGGATCGGGTGTCATGCCGACTCGCACGAGTACGCGCGGTGGTTCGGCGACGACATCGCGGCGCGACATGACAGCCACTTCATCGACTGGTCCGGCGCTGAGTTCCGGCGATTCCTCGTCAGCAACCTCGGCCGCGGGTCGACATTGCCGAAACGGGCCCAGCTGGCGGCGAAGCTGTTTTTGGACGCACGCGGCAACCTCGGCACGTTGATGCACTCACATTGCCTGTCGGCCGCGCTGCTCGCCGAGGAGATCGGCCTCGGCGAGGACGTGTGCGAAGCCCTGCCCTTCGCGTACGAGCGGTGGGACGGCAGCGGCCTTCCTACCGGTGCCGCGGGAAGCCAGATACCCGTGACCATGCGGGTGGCGCAGCTCGCCGACATCGCCGAAGTGCACCATCGCGCCTACGGCGCGAGCCGCGCGATCGCGGAGGTTCGCCGTCGCAGCGGCAAACAGTTCGACCCCGACATAGTCGCAGTGTTTTGCGACGTCGCCGACGAGCTGCTGCGCGACGACGAAGACGCGTGGGAGACGGCCGCCGGGTTGGCGCCGGATCCCGGGGAAACGCTGAGTGGTTCGTCGCTGGACCGGCTCTTGTGTGCGATGGGCGATTTCGTCGACCTGAAATGCCCCTTCACCCTTGGCCATTCGCGAGCGGTGGCCGAGCTGGCGGAGAAAGCCGGCAAGTGCGCCGGGCTGGCGACGGACGAGATCGACACGCTGCGCCGGGCCGGCTACGTTCACGATCTCGGCCGGATCGGTGTGTCCAACCGGGTGTGGGAAAAGCCGCACGGGTTGACCCACGCCGAACGCGAGCGTGTGCACTTGCATCCGTATCTGACCGGGAGGATCTTGGCCCGCGTCGGTGGGCTCAAGGCCGTCCGGGAGGTCGCGGTCAACCACCACGAACGGCTGGACGGGTCGGGGTACCCGAACGGGCTCCGTGGCGACGATCTGTCGATGCGCGAGCGGGTACTCGCCGCGGCCGAAAGCTATTGCGGCTCAACCGAGCCGCGACCATATCGCGATGCGCTGGATGGGGCCGCCGCGGCCACGCAATTGCGCAGCGAAGCCGCGCGGGGTCGCCTGGACGGCGACGCGGTTGAAGCCGTGCTGGAGGCCGCGGGTCACCAGCCGTCGCGCAGAGCTACCAGGCCGTCGGGCCTGACCCGGCGCGAGGCCGAGGTCTTGCTCCATGTGGCCCAGGGGCGGTCTAACCGCGAAATCGCCTCGGCGCTTTGGATCTCCGAGAAGACCGTGCGCAATCATGTTGAGCACATCTATGCCAAGATCGGGGTCTCGAACCGGATCGGGGCCAGCCTGTATGCGACCCGGCACGGCCTGACCGGCGGCGCGCCCGGCTGAAACCTGCCCCGGTAGCCGGAATGTTTGGGGCGAATGCCTCATGTGCACGCGGGAAATCGAGGCGACCATTTCTGCATGTTTAGCACTGGCCGAAGCCAACTCTACGAATCGCACCCGGGGCTCTCGCCGCGGTTGTGGGACGCGGTGCTGACCGAGGGCCACTCATCGCTGGTCCGGGCGCGGCACGCTTTCCGCTACCTACCGTCGGCGCCGCGCTGCAAGCTGTGCAACAACCCGTTCGGCGGCCCCGTCGGCCGGCTCTTTGCCGTTGCCGGCTTCCGCCGGTCCCGCAAGAACCCCAACCTGTGCACGCGGTGCTGCGATGCGCTGCCGCGCGGAGGAGCTGAGGTCGATATCGCGGTGCTGTTCGTCGACGTTCGAGGCTCCACGGCGTTGGGTCACCGTCAGGCCGCCGCAGACTTCGCCGCGTTGCTCAACCGGTTCTACGGCGCCGCGACGCAAACCCTGCTGCGCCATGACGCCGTGATCGACAAGCTCATCGGTGACGAGGTGATGGCGTTTTTCGTGCGGGGCATCAGCGGCCCGCGGTATCGGCAACGAGCTGTCGAGGCGGGAATCGAGCTGCTCCGGGCCATCGGCTACGGCACGCCGAACGGACCTTGGCTGGACGCCGGCGTCGCCGTGCACGCGGGCGTCGCATACGTCGGCAACGTCGGCGGCGCCGTGGTCGACTTCACCGCCCTGGGCCGCCCGGTCAACGCCGCGGCCCGGATGCAACAACGCGCCGCCGGCGGGGAGTTGCTGGTTGCCAGTGGGGTCGCCGACGAAATGACGGCCGGCATGCAGCGCCGCACGCTGATCCTGCGGGGGCAGGATGAGCCGATTAACGTCTTCGTCCACAAGTTCTGAGCGTTCGTTCGGCTCGCTCCCGTCACCGCATGGACGCGCCGGGCCGCGATCGCCGGTCCAACAGCCAGGCGGTGGCCACCGTGAGGGCGATGGCGAACGAGGCGAGCGCGATGAGACTGACGGCGTTCCCGCCCTGGAAGGTCTCGCGGTATACGGACATGGCCGGCAGCGTCGCGGTGTAGCGGTCGAGTTCCAGGTCGCGCCCCAACGCATCGAACGCGTGGCGGTTGGACAGGGCCAGGCTCATCAGGCGTCCGGGGGTGGCCATCTGGTCGGTCGGCACGATCGCACCACCGAACAGCACCTGAGGGAAGCACAACATCGGCAGGGCGAGGGCCGCCTGCGCGGCGTTGGAGACGGCGGCCGAGGCGAAGAGGCCCAGGGCCAGCGCTGAAATCGCTTCGATCACAAGCGTCGCGAACAACGAGGCGTAAACGTCCCATCCCGCCGCGGGCAGCCGCCCGAGCGCCCGCAACACAAGCAGCAACACCGCGCTCACGCCCGCCAGAACCGGAAGCAGCGCCGTCACCTTTGACGCCACGTACGCGCCCACGCTGAGCCCGGCCAGGCGTTCGCGCCGGAAGACGGCCATCTCGCCGACGATCTGCAGCAGGCCGTACGTCAGCCCGAAGAAGAAGCCGTCGAACGCGATCCAGAAGACGATCTGGGCCGGGCCGACGCCGGCTGCGCCACGGGGATCGAACGCGCCACGCCTGAACAGCGTCGCCATCATCGCCGTCACCAGCACCGGTGATCCCAGCAGGATCGCAAGGGTCAGCCGGTTGCGGGCGAGTACGTCGACGTTGCGCCGGGTGAGCAGCCACCATTGCCGGACCATGCCGGTTCGCGTGACGTCGGATTTGGTGGCCGAGACGGCCTGGCGGCTGAACCCGGGCCGGGCGTTTGACTTCGCGCGGCTCTGTGCGAACCGCTCGGCCCAGATCCGCGGCGTGTGCTCCGCGGCCAGGCGCTCGTAGACCTCGGTGAGGTTCTCCACGCCGAAGTAGTGCCGCGCGGCGGCCGGACTGCCGGTGAAGGCCAGGTGGCCGTCGCGGGCCAGGAAGACGACCCGGTCGCACAAGTCGATGCCGGCCGGCTCGTGGGTGGTGAGAACGACGGTGACCCCGCGCTGGCTGAGCCGGCGCAGCAGGCGCATCACGTCGGCCGCAGTCGACGGGTCGAGCCCGGAGGTGGGTTCGTCGAGGAAGAAAAGGCGTGGCCGGGTCAGGAGCTCCACGGCGATGCTGGCCCGCTTGCGCTGGCCGCCGGACAGGGAACGCACCGGCACGTCGGCCCGATCGGCCAAGTCGAGGTCGCGCATTGTCTCCTCGACGATCCGCTCCGCTTCGACCGCGGGCGTGCCCGCCGGGAGCCGAAGCCGCGCGGCGTAGCGCAGCGTCCGGCGCAGGGGCATCTCGAGATGAATGATGTCGTCCTGGGGCACGAAGCCGACTTTCGAGGCGGCGCTGGCCCCGAGCGCTTTGCCGCGACGAACGACCCCGTCGTGCCGAACCTCACCGGCGGACGGCGCTCGCAGCCCCGCAAGGATTTCCAGCAATGTGGTCTTGCCGGCTCCGCTGCCGCCGGCGATCGCGACCAATTCGCCGGGTTCCACTGAGAGCGACAGCTTGTCGAGGATCTGCCGGCCGCCGACTCGCCTGCTGACGTCGATCGCGTCGATCCGTGCGCCGCCCAGCGGTTCGGCGTCCCGAGTACCGAGTAACTCGATGGCTGATGTGTCACATGTTGATTCGCTCATGATCTGGGCTCCGTGCCTTCTCGAAGTGGCCTTGTCACGGGCGATCATCGGTCCGCCGCTGCGCCGGCCGCATGAGGCGTTTGCCTCAAATCGTCAAGCGGGGGCCGACTAGTCAGAAATAACTAGGGCGCCGCCGCGCAAAGATGAGGCAGATGACCTATATACCCGGCTGCCGATGCGGTCGACACTTGGGCCATGAAGCGTTACTTGACTCTTGCTTATGGCGCGGCGGCTTACCTGCTGTTCCTCGTCGCCTTTCTGTATCTCGTTGCGTTCGTGGCGAACCTGTGGGTGCCGCGCACCGTCGATCACGGGCTGTCGTCGCCCATCGTTGAGGCCATCGTGGTCAACGTGTTGCTGGTCGGGGCGTTCGGCCTGCAGCACAGCGTCATGGCGCGCTCGGCGTTCAAGGCGTGGTGGACCCGGTACGTGCCGCCGTCGATAGAGCGCAGCACCTACGTAGTGCTGTCGAGCGCCGTGCTGCTGCTGCTCTATTGGCAGTGGCGGACTATGCCGGCGGTCGTTTGGGACGTGCGGCAGCCGGCGGCGCGCGTGCTGCTGTGGGGATTGTTCTGGCTGGGTTGGGTGATCGCGCTGGGCGCGACGTTCATGATCAACCACTTCGACCTGTTCGGGCTGCGGCAGGTGTATTTGGCGTGGCGCCAAAAGCCTTACACCGAACTGCATTTCCGCACTCATTTGTTCTATCGGTTGGTGCGCCACCCGCTCATGCTGGGCTTCCTCATCTCGTTCTGGGCGGCCCCCACGATGACGGCCGGGCATCTGCTCTTCTCGATCGCGATGACGACATACATCCTGATCGCGGTGCACATCGAAGAGCGCGGCCTCGTCGCGGCGCTGGGCAGCGACTATCGCCAGTACCGTCGCGAGGTCCCGATGCTGGTCCCGATCAAGCACGGGCCGCGCCGGCGCTCAGCGGAAGCGATTGGCCAACACTAACTTTCGAGGAGCCCGGCGATCCGATCCAGGGTGGCGCGCATGCCGTCCTGGGTCTGCCGGGGCATGGAACCGGCGGTGATCATCCGCTTCTGTTTGTCCTGTGACACGTCCCAGGTTTCGCGTACCAGCGTCCCCCCCTCGGTGGGTGTTAGTTCGTAGCGCCAGATGCGGCCGCCGATCAGCCCGCCCATCGACCTGGTCTGCCAGGCGATGCGGCGGGCGGGCTCGTACTCGATGACGGTGTTGGTGGTGCGGTACGGGACGAACAGAGTTTCCTTCCGCCCCTTCATCGCCATCCCGAATTTCGAACCCATCGACAAGGGAACCGACTGCCGCGAGGCGTGATTCACCGACTCCGAACCGTCGAAGCTGGCGTGCCTGCCGGCATCGGCCAGCAGCGCGAAGATCTCTTCCGGTGGCGCCTTGATGACCCGCTCGACGCTGAGCGTGCTTCCGTCCATCCGGCAACACTAGCGCCGCAGGCTCTGCCCGGCGTTGGCCAATTGATCACGTGCCGGATACCTGGACATGCCACGGTACCGGTGTGCAAACCGGGTCGCGGGTCGCTCAATCGCGCTGGGTGGACCGATTCCATCAGTGGTGCGAGGTGGTGGTCGATCGGCTTCCGTTCGGGCTCGGATCGGTCGTTGCGCCCACGTTTCTCGGCTTCTGCCTGATCAACGGGCTCACGTTCGGCATCGATCTGGCGATCCTCACGGGCCTGCGCGGCGGGCTCGGTCTTCCGGTGCCGATCGCCGTCACCGTGGCCTACTCGTGTGCCTTCGCGCTCAGCTATGTGTTCAACCGCACCTTCAACTTTCAGTCCCACGCGCCGGTCGGGAAGCAGGTCGCCGTCTACGTCACGGTGGTCGTCGTCAATTACCTGGCGCTGATCCTCGGGGTCTCCAGCGCGCTGACGGCCATCGGGGTGCAATACCAGCTGTCGCGAGTGCTGGCGGGCGTTTGCGAGGCGGTGTACATGTACTGCGCGATGCGCTGGGTGGTCTTCCGCCGTTGACGGCCTTAGGATCGACCTCCCGCTAGTCCTCGGTGGAGGAACGTCGCCATGCCCACGCAAGCCAAGCCCGCGTCGCCGCTTCGCAGCGTCTTCGGCACCGACGGGGCCCGCTCGTCGCTCGTGATAGGCGCGCTCGGTGTCGTGTTCGGCGACCTCGGGACCAGCCCGATCTACACGATCCAGACGATCTTCGACCCCCACGACCCACACCCGATACCGATCACCACCGCCAACCTGTATGGCGTTGTGTCCCTGGTCTTTTGGTCGGTGATGATCATCGTCACCCTCACCTACGTCACTCTGGTGATGCGCGCCGACAACGACGGCGAGGGCGGCATCATGGCGCTCATCACCCTGGTGAGCCGGCTCGGCGGGCCCGGGGGCCGTCGCACGGCGGCGACGCTGGCCGTGCTCGGCATTTTCGGCGCGTCGCTGTTCTTCGGCGACAGCATGATCACCCCGGCGATCTCCGTGATTTCCTCGGTCGAGGGTCTCAAGGTGATACAGCCGCGCCTGGGTGACTGGGTCGTGCCGATCACCGCGGTGATCATCGTGGCGCTGTTCGCCTTTCAGAGCCGCGGTACCGCCGCCATCGGGCGCATGTTCGGGCCCGTGATGGTTGTGTGGTTCGCCGCGATCGGCGCGTGCGGGGTCGCCGGGATCACCACGCACCCGCAGATCCTCGAAGCGCTGTCGCCGACCTACGCGCTGACGTTCATGGTCGAGCACTTCGACGTCGCGTTTTTCTCGCTTGCCGCGGTCGTGCTGGCGGTGACGGGCGCCGAGGCGCTGTACGCCGACATGGGCCACTTCGGTCGCCCGGCAATCACCCGGGCCTGGCTGCTCGTGGTCATGCCGGCGTGCGTGCTCAGCTATTTCGGTCAGGCCGCGCTGCTGTTGGGCAACAAGAGCGTCGTCGACGCGCCCTTCTTTCTGCTGCCGCCGGGCTGGGCGCGGTTGCCGATGGTGTTGCTGGCGACGGCCGCGACCGTTATCGCCTCCCAGGCGGTGATCACCGGCGCCTACTCGGTCGCGTCGCAGGCCGCGCAGCTCGGCTACCTGCCCAGGGTGCGGGTCGTGCACACGTCTGAGTCGACGATCGGCCAGATCTACGTGCCCTGGATCAACGGCTTGCTGATGGTCTCGGTGCTGATCCTGGTTTTCGCGTTCCGCAGCTCGGCGGCACTGGCCTTCGCGTTCGGGATGGCGGTGACCGGGACGATCACCATCACCACGCTGCTCTTCTTCTATGTCGCCCGCAGGCGCTGGCGCACGCCCGTGTGGCTGATCGTGGTCGGCGCCGGGTCGTTGTTGTCGGTGGACCTGCTCTTCCTGGCGGCAAATCTGACCAAGCTGGTGCACGGGGCATGGGTGCCGCTCCTGATCGCGGCCGCCGCGTTCACCGTCATGACCACCTGGCAGCGGGGCCGGGAGCTGGTCACGCAGGCCCGGTCGCGGGCCGAGGGACCGCTGCGCGAATTCGTCGACCAGCTGGCCGGCTGTAAGCCACCGCTGGTGCGGACACCCGGGACTGCCGTGTTCCTCAACCGCGGCAAGGAGACCGCGCCGCTGGCGATGCGGGCCAACGTCGAACACAACCGGGTGCTGCACGAGCATTCGGTGATCATGTCGATCGAGACGCTCCCGGCGCCGCGGGTGGTGGACGAGGAACGCATCGAGGTCGATTCCCTGGGCTATGCCGAAGACGGGGTCGTGCACGTCACCGCGAAGTTCGGCTACATGGAACGGCCCAACATCCCGGCCGCCCTGCGCCTGCTCGACCCGAAGCAAACCGAGGGTCGGATCGCCGTCGACGAGGCCTCGTATTTCCTGTCGAAGCTGGAGCTGAGGGCCGGCCCCGCGCCGACCATGGCGCCGTGGCGCAAGCGCCTCTTCATCGCCACCGCCTACATCGCCGCCGACGCCGCCGAATACTTCGGCCTGCCCATCGACCGGACAGTGGTCATGGGCGCGCGGATTCAGGTGTAGCTCAGATGTAGCAGGGCCCGTCCTGCTGGAAGGATGGACGGCATGGATGTCAAGGAGGTGTTGCTGCCCGGGGTCGGTCTTCGGTACGAATTCACCAGCCACACCGGTGACCGTATCGGGATCATCGCCCGCCGCGGCGGCGATTTCGACGTCGTCCTGTATGGCCCCGACGATCCCGACCAGGCCAGACCCGTCCTGCACCTGACCGACGCCGAGGCCGAGGCGGTGGCCCAGATCCTGGGCGCACCGCGCATCGCGGAGCGGTTCACCGAGCTTTCCCGCGGGCTGCCGGGCATCGAGACGGGACAGGTCCACATCGTGGCCGGCAGCCCGTTCGTCGGACACCCGCTGGGCGACACGCGCGCCCGCACCCGCACCGGGGCATCGATCGTCGCCATCGTACGCAACGACGAAGTGCTCGCCTCGCCCGGCCCGGCCGAAATGTTGCGCGCGCGAGACGTTTTGATCGTGATCGGCACCGAAGACGGCATCGCCGGTGTCGAGCGCATCATCGACAAGGGTTGAGCCGATGCAGGTTTCGGGGGCGCTGCTGTTTCAACTCGGCGCCCTCCTGGCCACACTTGCCGTATTGGGCGCCCTGGCAAGGCGTTTCGCGTTGTCCCCCATACCGGTCTACCTGTTGGCGGGTCTGTCGCTGGGCAAGGGTGGCCTGCTGCCGGTGGCCGCGGCCGGCGAGTTCATCGCGACGGCCGCGCCCATCGGCATCGTGCTGTTGCTGCTGACCCTGGGCCTGGAATTCTCGGCGACCGAATTCGCGGCCAGCCTGCGGCACCACCTGCCCTCCGCCGGCGTCGACATCGTCCTCAACGCCACCCCCGGCGCGGTGGCCGGCTGGCTGCTGGGGTTGGACGGCGTTGCCATCCTGGCTTTGGCCGGGGTCACCTACATCTCTTCGTCGGGCGTCATCGCGCGCGTGCTGGTCGACCTGGGCCGGCTCGGCAACCGGGAAACGCCGGCGGTGCTCTCGGTGCTCGTGCTCGAGGACTTCGCGATGGCGGCCTACCTGCCGCTGTTCGCGGTGCTGGCGTCGGGTGGGGGCTGGGTGCATGCCGTCGTCGGGATGGCCGCCGCGGTCGGTGCGCTGCTGGCCGCGTTCGCCGCCTCCTACCGCTGGGGCCACCACGTCGGGCGGCTGGTCGAACACCCCGATTCCGAGCAGCTGTTGCTGCGGGTCCTGGGCATCACCCTCATGGTCGCGGCGGTGGCGGAGGTCCTGCACGCGTCGGCCGCCGTCGGCGCCTTCCTGGTGGGCCTGACCCTGACCGGCGCGACGGCCGACCGGGCCCGCCAGGTGCTCGGCCCGCTCCGAGACCTGTTCGCCGCCATCTTCTTCCTCGCGATCGGCCTCTCGGTCGACCCACACGAGCTCTTGCCGATGCTCCCGGCGGCGCTGGCCCTGGCCGCCGTCACCGCGGCCACGAAGGTGGCCACCGGAATGCTCGCCGCCCGGCGCGACGGCGTGGCGCGGCGCGGGCAGCTGCGCGCGGGCGCCGCGCTCATCGCCAGGGGCGAGTTCTCGCTGATCATCATCGGCCTGGTGGGCACCTCGATCCCCGCCGTCGCCGCGCTGGCGACGTCCTACGTCTTCGTCATGGCGATCATGGGCCCGGTGGCGGCCCGGTACGCGGGCGGTCGCGCCGCCAACTAGCCCCCAACTAACCGATGTGCAGGGCCACCACCTGCCAGCGGCCGCTGGAGGGCATCCGTTCCACGCGGCACGCGATGGCGTGGATCCGGTCGCCGCGGCTGTAGGACCCGAAGACCTCGGCCGCGGCCTCGGGGTCGCGGCGCCCGGAGGGCTGCAGCCGCATCCGGCGCAGCACCGCCGTCCCGTCACGCCCGCGTGCGCGGCAGGCCGCCGAAGCGCCGATCGCGACCACCGAGTCCACCAGGCCGGGCGCCAGCATCGGGCGCAGCTGCGCCGCGGGACGGCGGCGGTCGACGACCTCCAGCACCCGGCGCAGCGCGGCGTCGGCGAAGGCGGCCGCCTGGCGCATCGGCGCCGACGGTCTCGGTGGTCTGACCGGCTGGCCGGCCAGGGGGCGGCGGGGCGCACGCGCGCGGCGGCGCGGCGTCGGATGGGGTGGCTGCCGGCACTGCGGGACGTCCCGCCTGGGCGGCTCGTAGTCGACGACGGGTGTCACGGCGAAAACGGTCAACGCGCACTCTCCATGGATTGGCCTGCTGGAGAGTGGCAGACGGGGACTGGTAAGTGGTCATCATGGCACAGCTCGATCCGGCGCGTATCCGCTCGATTACCGTGGGCGGGTACACCCGTTCACCCAAGGAACCGAGGACGAATTGACCAGGAGGGACGCGCCGTAATGGTGACCCGGTTGTCCCCCACGGACGCGTCCTTCTACCGGCTCGAGAACACCGCCACCCCCATGTACGTGGGGTCGTTGTCCATCCTGCAGCGTCCGCGCGCCGGGTTGAGCTACGAGACGCTGCTCGCCACCATCGAACAGCGACTGCCCCAGATACCGCGTTACCGGCAGAAGGTCCGGGAGGTGCTGATCGGCACGGCCAGGCCGGTGTGGCTTGACGACAACGACTTCGACATCACCTATCACGTGCGGCGGTCGGCGCTGCCGTCCCCGGGCAGCGACGAGCAGCTGCACGAGCTGATCGCGCGGCTGGCCGCGCGGCCACTGGACAAGTCGCGGCCGCTGTGGGAGATGTACCTGGTCGAGGGCCTGTCCAAGAACCGGATCGCGCTGTACACGAAGTCGCATCAGGCGCTGATCAACGGCATGACGGCGGTGGAGATCGGCCACGTCATCGCCGACCGGACGCGCCGCCCGCCGCCGTTCCCCGAAGACATCTGGATACCGGAACGCGACCCCGGTAACACGCGGTTGGCCTTGGGCGCGATCGGCGACTGGATCGCGAGGCCGGGTGCGCAGCTGCAGGCCGTCGGGTCCTCGGTGGCCGGACTGGTCACGAGCTATGACGAGCTGCTCGAAGCGGGCCGCCGCGCCGTCGACATCGCGCGGGCGGTGGCGCGGGGCACCGCGCCCAGCAGCCCGCTGAACGCGACCGTTTCGCGGCACCGCAGGTTCACGGTCGCCCGCGGCAACCTCGAGGACTACCGCGCCGTGCGCGCGCGCTACGACTGCGACATCAACGACGTGGTGCTCGCCGTCGTGGCCGGCGCGCTGGGCAACTGGCTGTTGTCCCGCGGCGTGGCGGTGTCACCGACCGCGACGATCCGCGCGATGGCGCCGCTGTCCGTCTACGCCGACGACGACCTCGACTCGACCGGCCCGGGCCAGACGATCAGTCAGGTCACGCCGTTTTTGGTGGATCTGCCGGTGGGGGAGGCCAACCCGGTGGTGCGGCTGTCTCAGATCGCCCACGCCACCGAGTCCAACCCGACCGCCGGCAGCTTGGTGGACGCCCGGACCATCGTGACCCTGTCGGGTTTCGCCCCACCGACGCTGCACGCCATGGGCATCCGAGTCGCGACCGGCTTCCCGAGCTTTTCCAAGCGGACATTCAACCTCTTGATCACCAACGCCCCGGGCGCTCAGTCGCAGATGTACATCGCCGGCACCAAGCTGCTGGAGACCTACGCCGTACCGCCGCTGCTGCACAATCAGGCGCTGGCGATCAGCGTGACGTCCTACAACGGCATGTTGTATTTCGGGATCAACGCCGACCGCGAGGCGATGAGCGACGTCGACCTGCTGCCGGGACTGTTGGCCCAATCCCTCGAGGAATTACTCGAAGCTTCCCGCTGATTAGTCGGGGTGAAAATCGGTGCCTGGTTCTATGATTCGTAATTGTGAGCACCGCGATAAATGACGGGGCGTCGGCGAAGGCGAGCGGTAAGAAATCGGGCACCGCTACCACGCGCAAAATCTCCGACGATGTCTACCGAACCGAAATATACCGGCTGCAAACGGAATTCGTGAAGTTGCAGGAGTGGGCGCGCCACGTCGGCGCGCGCATCGTGATCCTTTTCGAGGGCCGGGACGGGGCCGGCAAGGGCGGAACGATCAAACGCATCACCGAATACCTGAACCCGCGTGTCGCCCGGATCGCGGCACTACCCGCGCCGAGCGACCGGGAGCGGGGCCAGTGGTACTACCAGCGCTACATCGCGCACCTGCCCGCCAGGGGCGAAATCGTGCTCTTCGATCGGTCGTGGTACAACCGGGCTGGCGTGGAAAAGGTGATGGGATTCTGCACGCCGCAGGAGTATGTGCTCTTCTTGCGCCAGACGCCCATCTTCGAGCAGATGCTGATCGACGACGGGATCCTGTTGCGCAAGTACTGGTTCTCCGTGTCCGAGGCCGAACAGCTGCACCGGTTCAGGGCGCGCCTGAATGACCCTGTCCGCCAATGGAAACTCAGCCCAATGGACATGGAATCGCTGTATCGGTGGGAGGACTATTCGCGCGCCAAGGACGAGATGATGGTCCACACCGACACCCCGGTAAGCCCTTGGTACATAGTGGAATCCGACATCAAGAAGCACGCGCGGCTGAACATGATGGCCCACCTGCTGTCCACGATCGAGTACTACGACGTGGGCCGGCCCAAGGTCAAGCTGCCCAAGGAGCCGGTGGTGGCTGAGAACTACCAGCGCCCGCCGCGCGAGCTGTCGAACTACGTCGACGACTACGCGGCCACGTTGGTCGGGGGCTGATGATCCAGGTCTACATCCCGGCCACCCTGGAGATGTTGCAGCGGCTCGTCGCCGAGGGCTCCGTCTGGCCGGTCAACGGCACCGCGTTCGCGGTGACGCCGACGTTGCGCGAGGCCTACGCCGAGGGCGACGACGACGAGCTCGCCGACGTGGCGCTGCGCGAGGCGGCGCTGGCGTCGCTGCGACTGCTCGCGGCCCAGGACGCCGGGGGAGCCGACACCGGCCTGCCGCCCCGGCGGGCGGTGTTGGCCGCCGAGGTCGAGGAGGCCAAGTTCCGTCCCGACCTCGACGACGCCGTCGTGCGCCTCGGCGCCCCCGTCACGCTCGACCAGGTCGTCGCCGCCTACGTCGACAACGCCGCCGCCGAGCCGGACGTCATCCGGGCCATCGAGATCATCGACGCCGCCGACCTGGGCGACGAGGACGCCGAGCTGATCGTCGGCGACGCGCTGGACCACGACCTGGCCTGGTATGCGAACCAGGAGTTGCCGTTCCTGCTTGACCTGCTCTGACGCGCCGAATGTGACGGATTCCGACTAGCTACGACACCGTAGGTTACGCTACCGTAGGTTTCGTGGAGCGCACAGAATCGGCGACAATGTTGGGCGTAAGCCAGACGCCGGCTAGTGAGCAGGAGCTTCCGCTGGGCAGACGTAACCCATCGATCAGGGGCAACGTCGTCGACACCAAGCGACCCGTTGTGGCCGGCGCCGAGCGGCACCCCGGCTGGCACGCGCTACGCAAGCTCGCCGCGCGGATCACGACGCCGCTTTTGCCCGATGACTACCTGCATCTGGCCAACCCGCTGTGGTCCGCGCGGGAACTGCGGGGCCGCGTCCTCGAGGTCCGCCGCGAGACCGAGGATTCCGCGACCCTGGTGATCAAACCGGGCTGGGGCTTCAGCTTCGACTATCAGCCCGGCCAGTACATCGGGATCGGGCTGCTCGTCGACGGGCGCTGGCGGTGGCGGTCGTATTCGCTGACCTCGAGCCCGGCCGAGACCAGCGGCTCGCCCCGCACGGTGACCATCACCGTCAAGGCGATGCCCGAGGGTTTCCTGTCCACCCACCTGGTGGCCGGCGTCGAGCCCGGGACCATCGTGCGGCTGGCCGCGCCCCAGGGCAACTTCGTCCTGCCGGACCCGGCGCCGTCGTCGATCCTGTTCCTGACCGCCGGTTCCGGGATAACGCCGGTGATGTCGATGCTGCGAACGTTGGTGCGCCGCAACCAGATTGGTGACGTCACGCATTTGCATTCGGCGCCCACCGAATCCGACGTGATGTTCCGCGCCGAGCTGGGCGCGCTGGCCGCCAACCAGCCGGGCTACCGCTTGCAGGTGCGAGAGACCCGCAAGCAGGGCCGGCTCGACCTGGCCGCCCTGGATCAACAGGTCGCGGACTGGCGTGAGCGGCAGACCTGGGCCTGCGGGCCGGAGGGCATGCTCAACCAAGCGCAGAAGGTGTGGTCGGCGGCGGGCATCGGCGACCGGCTGCACCTGGAGCGGTTCGCCGTGTCCAAGGCCGCGCCTGCCGGAGCCGGCGGCACGGTGACGTTCGCGCGCAGCGGGCGCGCCGTCGCGGCCGACGGAGCGACGCCGTTGATGGATGCCGGCGAGGGGGCGGGTGTGCAGATGCCCTTCGGCTGCCGGATGGGTATCTGCCAGTCCTGCGTGGTAAGCCTGGTGGACGGGCACGTCCGCGATCTGCGAACCGGCGCCGAACACGAGCCCGGAACCCGGATTCAGACCTGTGTGTCGGCCGCGTCCGGCGATTGCGTGCTCGACATTTAAAGATTACTCACAGGTAACCTACGGATTCGTAGGTTACGATAGCGTAGGTATTGCACCGACGACACGACCGTAGGGAGATGACGACGAGTGGCAATCACAGACGTCGACGTATTCGCCCATCTGACGGACGCTGACATCGAAAGCCTGGCCGTTGAGCTGGATGCCATCCGCCAGGACATCGAAGACTCTCGAGGGGCGCGCGACGCCCGCTACATCCGTCGCACCATCGCCGCGCAGCGTGCGCTGGAGGTGGCCGGCCGCGTGCTGCTGGCCGCCAGTTCGCGCCGCTCGGCGTGGTGGGCCGGCACCGTGACCTTGGGCGTGGCCAAGATCGTCGAGAACATGGAGATCGGCCACAACGTCATGCACGGCCAGTGGGACTGGATGAACGACCCGGAGATCCACTCCTCGACGTGGGAGTGGGACATGAGCGGGTCGTCCAAGCACTGGCGCTACACGCACAACTTCGTGCACCACAAGTACACCAACATCCTCGGGATGGACGACGACGTCGGCTACGGCTTGCTGCGCGTCACCCGGGATCAGCGCTGGAAGCGCTTCAACGTCTTGAACCTGTTCTACAACACCATGCTGGCGCTGCTCTTCGAGTGGGGCGTCGGCCTGCAGCACGTGGAATTGGGCAAGATCGTCAAGAAGCGGATGGACAACGACGACGCCCGGCAACGCATCGACGAGTTTCTCGCCAAGGCCGGCCGTCAGGTCGTCAAGGATTACGTCGCGTTCCCGGCGCTGACCGCGCTGTCGCCCGGCGCGACCTATCGGTCCACGCTGACGGCCAACGCGGTCGCCAACATCATCCGCAACGTCTGGGCGAACGCCGTGATCTTCTGCGGCCACTTCCCCGACGGCGCAGAGAAATTCACCAAGACCGACATGATCGGCGAGACCAAGGGCCAGTGGTACCTGCGCCAGATGCTGGGTAGCGCCAACTTCGAGGCCGGCCCCGCGCTGCGGTTCATGAGCGGCAACCTGTGCCACCAGATCGAGCACCACCTGTATCCCGATCTGCCGAGCAACCGGCTGCACGAGATTTCTGTCCGGGTGCGCGCGCTGTGCGACAAGTACGACTTGCCTTACACCACGGGCTCTTTCCTGGTGCAGTACGCCAAGACGTGGCGCACGCTGGCCAAGCTGTCGCTGCCGAACAAGTACCTGCGCGACGACGCCGACAACGCGCCGGAGACGCGCAGCGAGCGGATGTTCGCCGAATTGGAGCCCGGTTTCGCCGGCACCGACCCGGCGACCGGACGCCGGCGCGGCCTGAAGACCGCGATCGCCACCGTGCGGGATTGGCGGCGCGCCAAGAAGGAAGCGAAGCAGGGCCGCAGGGACGACCTGGCCGCCTGACGGCGCGCGTCCTAGGCTCGATGCGGGACTAGGAGGCACGTGATGTTCGCAGCGTTCGGATTCGAAACCCTCGGTGTCGTCGTCGGGGACATGTACTTCGTCGACCCGCGCCCGCTCACCGGTCAGGAGACGCCGGAACGGGGAGTCAGGCTCGAACTGCGCCTCGTCGACCGGGGCGAGCCGCAGGGATCGATCTACGCCGGCGTTCCGATCGCCTTCAGCCGGCCGGTGTGGCGGGTGGACCTGTTCGGGTCCACCGAGAGCCCGCCGGGCACGCTCGACCGGGCCCATCACCATCCGCGTTTCGACGGTTGGGAACCGGGCCGCCGGAACTTCGTCCCCGAACTCACCGCCGACCCGGTGTCCTGGCTGGCCGGCCAACTGGCCGATCCGGCCGCCGTGCTGGAGCGGGCCGGCGTCGACGTGGGTGAGGTCAGCGAGGCCGATCTGGCCGGCCTCGCGGCGACGGCCCCGGAGATCGTGGCCGCGGTCAAGCGAATGCTGGACGGCGTGCGCGACGGCGAACTGGCCCCAGCCCCCGCCGAACCCGTCGCCGCCGCGCGCACCGGGTGGCTTTGATCCGTTTCGATTTGCTAGCGGGTAGGTTCCGGATAATCTAACTGCTGCCGCCCAGACTGAGGAGCCAGCAAATGAAGAAGACCGCACGCTTGACCGCCCCGCTCGCCGCCTTTCTGGGAGGTATCGCGGTCTTCACCGCCGCGATCGCGAACGCCGATTCGTCGGATGACGCTTACCTGCAGACCCTGAAGGACAAGGGAATCACCTGGGCGAGCGGCTCGGACCAGACGATGGTCCAAATCGGCCATGCCGTTTGCACCGACTGGGCTCACGGGTTCACGTTCGAGCAGACCTTCGCCGATGCGAAACAGGGGCTCCCGCAGTTGCAGGACACCTCGCTGGCCAAGATCATGGGTGCGGCGACGGGGGTTTACTGCCCGCAGTACTCGAGCAAGTTTGACTGATCGAGCGCAGCGTCCGGCCGGCTGACCGGGTCCCGAGGGAGACGCACCATGACCTACCTGGGCAAGCCCTATTACCCGGTGTGGCTGGACAACCTCGCCGAGGACGTCACCCTGGAAGCCGCAGCAATGGACGGCACCGCCCACGGCGCGGAAGACGTTCGCTCGATCGTGGTGACCGCCCGCGAGGTGTACGACAAGCAGGAGTTCAACTTCGCCGGGCCCGCTGGCGACTATGGCTTCGTCGAGGACTACACATGCGAGATCCGCGGCGTGCGCACCAACGTAATTGTCTGGGTCACTTTCAACGCGGCGGGACAGACGCGGCAGGTCGTGGTGAACCACCGCCCGCGCAGTGCGTTGCTGTCCTTCTCCCGTCTAATGCTCGAAAAGTATTCCGGCACCCCGCTTGCCAAACATTGGCAGGGCACCCCGTAAGGGGCGCCAGCGGTCCGGCTTGGCCCTTAACCCCTGACGGGCCTCGGCGCAGCCCGCGGAACTCTATTTCCGACATGTCGCTCGAGGTAGCGACGTTCGAGTCGATCGACGAGAGACTGTGCTTCTTTGATGTCGCGGCGCAGATTGGCCGCTTCGACCCGCAGTGCGCACGCTCGGCTGTTGTTCGCCGTCAGATTGAGCCGTTCTATCCGAGATAGCTGGCTGGTCATCTCGCCTAGCTGGACGCGCAAGGCTCGGACGAACTCGGAAGCCTGAGCGACCTGGCGCCTATCCATCGAGCGATCTTCCCCCACCCATTTGCAACCCGCCGCCTTTCTGGCGACAAAACTTCGCAAAATGACCCCGCGGAAACGCCTGGCGCCCTTGCCCTTCCGCACGCGCGGTGTTTCTCCGGCCTGTGAGCCGCATCCGCTCTCCCGCGCCAATTCGCCGTCGGCAACCGAGAGTGAACGCGGCGTTTATTTGTGGCGACTACCAGGTTAAAATCTTTCGGTGTATGGGGTCGCGGGTGTGCCTCAAGAAGAGCGGGCACAGATCGAGGCGGTTCAGCGTCGTCTTGCCCAAAAGTACGCGCAACTATCGCACACACATGTCGCGCAGGTAGTCGAGCAAACCTATGGGCGGTTTAGCCACTGCACCTTGCGCGATTTCGTTCCACTGCTGGTAGAGCGCCGCGCCAGGGAAGAACTGGCCAAGTCGGCGTCGGGAGCGTAGCGAATCCGGAACGCTCGCTAGGGGTGCAGCCGCAGATCGTGCTCGCCATACGAGCACCGAATCCCGTTGAAGGGCCGCTGAATTGGAGACAGATGGAGGAGCAATGATGGACGTCTTGAGAGGAACGCTGCATGCGGCCAGTCGCACGGTCGACGCCAGCGTTGCGGCGGCCGGCGCGATCGGCGGTGCGGCTGTCAATGGAGTGGTCGGCGGTGTCCAGGGTGTGGTCGGCGGTGTCCAAAGCGGCCTGAGCACCGGAAGCCGGTCCATTCCCGCGGCGGCACTGACGGTGGCCGCGGTCGGTGCGGTCGGTCTGGTGGAGTGGCCGCTGTTATTGCCCGTCGGCGGCACACTTTTGGGGGTGCATTATCTGACCCATCGCTCCGACGGCGGGTCGACCCGGCGCGTCGCGTCGCGATCTGGAGCCAAGGGCCGCTCCGGCTCGCGGCCGTCGAGGCGGCCGCGCACGGCGGCGAGGTCGCGCTCCGGGCGCTCGACGCAGCACTAGGGCTCCGCGGACGACGTTTAATGGCATCCGCCCGACTCGACCGCCCGCTAGCCTGAGTGCTCCGCGGAGAAGACGTCGATCGCACGGACGGGTGTCAACATCACCAGCGGGATCTGACGACTGGTTGATTTCTGGTAGGCGAGGTAGGGCGGATACAGGTGCGCCATGTACGCCCACACCTCATGGCGTTCCTCGCCTTCGGGCTCCCGCCACGTGGCCTCGAATGCCTGGGTGGCGATCTGAACGCCAATCGTGTTGCTCTGTAAGACATTCAGGTACCACTCCGGGTGCGTGTCGGCGCCTCCCTTGGATGCGACGATCACGATCTCCCCGCCGACGTTGCCGTAGATCAACGGTCTGATATAGCTCTTACCCGATTTGCGACCGACGACCTTGATCAAGCAGTGCGTGGTCAGTTCGCGTCCCCCGACCGCACTCACATCCATGATGTGGCCTCGCGTGCCGCCGGAGGTCAGGTACGCCTTGAGGTGCTCGCTGACCCAGTCACTGCGCGCCGCTCGGATTGATGCCGCATCGGCGTCGCTCATGGATGACTCCTCCCGCAAACGAAACGAGGCCGCACGACGCGCCTCCATGAGTGATTTTGCCAGGCCGATCGTGCAACCATGTGCCGTCACGCTGTCAGACCTTCTGTGGTCAGTTGTCGAAGAGACTGACCAAAGGCCCTGGAAATTCCACGCCGCGGCGAGCAGTGGTCCATGACGGACATTGCGTCGGGGGTTCGGATGCGGCTTTTCCCGGATCGGTACGGTGACCTGGTGGCGCAACGACGCCTTGACGCGGATTGCGGTCCGCTACTTGTCGACGATGACGGCGTTCTGATCAGGGCGCACGGCATTCCCTACGCGACCGCCGAACGATTCTCCGCGCCGGTTCCCGCTCCACGGCATACCGATGTGCGCGATGCGACGAGGCGCGGTCCGGTGTGTCCGCAGTTGCCGTCACGTTTGGATTTCGTGAATGGCCCGGTGGTCGAGGGCCTCGCCGTCAGCGAGCAATGTCAGATACTCAGCGTCACAGCGCCTTCCGGCGCTCAGGGACTCCCGGTGATGGTGTGGTTCCACGGTGGGGCGTACATGTCGGGCAGCGGGGAGGCGCCCAAGTACGACCCCGATGCGCTGGCCGGGGAGGGTCGCGTCGTCGTCGTCACCGTCAGCTACCGGCTCGGCATCTTCGGATACCTCAACCCCAACGCGGGCGGGGAAGAGAACTTGGGGCTGCGGGATCAGATCATGGCGTTGCGTTGGACCCAGCAGCACATCGCGGCGTTCGGCGGCGACCCATCGCAAGTGACGATCTTCGGCCAGTCGGCGGGCGGAGATTCGGTGTTGTCACTGATCCTCAGTGAGGAAGCGACGGGTCTGTTCCACCGCGCCATCCTGCAAAGTGCCCCGCTCGGTGTGCGAAGCGGCAGGGAGGCGATGACGGCGGCAATGCGAGAAGCGGTGACCGGCGCGCTTGGCGGTGTGGCCCCGGGCGAGGCCAGCGTCGAGCAGCTTCTCAACGCTCAAACCGCCGCTGTGACAACGGCACAGCGATTCGGACTGGTCGGCGGGTTCCCGTTCGCACCGATCGATGGCATGGACCCGCTACCTTCCGCCCGCGACGAAAGTCGCAAACTTGCCGACGCGGCAGCCCGAATTGAGATGCTCGTCGGCTACGCCCGCAATGATGCGGACGCGTTCGTCGCCATGGACTCGCGAGGGCAACGACTCCAGCGCCTTGGCCCACCGGGTCGGGCCGCCGCTCGACTGCTCGGCGACGTGGTGACCCGGCGGATATTCGGCCGGCCGGCGCTCGAACTCGCCAGATCTTGGATTTCACATGGCGGTGCCGCAGCGACTTTCCGCGTGGACTGGTCACCGCCAGGCGCGCCGTTTCGCTCATGCCATTGCATCGAGCTGCCGCTGCTTTTCGGCTCTCCAGAGTGCTGGGCCGACGCGCCAATGCTTGGCCCCGAACCCGATCCCATCGACGCCGATGTGGCTCGCAGGACGCGCGGTTACTGGGCTGCCTTCGCACACGGCGGCATCGCCGGGCTAGGGAGCTCGTCGCTTCAAATCTGACACACCGCTCGGGACGCCACTGGACGGAAACCCTTACGGGCGAGGGTTATTCGCCGGCGGCTCGGCCGGTGGGCTGTACCGCATCGTCCACACGGGGACCTGGTCGGGGGTGTACTCGTTTCCGGCCCAGGGCGTACCGCAGATGTGCAGATAGGCGTAGGGCGTTCCATCGAACATCACCCAGGCCCCCGCATCGCGCACGGTGTTGGGCAGACCGTCGCGCGCCGCGTTGTAGGGCCAGATGATCATCCAGTGCGGGCCAATGGGAATGGCGGGACTGGTCTTGTCGAAAGGATCGGTGTTGCTGTGCTGCATTGCGCCGCAGAGCATGTAGATGATCCCGGGAGCGGTATTGGTCGGTGCCGGCTTGCGGGCCTTGAGGTCGTCCATCCACTGCAGACCGTTGGGATCGGCGCACATGGGAACATCGCCGATTTTGTTCTCATCACCCGGGAAGCACACCCAGTCGTTGGTTCCCTGGCGAAGCACCACGCGGTTGCCTTGTTCGTCCATGTCGGCAACGGTGGCATCCCTGGTGATGTGGCGCGGACCCGACAACATGGCCCGCGATATTTTGGCAGCGAGTATTTGCTCCTCGCGGGAATGGGGAAGCGGTCCTCCGGAGCCCACTCCCGTAATAGCGCTGTTGCTGTAGTTGCCGGACCCGCCACCCGAGGTGGGCTCATTTTCAGCCATCGCGGTGCTCCCTTGCTCCACACGTACTCTACGTCGCGTCCGCACCCGCAGTTCCTGCGATGCGCGCGTCCGGCGGGTCTTTTTCCTGGTCGGAGGCTCGCCGTGCGGGTATCATCCGGGCGATGTCGAACGACATTGCGGCCGCCCCGTCGCCGACGATTCGTGTCGCGGCGATTCAGATGCTCGCCGAATTGGGGGATGTCGACGCCAACCTGGCTATGGCGCAACGCCTCGTCCGGGTCGCTTTCGAGCGCGGCGCAAACTTGGTCATCCTGCCGGAGCTATTCGCCTCCGGCAATGCGTTCTTCCCGCACATGGCGTCGACGACTCGGGCGATCGACGGGTCGCCGGCCCAGTTGCTCTCTGACTTGGCGCGCGAAGGCAACGCCATTGTCGGCGGGTCGTTCCTGGCGTGGCGCGACGGCCACGTCTATAACACCTTTGTTCTGGCGCTACCCGACGGAAGTAGCCACCGACACGACAAGGATGACCCGACGTTCTGGGAGAACTGCTACTACATCGGAGGGGACGACGACGGCGTTCTGAACACGCCGCAAGGCAATATCGGCGCGGCGCTTTGTTGGGAGCTCATCCGATCCAGGACGGCCGCGCGGTTGAAGGGAAAGGTCGACATCGTGGTGGGCGGTTCGGGATGGTGGGGCGGAAAGGACAGCGGGCAGTCGGATGGTCCTGCAGCCGATTTCGGCCTCGAAATCATGAAGGCCGCGCCGAGCCGATTCGCCAGAATGCTTGGGGTGCCGGTGGTTCACGCCGCGCACGCGGGACGGTTCGTTGGGCAGTCCTGGCCTGCTTCGGGCGAGAGCTACCCGTCTCGCTACCTGGGCGAGGCTCAAATCGTCGACGGTAACGGCCGCATTCTCGCGCGGATGTCTCGCGAAGAAGGCGAAGGCGTTATCACCGCTGACGTCACGCTCGGTCCCGTATCGGACGAGCCGGACGCGGTACCGGACAGCTTCTGGATCGCCGAGTTTCCCGAAGCGGTTTATCGCCAATGGGAACGTGACCTCGAGACCGGCCACCAGTACTACTTGTCGACGACGCTGCCCTACGTCCGCGAGATGTTCACTCGTTGAACGCGGCCCATGCCATCTGGCGCGCTACGCGCCGTTGGCCACCTTGCTGGCCAGGGCGTCCAGCTTCGCGTCCAGCGCCTCTGCGGCGCTGAGCAATTCGGGATTTTCCTCGACAACCATCAGCGACGACGGCTTGACGTAGGTCAGGCTGCTGCCTTCGCCTTCGTCGGTCAGCAGCAGTTCGACCGGGGCGAACAAGCCCGCGGTCACGTCGTGGCGCAGCATCGTGATCGCGATCAGCGGGTTGCCGAGGATGACCCGCAGCACCTTGCGGTCGATGCCGGCCTTGATGGTCCATGCGCCGTGGTCGAACAAGCCGAACAGCATGAATCCGCTTGGCCCGACGTATTGTTCGACGTCCTGCCGATACGATTCCCAGTCGTCATGCGCCTGGGCGATCTCGTTGATCGGTACCGGTTTGTCGCCGATGTCGGCCAGCAGCGCAGCGACCAGCTCGTCGAAACCCTTGGCGCTGTCGTAGCGGACCCGTATGCCGTCGAACTTGATTTCGGTGCGCTCAGACATGTTCGGCCTCCCTGTCGTGGTTTTGTTCGAACGCCGAGCGGTGGTCGTTGACGAAGTCCTCGACCGTGGTGAGCGGGCGGCCGATGATCTTGAGGGCCGCATCACTGATGCCGGCCAGGCGCCCTTCGCGCTGGTCGATCGCCACAGCCTCGAAGTGCCTCAGCTTGGCGGTGTCGTCGGGAATCCCGATAAGGTCCAGAAATGTTGTCGCGGTTACGCTTTCGAACGGGAGTTCTCGACCGAGGACGCGGCCGACCTCGGCAGCCAGTTCCTGGTGGCTGTACTCGACCGGGCCGGTCAGGGTGTACGTCCGGCTGCCGTGCCCGTGCGGATCGCTCAAGATGGTCGCGGCGGTCAACGCGATGTCTCGTGCGGCGATTGGAGCAAAGCGACTGTCGGCGTCAAAGGGCATGACATAGCGGCCGGCGCGGATCAACGCGGCGATGTAAGTCAGCCATTCCATGAAGAACGTGACCCGCAGATTGGTCGTCGGAATCCCCGACCAGTCGAATACCTGCTCGGAAAGCCAGTGATTCTGCGTGGCCTTGCTCCGGGCCCGCGGTCGCGACTGAATGTGGCTCATGTTGACGATCAGCTCGAGGTTTTGCTCTCTGGCCGCCTGGGCGAACATCACCGCCGCTTCAACGAGTCCCTCACCGACCGGGAAATTGAAGTAGGCGCGCTGCACGCCGTCGAGTGCTGCGCGCACGTCACCGAGATTGAGCTGGTCTCCGACCACAACTTCGGCACCGGCGTCGCGGAGGCGTTGGGCGCGGTCGTCGTCCCGTCGGACCATCGCCGTGACCGGCAGTCCGAGGTCGAGCAGGCAATCGACCATCGGACGGCCGGTATCACCATTGGCGGTGGTCACCAGGATCCTTGTCATGGCCGCGGTTAGCCCAACCGCTCGATGATGGTGGCGTTGGCCATGCCGCCGCCCTCGCACATCGTCTGCAGCCCATAGCGTCCGCCGCGCTGTTCCAGAGCGTTGACCAGGGTGGTCATGATGCGCGCGCCGCTGGCCCCGAGCGGGTGGCCGATCGCGATGGCGCCGCCGTTGACGTTCGTCTTGGCCAGGTCGGCCCCGGTGTCGTGCGCCCAGGCGAGGACGACGGGCGCGAAGGCCTCGTTCACCTCGAACAGGTCGATGTCGGCCAGCGTCAGCCCGGCGCGGCGCAGCACCTTCTCCGTAGCCGGGATGACCCCGGTCAGCATGTACAGCGGGTCGGAGCCCACCACGGTGGTGGTGTGGATGCGCGCCAGCGGACGGAGTCCGAGTTGTTTGGCGACCTCGCTGGTGGTGATCAACACCGCGGCGCTGCCGTCGGACAGCGGCGACGAGTTACCGGGCGTGATCTCCCACTTGATCTGCGGGAAGCGCTCGTTCATCGCGTCGCTGTAGAACGCGGGCTGCAGGGCGGCCAGCGTCTCGACCGTGGTGCCAGGCCGGATGATCTCGTCGGTGGCCAGCCCCGCGATCGGGATCAGCTCGTTGTCGAACAGCCCGTCCTTGGTGGCGCGGGCGGCCTTGTCGTGGCTGCCGGCGGAGAACTCGTCGAGCTGGGTGCGCGAGAAGCCCCACTTCGCGGCGATCAGCTCGGCGCTGATGCCCTGCGGGACAAGCTCGTCGGGGTAGCGCTGCGCCATGTCGTGACCGAACGGGTCGCTGCCGGGCAGCACCGAGCTACCCATCGGGACGCGGCTCATCGACTCGACGCCACCCGCGACGACGAGGTCGTAGGCGCCGGCCAGCACGCCCTGCGCGGCGAAACTGATCGCCTGCTGGCTGCTGCCGCACTGCCGGTCGATGGTGACGCCGGGAACCGACTCCGGGAATCCCGCGCCCAGCAGCGCGTTGCGCGCGATGTTGACGGCCTGGTCGCCCGCCTGGGTGACGGCACCGGCGATGACGTCGTCGATGCGCTCCGGGTCGACGCCCGTGCGGGCTACCAGTTCGCGCAGGCTGTGCGCCAGCAGGTCGGCGGGCAGCACGTCGTGCAGCGCGCCGCTGGCCTTGCCCTTGCCGATCGGGGTGCGTACCGCACCGACGATGACGGCGTCGCGACCTTGAACCATGGCTCCTCCTTGAGGCCTAGTAGCTAGGTATTGCTAGCTGTACCCAGGTAAACATCTGGGTACACTAAAATCAACCCAGACTGGGAGGTGATCTACATGACATTCCTTCAAGGCGCTCTGGCGGACCGCGAGAAGTGGTCGCCGGTCGGTGAGTGCGCGATCGAGAAGACCATGGCGGTGGTCGGCACCAAGTCCGCGATGCTGATCATGCGCGAGGCGTATTACGGCACCACCCGGTTCGACGACTTCGCCCGCCGGGTCGGCATCACGAAGGCGGCCACGTCGGCGCGGCTTGCCGAGCTAGTCGAGCTGGGCCTGCTGGAGCGGCGGCCCTACCGCGAGCCGGGGCAGCGGGCCCGAGAAGAGTACGTGCTGACCCAGGCTGGCGTCGATTTCATGCCGGTGGTCTGGGCGATGTTCGAGTGGGGCCGCCGGCACCTGCCGGGCCGTCACCGGCTGCGACTCACGCACGTAGGCTGCGGCGCCGAGGTGAGCGTCGAAATCCGCTGCGCCGAGGGGCATCTGGTGCCGCCGGGCGAGCTCGGCATGCGGCTGGCTAAGTCTGGTTGAGCATCGCGAGCAGCGAGGGTCCGCAAACGTACGGCTTTCGCGGCGTGTCGCCGCACAGACACGCGCGCTCGATAGGCCGTCAGGTCTCCCTGAGCACCGCGAGCAGCCGGCGGGCCGCGGCCACGCGGCGCACCGCCGGCCCGGACAGGGTGTCGAGTGCGCATTCCGGGTCGGCCGGCGGCCCCATGTGTCCGCAGCCCCGCGGGCAGTCGTCGATCGCCTCGGCCAGGTCCGAGAACGCGTCCAGCACGTCGTCGGGCCGGATGTGGGCCAGGCCGAAGGAGCGGATCCCCGGCGTGTCGATCACCCAGCCGGAGCCTTCCAGCGGCAGGGCGACCGACTGGGTGGACGTGTGCCGGCCCCGGCCGATCTCGGTGACCTCGCCGACGGCCCGGTCCGCTTCCGGCACAAGGCGATTCACCAGCGTCGACTTGCCAACGCCGGAATGCCCGAGTAGCACGGTGATCTTCCCGGCGATCAGGCCGGCCACCGCCAGCAGCGGGTCGTCGACTCCGGCGGCGACCACCGTCAGGTCCAGGTCCACGAACTGCTCGGCGAACGGCCCCGGCGGGGCGAGGTCGGTCTTGGTCAGACACAGGATCGGCGTCAGGCCGCCGGCGTAGGCGGCGATCAGCGCCCGGTCGACCAGCCCGGTGCGCGGCGGCGGGTCGGCGAGCGCGACGACGATCAGCAGCTGGTCGGCGTTGGCGACCACCACGCGTTCGGTGGGATCGGTGTCATCGGCGGTGCGCCGCAACACCGTTCGCCGCTCGCCGCGGCGCACGATGCGGGCCAGGGTGTCCGTGCGCCCGGACAGGTCGCCGACCAGGTCGACGTCGTCGCCGACGACGATCGGGGTGCGGCCCAGCTCGCGCGCCCGCATGGCCGTGACCCGGCGATCGGGCCGGCCGCCCAGCACGCACCCCCAGCGTCCGCGGTCGACGCTGACCACCATCGCGGCCTCGGCGTCGGCGTGCTCCGGACGGGTCTTCGTTCGCGGTCGCGAGCCCCTGCCGGAGCGGACCTTGACGTCGGACTCGTCGTAGTCGCCGGGCTTCAACCGCCGGAACCCTCCAACATGCGCGCCCACAGCTGTGGGAACTCCGGCAGTGTCTTGCCGGTCGAGCCGATGTCGTCCACCTCCACCCCGGTGACGCGCAGCCCGACGATCGCGCCGGCCATCGCCATCCGGTGGTCGGCGTAGGCGCGCCAGGTCCCGGCGTGCAGCGGTTTCGCGGTGATCACCAGACCGTCGGGCGTCTCGGCGCAGTCGCCGCCAAGGCGGTTGATCTCGGCGCTCAGCGCGGCCAGCCGGTCGGTCTCGTGGCCGCGCAGATGGGCGATGCCGGACAGGCGTGACACCGATCCCGGTGTGGCCAGGGCGGCCAGCGCCGCCACCGACGGCGTCAGCTCCCCGACCGCGCGCAGGTCGACGTCAAAGCCGGCGTAATCGGCCGACCCGCTCACCTCGAGAAACGAATCTGTTTGCGTCACCACGGCATTGATCTTTTCCAGGACACTCAGGATGTCGCCGGCGGGTTGCACGCTGGTCGACGGCCAGCCGGTGATGCGCACCGTTCCGCCGCTCACCACGGCCGCCGCCAGGAACGGGACGGCGTTGGTCAGGTCGGGTTCCACTTCCCAGTGCCGGGCCGCGACCGCGCCGGCCGCTACCCGCCATCGGTTGGCGACGGAGTCGTCGACGTCGACCCCGGCCTGGCGCAGCATCACGATCGTCATCGCGATGTGCGGGGCGGACGGCACCGCCGCCCCGGTGTGCTGGACGGTCAGGCCGTCGGTGAACGAAGCCGCGGACAACAGCAGGCCCGAAACGAACTGCGAGGACGCCGAGGCGTCGATGGCCACGGTGCCGCCCGCGACGGACCCGCCGCCGTGGACCCGGAAGGGCAGACCGTTCCCGTCGATCTTCACGCCCAGGCCGCGCAGGGCGTCCAGCAGCGGCGCGATGGGCCGGGCCCGGGCCTGCTCGTCGCCGTCGAACTCGACGACCGAATCGGCCAGCGCCGCCAGCGGCGGAACGAAGCGCAGGACCGTGCCCGCCAGGCCGCAATCCACCGTCGCGCCGGGCGCCGGGGCGATCGCGCCGCTCACCGTCAGCTCGGAGCCGGGCCCGTCGACGCGCAGGCCCAAGGTGCGCAGCGCCCCGATCATCAGATCGGTGTCGCGGCTGCGCAGCGCACCCGTGATGGTCGAGGCGCCCTGCCCCTGCGCGGCCGCCAGCCCCGCCAGCACCAGCGCCCGGTTGGTCTGCGACTTCGAGCCCGGAACCGTGACGGTCGCGTGCACCGGTGCGGTCGTCTGGGGGGCCGTCCATGAGCTCACGTGCTTCATCCTGCCGTACCGGGCACTCAGGGATCGGGTGCGGAGCACTATGGAGGTTATGTGCGGACGTTTTGCCGTGACGACCGATCCGGCCAAGCTGGCCGAGAAGATCAAGGCGATCGACGAGGCGACCGGGGCGTCTGAACGCGCGGGCGAGCCCAACTACAACGTGGCCCCGACCGCGACCATCGCGACAGTCGTCACCCGGCACACCGAGCCCGACGACGACCCCACGCGGCGGGTCCGGCTGATGCGCTGGGGCCTGATCCCGCCGTGGGTCAAGGCCGGCCCCGACGGGGCGCCGGAGGGCAAGGGCCCGCTGCTGATCAACGCCCGCGCCGACAAGGTGACCAGCTCGCCCGCCTTTCGCTCGAGCGCCAAGTCGAAGCGTTGCCTGATCCCGATGGACGGCTACTACGAGTGGCGCGTCAATTCCGACGGCACCGGCAAGAAGTCGGCCAAGACGCCGTTCTTCATGTACCGCGAAGACGGCGAGCCGCTGTTCATGGCGGGGTTGTGGTCGGTTTGGAAACCGGCCAAAGACGGTTCGCCGCTGTTGAGCTGCACGATCATCACCACCGACGCGCCGGGCGAACTCGCCGAGATCCACGACCGCATGCCGCTGGCGCTGCCCGAACGCGACTGGGACCGCTGGCTGGACCCGGACGCCCCCATCGACGAGGAGCTGCTCACCCGACCACCCGACGTGCGGGACATCCGCATGCGCGAGGTGTCGACGCTGGTCAACAGCGTGCGCAACAACGGGCCGCAGCTGCTGGATCCGGTCGAAGAGCAGTCGGAGCAAATGAAGCTCCTGTAGGCCGCGACCTGGCTACCATCTTGAGCCTGGCGGTGCAGGAGATGGGAGCCACCGATGTCGTACGTGATCGCAGCGCCCGCGGCCCTCGTCGACGCGTCGCAGGACCTGACCGGGATCGTGGAGGCGGTCAAGGGGGCCGCCGCCGGGGCGGCGCCGCCGACGACGGGGATCGTCGCCGCGGCCGGCGACGAGGTGTCGGCGACCGTCGCGAACGTTTTCGGCAGCTGCGCCAAAGAGTTTCAGACGCTGACCGCGCGGACGATGGCATTGCAGACCCAGTTCGTGCGGGCGTTGAGCGCGGCCGGCGCCGCGTATGCGGCATCCGAGGCCGCGAACGTGCCGCCGCTGCAGTCGCTGGAGCAACAGGTGGAGAGCCTGGGAGTCCTGTCGCCCATCGAACGGCTGCTCGGGCACCCGCTGTTCGCCAGCGCGACCGGCACCGGTCAAACCGAGTCGCTGCTCGCCACGACGCCCACCGGCGGGGCGGTGACCACCGCGCCGACCACCAACGGGGTGACCGGGGTCAAGACCGGGTTCTCCTTCCTGCAGATTCCGCTTGGTGAAGCCTCGATCTTCGGAATTCCGCTTGGTCAGCTCAGCCTGCCCGCCCCCGCGCACTGGTACTTCCCGACCCAGGCCGACGGCTCCGTGCACGCCAACGGCGTCATCTACCTGCAGCACGGCTTCGGGGCGATCGGGTGGTTCTACGACCCGCTGGCCATGCAGCTGGCCCAGCAAACCGACAGCATCGTGGTGGTGCCCACCGTGCCGTCGCTGCCGTTGCCGTTCGGCGCCTGGCTGGGCGGCCCGCAGCTGCAGCAGGGCGTCGCCTCGCTGTTCCTCGGCAGCGAGACGGCGCTGAACATCAGCGCCAACCACGCCGGTTACCAGGGCACGCTGCCGGCGGACTTCATCCTCACCGGACACTCCGCCGGCGGGGGCCTCGCCACCATCGCCGCCGGCGACTACATCGCCGACCTCGGGACCAACACCGCCAACAATCACCTCCTCGGCGTGATCATGTTCGACGGCGTCGCGATGGATTCCTCGGCCTTCGCCACGTCGGTGGCCAACCTGCAGGCGTTGCACATTCCCGACTACGTGGTGGCCGCGCCGCCCCAGCCGTGGAACGCGTTCGGCGCCACCACCAACCAACTGATCAGCCTGTATCCGGGGCAGTTCGTCGGGGTCGAACTCGTCAACGGCTCGCACGTCGATTCGATGATCGGCGGCCATCCCCTCGTCGACTTCGTCGCCCAGCTGGTGACCCGGTTCTCCCCGCCCGGGAACACCGCGGCCGTGTACACCCTGGCCACGGGCTGGATCAACGACATCTACGCCGGGGCCGGCCCCACCGACCCGATCTACGGCGTCTACGGGCCGACCGGCGGCTACCTGCCGCCCGGGGGCCAGCAGATCATCCTGGGCAACGCCGCCGGGATCGTGCTGTAGTAATCGGCTGTCTTCGCGCGACAATCCTCGGCGCATCGTTTGTGTTTCGGCGACGGAGCTTCGCGTGCGGGCGCGGCTTAGTGTGTTCGTGTGAGTGGTTCGTACACGTACACGTTCGAGGACATCCAGCACCGCCCGGTCGCGGTGATCGGAGCCGGAACATTGGGCCGGCGCATCGCGCTCATGTTCGCCACCCGCGGCGGCACCGTTCGGATCTTCGCGCCGCGCGCCGAACAGCGCGCCGCCGCCGTGCAATACGTGACCGAGACGGTGCCGAAGGTAGTGGCCGATCGGGGCTTCGGCGAAGTGGGCAGCGCGGCCGGCGCGGGATCGCTCGAGGAGGCATTGGCCGACGCCTGGCTCGTCATCGAATCCGTCCCGGAGAAGCTCGAGATCAAGATCGCGACTTGGGACCAGATTGATCAAGCGGCGCCTCCCGACACCATCTTCGGCACGAATTCCTCGTCGTACCCCTCGCGCCTGATGGCGGCCGGGGTCCGCGACAAAACCCGGTTATGCAACGTGCACTTCTACATGCCACCGGAGATCAACGCGGTCGACCTGATGTCCGACGGTCAGACCGATCGCGGGCTCCTCGACACGCTGCTGGCCGTGCTGCCGGAATTCGGCGTCTTCCCCTTCGAGGCGCGCAAGGAGTCCACCGGCTTCATCTTCAACCGGATCTGGGCGGCCATCAAGCGCGAGTCGCTGGCTGTGGTCGCCGAGGGCGTGGCCCGGCCAGAGGACGTCGACGGGATGTTTCGGGTCAACTGGGGCGTGCCCGCCGGGCCGTTCCAGATGATGGACCTGGTGGGGCTCGACGTGGTGCTCGACATCGAAAACCATTACGCCGAAGAGTTTCCGCACCTACCGAAGCACGTGCGCGAGTTGCTGCAGTCCTACGTCGATGCCGGCAAGCTCGGCCTCAAGAGCGGCGAGGGCTTCTACCGGTATTCGTAGTGCCGACGACGAATTGTCCTGTGTCCAAAGCCTGCTCGATACGATCGGCGGTCGCCGTCGGGTCGAGGGCCGTCGTATCGATGACGTGGCGCTCGTAGCGTTCGAGGTCGGTGAATTGGCGATACATGGTCCGGATCGGTTCGGTGGCGGTTAGCGCATCAGGACCGCGGTTCAGCGCGCGCTGCAAGGTGGTCGCCTCGTCCGGGCGCAGGATCACGTAGTGGATTTGCTCGGGCGCGGGATCCAAGGCGGCGCAAAAGCGTTCGATGAACCACGGGCCGACGATGCCGTCCACGATTACCCGGTAACCCCCGGCGGCATACCCGGCTGCCGCGCGCGCAAGCGCCGTGATGACAACGGTGTTTTGCCCGTGTGCCTCCGGAAGGTAGGGCGGGATGGCACCGCTGCGGATGAAGTGCCAAAAGTCGTCGGCGTGCAAGTGCACGGCGAGGGGGTGGCGCTGGACGAGGAGCGCGGCGACGGTCGTCTTCCCGGCTCCGGGCGGCCCGGTCAGCACGACGAGCCGCCCGGGCGATCCCTGAGAATTGCCGCGTGACGTCAGTTGCTCAACACCAAGCGCCACTGGCCGGCGGCCGTATGGTCCGGGACGCACCAGAAGTTGTTCCAGTTCCCCGGCGTCGAGGCCTTCACGCCCGGGCCGGCGTCCTGGCAGGCCTCCCGGGTCGGATAGCTGCCCTCGGTCTGGATGGTGTCAGCGTGGCCGACGCCGGCGCCGACCGTCATCAAACCCGCGAAAGCCAGCACGCTCGCGGCGACCATCTTGGCGGCCGCATTGACAAACGTACCCATCGAATCCTCCTGTGATGCCTCAGGTGGCACCGTATTGCGCTACTGTAGTCAAGCGACTACAGTAGCGCAAGGGTCCGCCCAATCAAGCGTCACGCCAGCAACGCGCGCGCCATGACGACGCGCTGAATCTGGTTGGTGCCCTCGTAGATCTGGGTGATCTTGGCGTCGCGCATCATCCGTTCGACCGGGAAATCGCGGGTGTAGCCCGCGCCGCCGAACAGTTGCACGGCGTTGGTGGTGACTTCCATTGCGACGTCGGAGGCGAAGCACTTGGCGGCCGATGAGATGAATCCCAAACCCTTTTCGCCACGTTCCGCCCGCGCGGCGGCCGTGTAGACCAGCAGCCGCGCGGCCTCCACCCGCATGGCCATGTCCGCGAGCATGAACTGCACGCCCTGGAAGTCGCTGACCGCGCGGCGAAACTGCTTGCGCTCCTTCGTGTACGCGATGGCGGCATCGAGGGCGCCCTGGGCGATGCCGACGGCCTGCGCGCCGATCGTCGGCCGCGTGTGGTCGAGGCTGGCGAACGCGGTCTTCAGGCCGGTGCCGGGCTCGCCGATGATCCGGTCGCCCGGGATGCGGCAGTCCTCGAAATAGAGTTCGGTGGTCGGTGAGCCCTTGATGCCCATCTTTCGTTCGCAGGGGCCGACGGCGAAGCCGGGATCGTCCTTGTGCACGACGAACGCCGAGATCCCGTTCGCGCCCTTGTCCGGGTCTGTTACCGCCATGACGGTGTACCAGGTTGACTTGCCGCCGTTGGTAATCCAGCACTTGGTGCCGGTGAGCACCCAGTCGTCGCCGGCGGCGCGCGCACGGGTGCGCATCGACGCCGGGTCGCTGCCGGCCTCCCGCTCGGAAAGCGCGTACGACGCCATCGCGTCGCCCGATGCCAGCGTCGACAGCACCTGCTGCTTCAGTTCCTCCGATCCGTTCAGGATCAGCCCGATGGTGCCGAGCTTGTTGACCCCGGGGATCAGCGACGACGAGACGCACACGCGGGCAACCTCTTCGATCACGATGCAGGTGGCGACCGAGTCGGCGCCCGGCCCGCCGTACGCCTCCGGGACGTGGACCGCCGGAAAGCCGGTGTCGTTCAGGACTTTGAGCGCCTCCTCCGGGAAACGCGCGTGCTCGTCGACGTCGGCCGCATACGGCGCGATCTCGGCCTCGCAGATGTCCCTCAACGCGACGCGCAGCTCGTGGTGCTCGTCGGGAAGCTTGAACAGCTCGAAATCCGATTTGCCGGGCGATGCCATGGCGAGGTCCCTTCGTTGGGAGAGGAATGAAACGTCGTGACGACGTTAAGGTCTCGGCCCGTCGATTCCATCGTCGCGGATCGACGAAGAATGGCGCCGCGTTTGTCGCCCGGGGACAGGTCGTCCGGCGGGGCGGCGATCAGGCGACGGCGCGCAGGTAGCCGAGGGCCTGCGCGGCGGCGTTGGCGCCGCACATTCCGTGCGCTCCGGGCCCCGGTGGGGTGGCGGCCGAGCAGATGTACATGCCGGGAATGCCAACGGCATACGGGGACAGCGTGATTCGTGGGCCAAACGTCAACTGGCGAATGTCCTTGGCCCCGGTCATGATGTCGCCGCCGGCATAGTTTGCGTTGTAGGACGCCATCTGCGTCGTCGAGCGCACCGCCTGGCCGACGATGCGCTCCCGGAAGCCGGGTGCGAAGCGCTCGATCTGGGCGATGATCGCCTCGGTCGCGTCGCCGGCATAGCCGTTGGGCACGTGGGCGTAGCTCCACACGGGATGCGTATTGCCCACCGAGCGTTGCGGATCCGCCAGGTACTGCTGGCCCACCAACACGAACGGCCGCTCGGGCATGCGCCCGGCATGGATGTCCCGCTCGGTCGCCGCCAGTTCGGCGTACGTGCCGGCCAGGTGAACGGTGCCCGCCCGGCGGGCATCGGGGTTTGTCCATGGCACGCCGCCCTCGACGGCGAAGTCGACCTTGAACGCGCCCGGCCCGCGGCGAAACCTGGTGAAGGCGCGCGAAACTCGACGCGGCAGCCGGTCGCCCAAAATACCCGCCACCGCCTCCGGTGCCAGATCGAACATCGTGACGTCCGCCGGTGGCAGCTCCGACGCCGCCTGGACCCGGACGCCGGTCTCGATCTTGCCGCCCAGGTCGGTCAGCAGCGCCACCATCGCGTTGGTGATCGCCTGCGACCCACCTTCGGCGACCGCCCAGCCGTACCGGTGACCGGCGGCCAGGATGCCCATCCCGATGGCCGACGTCATCGGGTAGTGCAGCGGCCTGAAGGCATGGGCGGCAACGCCTCCGAACAACGCCCGCCCCTCGTCGGTGCGGAAGAAGCGGGCGAACGTCGAACCCGGAAGCACGGTGGGCGCGCCGAACCGGGCCAGCATCAACGGGTGGTGCGGCGGCCGCAGCAGGGGCCGCATGATGTCCTCGCTCAGCGCGTCGAACCGGGCCGCCGAATAGCCGAACGCGAGCCGCCAGCGCGATCCGTCGCGTCCGAGACCGGCCGCGGTCCGCCCCACCGACCGGTGCAGGACGCCGGCGCCGCCGCCGTCGAGGGGATGCACGCAATCGATTGCGGGCCAGCGCCATGTCAGGCCGTACCGCTCCAACTCGAAACGGCTCAGGAACGGCGAGCCGACGGCCATCGGGTGAATCGCCGAGCAGTGGTCGTGCAGCAGGCCCGGCAAAATCGCCTCGCTGCTGCGGGCACCGCCACCCACCTCGTCGGCGGCCTCGAGCAGGGTGACCTGCACGCCCTCGGCGGCCAGGCAGATGGCGGCGGCGAGCCCGTTGGGCCCGCCCCCCACCACCGCTGCGGTAGTCATGCCAGCGCACTTTCCTTAACCGCGGCCGAGCCGAGCAGCGACCCAACGGCCGCGTCGCGCAGCGACCATTCGACCTCGGTCGGGATCGGGCCGTTGGGCAGCCAGGGCTGCTCGGCGACCGCGTCGGCCACCTTCCACGTGCCGCGCTCCACTACTCCGAGCGCCGCGTCGATCAGCTTGTAGTGCTGCACACCGCTGCCGAAGGCCTCCGACTCGACCCAGGCGATGACACATTCGCCCGGTTCGAACGCGGCTTGACTCTGCACGGCACTGATCAAGTCTTCATTGTGCAGGTGACCGTCGCCAAAGTTAAAGCCGATCAGAGAGTTGCAGATGAACTCACCGTCGCGCACGGCGCGGGTGTCAACATCGGGCAGGTGGGTCAACAGCAGCGAGTACAGGCCGCGCCCCTGGCTGTGCATGCAGCGCCACGCGGCCACCTTCTGCAGGGTGATCTCCGCCCACTTCGGCTCGTAGCCGGCCCCGACGAACTGGTCGATCTGGTTGGACGCGGTGCGGGTGACCCGGTTCAGTTTCTGTTCGGCGCCCGGTGTGAAGGTCCACACCGCCGACGCCCAGTTGCCCGCGTACTGACGCAGCGACGGCAGGAAGGACACCTTGTCCGGCCGGATGTTGCCTAGCACCGGGTAGACGAGCAGGGCGGCGGCAATCACGAGGGCCAGCCACGGTGGCGTCATGTCCCACGGGGCGTACCCGTTCCAGTTCGGAAAGCCGAGGAACAGGAAGATCGTGGTGTACGCGAACACGACGTTCCATTCCAGCGGCACCGCCAGCGGGAACGTCGAGATGATGAACAGGTGGAACCCCACCATCAGCATTGCCGCCGCCAGCGTCAGCCACTTGTTCGTCGAGAAGAACAGCACCAGTGGGGCGGCGATCTCGACGGTGGTGCCGTTCACGTGCGCCATGAAGTCCGCGAGCCGCGACGGCCGCATGTCGCGCCCGAAGTCGCGATAGTGCGCCCGCCGCACCCATTTGGGGGCGAATATCGTGTTGGAAACCATCGGCGGGATGACGTTGGAGAAGTGCTTGCCGAATTTCGAGAACCCGGCGCCGGTCCACACCACCACGATGAGCATCTTGCACGCGATGATCATGTTGACGAACGGCAATGCGGCGAAGAACAACAGCGCCGGCAAGTACTGTTCGCCGCGGGCGCCGAGGAAGATGGTTTTGTCGCGCAGCCCGATCAGCACCAGCAGCGCGATCGGCGCGACCAGCAGCGCAGGGTTCACCAGCCCGGAAGTGTTGTGGGGCAACGCCTTTGACAGCGAATCGCTGTGCACACCGGGCGACAGGAGCGCGACGGCCAGGCTGCCCAGCAGCGCCAGGTACACCGCGATGTCGAACCAGGTCCGCCGGTCACCGGCGGTGAACGGCACCCACTTCCACGGGCGCAGCCGGATGGTGCCGGGCCGGGCCCAGAACAGAATGCCGCCGGTCATCGGCTTGACCTTGCCGGCCAGCGGTCCCCATGAACCGGCCACGCCAATGGCTTCCAGCAGCACCGTCCACAGGATCACCTTCTGGTAGACGATCGGTTGGTTCCACCACTGGGTGACGTGCCAGAAGGCGGGCAGCCCCGAGGTCGCCGTCGCGACCGTGATGCCGCCGATCGCGAAGAACACGACCAACTTCAGGAGGTAGATGGTGTGCACCATCCTCGGTGAGCCGAAGCCGTTTTCGGCCCAATCGAGGACGAGGATCCGCATTCGTTCCATCAGTGGCTTCCCGAGGAAGCTATCCGGGTCGACCGCTGGGAGAGCCGGCTTGGTGAATCCCATTTCCTTCGCTCCTTCGGCGTCGGGAGTAAGCGTGGCCGCAACGCTAGGTTCCGTGTGCGGCGGGACACAGTCGCCGATCGACAAAACCGCTCGCCGGAGTTATCGCCAGAAGACAACGTCGCGTCTAACGTCATTGAGGTGAAGAAATCGCACGTCGACGCCCCGGACGCCGACGTCGTCGGAGTGAGGGGTTGCGTCGCCGAGGTCGCCGGCCGATTGCACGGGCGGTTGGCCGACGCGACGGCGGAGATCCATCGCGCCCTGGAAAACCAGATTCCGGACCTGCCGCGCGAGGCACGGATCATGGAGCTGCTCGGTGCCAGCATCGAGGGAAACGTCGACACGATGTTGCGCGCGTTGCGTTACGACATCGCGGTCGAGCGCGTCGAGGCGCCGACCGCGGCGCTGGAGTATGCCCGCCGATTGGCGCAGCACGGGGTGCCCGTCAACGCGCTGGTGCGCGCCTACCGGCTCGGCCAGCGCCGGATGAACGAGCTGATCTTCGCCGAGCTGCGCGAGGTCGATATCCCGGACGGGTTGCGGGTGGCGGTCATCGAGGCGATGAGTGCCGCGATGTTCTCCTACATCGACTGGATGTCCCAACAGGTCGTCGCCGTCTACGAAGACGAACGCGAGCGGTGGCTGGAGAACCAGAACAGCCTGCGCGGCCTGCGGGTGCGCGAGGTGTTGGCCGCCACCAAGGCCGTCGACGCCGACGCGGCCACCACGGCGATCCGCTACCCGCTGCGCTGGTACCACCTGGGCCTCGTCATGTGGTACCCGGAGCGGGACGGCGCGGGTGACGAACTGGCCAGGCTGCAACGATTCCTGCGCGAGCTGGGCGAAGCCGCCGCCGTCGACGCCGGGCCGCTGTTCGTGGCCGCCGACCAAAGCTGCGCATGGGGGTGGCTGCCCTACCGTGCCGCGCCGATCGACGCCGCCGACGTGGTCACGAAGATCCGCCGGTTTGTGCTCACCCGTCCGGACTCGCCGAACGTGGCGCTCGGGTCGGCCGGAGCCGGCGTCGAAGGTTTTCGCCGCACCCACCGGGACGCGATGGAGGCCCGCGGCGTCGCGGCGGCCGGGCGGCGGCCGAACGCTTCGGCTCCGACGGTGGTCGCCGCCACCGATCCGGGGCTGTCGGTCGTGGCGGGACTGGGCGGCGACGTCGAACGGATGCGGGGCTGGGTCGCCACGGTGCTCGGCGATCTCGCGAGCGACAACGACAACGACGCGCGACTGCGGGAGACGTTGCGTGTCTTTCTGGGTTGCGGTTCCAGCTACAAGCTGGCCGCCGAGGAGTTGAACATGCACTTCAACTCGGTCAAGTACCGGGTCGGACGTGCCGTCGCGAGGCGCGGGCGGGAGATCGGCGCCGACCGGCTCGACGTGGAGGTCGCGTTGCTCGCCTGCCACTGGTACGGAAGCGCGGTGCTGCGCCAGCCCTGAGGGTCAGCCCATGGCGGGAGCGGCGACGCGACGAGGCACCGCGAGCCGCGGGAGGCGAACCGCCGAGACCGCACGGATCGGCCGGTAGGTCGGTCGCAGGTCGCGGAAGAAGTGGACGGCGTGGACGGTCACCGGAATCAGCACGGGGGCGAAGACCGCCGTCACGTAGCTCGCGATCACCAGCATTGATTCGAACATGATGTGCCTGCGTTTCCCCGCTGAGCGGAATCGAAGATGTTGCGGTCTGATTCGCGGCAGAACTTAACGGCGCCGCGGCGCCGCACGGATGTCGCCGAGCGACGAACTTGCGACGCGTTGTTGTCTTCCGGGGACAATGGGGCGCCGCGGACGATCCGTTATCACAGAGCGCTGCGCGGTGTTGGCCGCGCCATTGTGCGATACCGAATTGTGTTGCCAAAGACATTTTCTTTACGCCGACGGGGGCGAATCATATTGTCATGACGAATACCGATCAGACCGTGTTTGAAGGTCCGTTACAGCAGCTTGCTCGCAGTGCGTGGCAGCTGCTCCTGCTCATCGGCCTCTCCGCCGTGGCGCTGGGCGTCATCGTGCTGGTCTGGCCTGGCAAGACACTGCTGGTGGCGGGTGTCCTGTTCGGCATCTACCTGGTGGTGTCCGGAATCGGATACATGTTTGCTGCATTTGGCACACACGCCGGCGCGGCAATGCGAGTGCTGGCATTCCTCACCGGCGTCGTATCGCTGGTGCTGGGATTCTTCTGCTTCCGCGACAAATTCGAGGCGATCTGGCTTTTGGCGCTGTGGATCGGCATTGGCTGGGTGTTCCGCGGGATGACCCTGCTCGTCGCTGCGCTGTCCTTCGACCACATGCCCGGACGCGGCTGGCAGGCACTCTCCGGTGTGATCCTCGTGATCGGCGGCGGCGTGCTGATCATCTCGCCGATCGATTCGATGGCGGTCCTGACGCTGGTGGCCGGGTGGTGGCTGATAGTCATCGGCATCATGGACGTCATCACGGCGTTCCAAACCCGCAGCCGGGCGAAGGCGTTGACCGGCTAGGGCAGTCGCCGCTCGACCTCGAAGGCCAGGCACAGCTCGGCGAGATCCCTTGGCCGCGAGAGGGATCGGCTCGTCAGCTCCTCGATGCGGCGCAACCGGTGCCGCACCGTGTTGGGGTGGCAGAAGATCTTCGTCGCGGTGTCGTTGGCCGAGCCGCCCGCCTCGACCCAGGCCCGGAACGTGTCGATCAGGATGGTGCGTTCCTCGTCGGGCAGTTCGTCGACGCGCGACAGCACCATCGATTTGATCCTGGCCATCGCTTCGGGCGCGCTGACCGCCGCGACGGCGAGCGGGGTGTCGTCGAAAAGGGAGACCAGCGATTGGCCGGAGGGCTTGCCGGTGACCGCGACCCTGGCCAGTCGCAGCGCGTCGCTGGTGTCGGCAAGCTCCTGAAACGCCGGGCTGATGCCCACTCGCGCGGTTGCGGCCTGGCCGAGCACCTCGACGAGGGCGTTCAGCCCGTCGGTCGGTTCGGGGCCCCGAAGGTGGACGATGCCCACCTGCAGGTCGGGCAGCAGCCGCCACGCCGACCGGATGTCGCGGGCCGACAGCTTGTTTTCGATCGCCGGCAATCCCAGCTTCCCGATCGCGGGCAGCTCGGCCGCCACCACGGCGTAGGGCCCCGACGTGGGTAATCGCAGCAAATCCGCTGCCTCCCAAAGGCTTTGGCTGTCGGTGATCCGGTGAGCCAGCAGCGCTTCCACCAACGCCGACCGTTCTTCCTCGCGCTCGAGAATCTGCGTGGTGAGCTGCTGGCGGTAGGCGGTGGCCATCGCCTGGGTGAAGGTGTCCTGCGCGAAGAAGATCCGGGCGGTGGCATCCAAGATGGCGTCGGTAGGTATCGCCGCGGCACGGGCGACGGACAGCGTCTCCTCCCACACGGAGCGAAAACCGATGCGGTAGGCGGTCATCACCGCCGGCAACGGCACACCGGCGAGCGCGCGCTCGGTGCCGGTGCGCTCCGCGGGCGAGACGTCGACGTCGGCGCCGCCGGTGAGCGAGTCGAAGATGAACGTCACGTTCGCGACGCAGCTTTCGGCCACTTGCTCCTTCGTGACGACGCTGCCGTCGCGGTAGGCCGCAATCTCGCGGCACAGCAGGTCGGCCATCGCCGTCCCCAACGCCGGGGCGCGGGCCAGCATGAGCCTGCCCAGTTCCACGACGTGCGGGTCCACCGCTGCGCCCGGCCGGACGCCGCGGCTTTTCGATGCCACGCCCATACCGCAAACCTTATGCCCGGGCGCCGGCGAATGTGACCGGTCACAGCCAACCGGCACGGTCGTTGTTTCCGCAAACATTGTCCCCCCGGGCCGCCCGGATAACGCTTGATGCACGCAGGAAACCACGTCCCGGAGGCACCCTATGACCTCGTTGAGCGCCAACCTCGTCGCATCGAAAGATCGTCACCCGCAACGGGTGGCGCTGCGCTGCGACGACTTGCGGTTCAGCTACGCCGAATTCGACGCCGCCGCGGCCCGGGTCGCGACGCTGCTCGAGCGCGCGGGGGTCGGGCCGGGCGACCGGGTAGGCGTGATGCTGCCCAATACACCGGCGTTCGCCATCGCGTTCTACGGCATCATGTATCGGGGCGCCGTCGCGGTCCCCATGAACCCGTTGCTCAAGGCCCGCGAGGTCTCCTACTACCTGTCCAACACCGCCGCCAAGGCCATGTTCGCCACGCCCGCCTTCGCCGAGGAGGCGACCGCCGGGGCGGCCGAGGCCGGGGCGCACTGCTGGATCGTCGACGACGCCGCGCTGGCGGACCTCATCGCCGACCTGCCCGCCCAAACCTCCCCGGTGCAGCGTGACGACGACGACGTCGCCGTCATCCTGCACACGTCCGGGACCACGGGTAAACCCAAGGGCGCCACGCTGACCCACGGCAACCTCGGCCGCAACGCCGAGGTCAGTATCCGGACGCTGGTCAAGCTCGGGCCCGACGACGTCGTGATGGGCTGCCTGCCGCTGTTCCACGTCTTCGGGTTGACGTGCGCCCTCAACGGTTCTGTCCTCAGCGGTGCGACGCTGACGCTCATTCCGCGCTTCCACCCGGCCAAGGCCCTCGAGGTGATCGAGCGGGACGCCGTCACGGTGTTCGAAGGGGTGCCGACCATGTATTCGGCGTTGCTCAGCGTGGCGGACGAGGCCGCGGCCCGGGCGACGCGGAGCCTGCGGACCTGCGTCTCGGGCGGCGCGGCGCTGCCTCTGCAGGTCCTCACCGACTTCGAAAAGGCTTTCGGATGCACGGTTCTCGAGGGGTACGGGCTTTCCGAGAGTTCCCCGGCGGCCGCGTTCAACCATCCGGACCGGCCCCGCAAGGCGGGCTCGATCGGCACCCCGATCGAGGGTGTCGAGATGCGGGTGGTCGGGCCAGACGGCGTCGAGGTCCCGCGGGGGGAGACGGGCGAGATCCAGATCCGCGGCCACAACGTGATGAAGGGCTACTGGAACCTTCCGGACGCGACCAGGGCAGCGGTCACCGCCGACGGCTGGCTCAACACCGGCGACGTCGGGCGCGTCGACGAAGACGGCTACTTCTACATCGTCGACCGCACCAAGGACATGATCATCCGCGGCGGGTACAACGTCTATCCCCGCGAGATCGAGGAGGTGCTCTATGAGCACCCCGCGGTGGCCGAGGCCGCCGTCATCGGCGTCCCGCACGATTCCCTCGGCGAGGACGTCGGCGCCGCGGTCGCGCTCAAAGAGGGCGCGGTCGCGACGCCGGAAGAGTTGCGCGACTACGTCAAAGCCCGGGTGGCCGCGTACAAGTACCCGCGCCTGGTGTGGCTCGTCGACGCGCTGCCCAAGGGGCCGACCGGCAAGCTCCTCAAACGCGAAATCACCGCCCCGACAACCGAAAGCACGCGATAGCCATGACTACCCAAACGACCAAACCCGACGAGCTCGCCGCCCCGCTCGACCTGCTGCTGACCAGCGCCACCAAGCCGTTCGTCAGCCGGATGATGCCCGACGACACCTGGACCCGCTTCGGTGTCAACCTCGCCAAGCAACCCGGCGCCGTTGCCGGCCGGGTCGGCGCGCTGACGCGTGAGCTCGGCGCCGTCGCGGCGGGCAATTCGGAGCGCGTCCCGGTCCGGGCCGACAAGCGCTTCAGCGACCCCGCCTGGCAGGACAACCCGGTCCTGCACCGGATCATGCAGGCCTACCTCGCGGCGAGCGAGGCCGCCGAGGGGCTGCTCGCCGACGCCCAGCTGGACTGGCGGGACAACGAGAGAATGCGGTTCGTCATCGACAACCTCGTCGAGGGCCTGGCCCCGAGCAACAACCCGCTGATCAGCCCGCTGGGCTGGAAGGCGATGATCGACACCGGCGGGCTTAGCGCCGTGCGCGGCCTGAAAGCCTTTGCGCGGGACATGCTTTCGAAGCCCAGGGTGCCCGCGATGGTCGAGCCCGACGCGTTCGTGGTGGGCGAGACGGTGGCCGTCACGAAGGGGGCGGTCGTCCTGCGGACGTCGATGTTCGAGCTGATCCAATACGCGCCGCAAACGCCGAAGGTCAACGAGATCCCGTTGCTGATGGTGCCGCCGGTGATCAACAAGTTCTACATCATGGACATCGCCCCCGGGCGCAGCATGATCGAGTACTTCGTCCAGCAAGGGCAACAGGTCTTCGCGATTTCGTGGCGCAATCCGCAAAAGCGGCACCGGGATTGGGGCTTCGACGCGTACGGCGCCGCGATCGTCGAGGCGATGGATGCGGTGCAGAAGATCGCCGGGACCGACAGCACCCACCTGCTGGCCACCTGCTCGGGTGGCATCCTGGCGGCGATGACGGCGGCCCACCTCGCCGACATCGGAGAGGGCGACCGGATCGCGGGCCTCAACCTGTCGGTCACCGTGCTCGACGAGACTCGGGCCGGTTTCGCGGCCGCCATGATGAGCGACCGCGCGGCCCAGGCGGCGATCCGGGTCTCGCGCCGGAAGGGCTACCTGGACGGGCGCGACATGGCGGAGATGTTCGCCTGGCTGCGGCCCACCGACCTGGTCTGGCGCTACTGGGTGAACAACTATGTGCAGGGCCGCAAGCCGGCGGCTTTCGACGTCTTGTTCTGGAACGCCGACACCACCCGGATGACCGCCGCGTTGCACCGCGACATGATCCTGATGGCGCAGCGCAACGCCCTGGTCACCCCGGGCGCGCTCACCATGCTGGGCAGCCCGGTCGACCTGGGGAACGTCACCGCCGACGCGTACGTCGTCGGGGGCATCGCCGACCACATCTGCCCGTGGCAGGCCACCTATCGCAGCGCGCGGCTGCTGGGCAGCAAGGACAACCGCTTTGTGCTGTCGACCAGCGGCCACATCGCCGCGTTGGTCAACCCGCCCGGCAACCCCAAGGCGTCCTTCCGGACCGGTCCCGTCGATGCCGAAGACCCGAAGCAGTGGCTGGAGTCGTCGCAGAAGGCCAGCGACTCCTGGTGGCCGGACTACGCCGGCTGGCTCGCCGAGCGCAGCGGCCCGCAGGTCGACGCACCGACAACCCTTGGGGCAGAAGGCCTCCCGCCGCTCGGGCCGGCCCCCGGCGGCTACGTGATGGAGAAGTGAGTGAAGCGCAGCGCACCGCAAAGGCGCCTCCGCGTGATAACGCCCAGCACGATCGGCGAACAGCGCTACGTCACCGCGGGCGGCCAGCGGATCCGGGTCAACGTGCGGCAAGGGACGGGCGTACCGCTGGTGCTGTGCAACGGCATCGGGGCCAGCCTCGAGGTGCTCGATCCGCTGGTGGAGCGGTTGGAGTGCACGGTCATCAGGTTCGACGTGCCCGGGACCGGGGGATCGCCGACGTCCCTGCTCCCGTACGGCTTTCCCTACCTGGCCTGGGTGTTGGGCCGCGTGCTGACGAAGCTGGGCGTCGGCGTGGTGGACGTTTTGGGGCTGTCCTGGGGCGGCGCGCTCGCCCAGCAGTTCGCGTTCCAGAACCCGCGCCGCTGCCGGCGGATGGTGCTGGTGGCGACCGGCACCGGCGTCTTGATGGTGCCGGCCCGCCCGTCGGTGCTGGCGAAAATGGCCACGCCGCGCAGGTTCTCGGATCCCGACTATGCCGCCGCCATCGCCAGTGAGCTCTACGGCGGTACCGTCCGCGCTCACGGTGAAGACGTGGCGCGGCTGTTTGTGCGGCAGCTGCACGCCGGATCCAAGGTCGGCTACCTGCACCAGCTGCTCGCCGGCTCGGTGTGGACCAGCCTGTTCGCCCTGCCCGCGCTGCGGCAGGAGACGCTGATCGTGGCCGGCACCGACGACCCGATCATCCCGGTGGTCAACGCCCGCATCATGAACGCGTTGCTGCCGCACTCGCGGCTGCACCTGCATTCCGGCGGGCACATCGACGTCGTGCACAACGCGGTCGAACTCGCGCCCGTCATCGAGAAGTTCCTCGACGAACCGGGGGCACGCGCCTAGCGCCCGAACACCTTTGGTGCGCGAGCGTAACCTGGCTGCGAAATTTGGCGCGGATTTTCGCGGTGCGGTTACGTTCGCGGAGCCGGAACGCGCCTAGGCCTGGATGTCCGCGGTGACCGCGTCAGTCAGCCGGATCAGGTCGGAAGGCGCCACCGCGACGTCCCAGCCGCGACGGCCGGCGCTGCAGTACACCCGGTCGAAGGCGAGCGCGCCGGCGTCGACGACCGTGGGCAGGCGCTTGCGCTGCCCGAACGGCGACACCGCGCCGACGATGTATCCCGTAGCCCGTTGGGCGGCACCGGGTTCGGCCATCTCGGCCCTGGCCACCCCCAGCGCCGCGGCGGCGGCCTTGAGCGACAATCTGGACGCCGCGGGCACCATCGCGACGGCCAGCCCGTCGGGCACGGAGATGATCAGCGTCTTGTAAATCTGCTCCGGCACCACGCCGGCGCGGCCCAGCGCCTGGACCGCCTCCACGCCGAACGACGATTCCCGCGGATCGTGATCGAACTTGACGACCTCGTGCGGCACACCGGCTTTGACGAGCGCCGCGATGCCCGGTGTGGCGGCGGCGGCCACGGTCTTCTGATGGTCGTGACCCGCTGCGCCCGGCTCCGCCGCGCTTGCGATCACGACTAGGGCCCCGTGTACCCCGGCGGGTTGACGCCGTCGACCCAGAAGTCGACGCCGAGCTTGGAGCCGGGAATGCAGTCGTAGACCGACAGATCCTTGACGCCGGATTCCACCAGCACGTCCTCGCACAGCAGCATGTGGCCGGTGTACTCGCGGGCGGGCTTGTTGAGGATCACGTAGGCCGCGTCGGAATACACTTCGGGCTTGCGCGCCCGGCCCATCGCCTCGTCGCCGCCGAGCAGGTTCTGCACCGCGGCCGTCGCGACCAGCGTGCGCGGCCACAGCGTGTTCGACGCGATGCCCGCCTCGCGCATCTCCTCGGCGATGCCCAGCGCGCACAGCGTCATGCCGAACTTGGCCATCATGTAGGCGGTCGGCTTCAACCACTCCTTGCCGAGCAGCACCGGCGGCGACAGCGTCAGGATGTGCGGGTTCTCCCGGCCTTTCATGTGCGCCAGGCAGGCCTGCGAGACGGCGTACGTGCCGCGCACCTGGATGCCGTTCATCAGGTCGAACCGCTTCATCGGCACCTCAGTGATCGAGCCCAGGTTGATCGCCGACGCGTTGTTCACACAGATGTCGATGCCGCCGAACTGCTCGACGGTCTTGGCCACCGCCGCCTCGACCGAATCCGGGTCGCGGACGTCCCCGACGATCGGCAGGGCCTGCCCGCCCGCGTCCTCGAGCTCCTTGGCGGCCGTATATACCGTGCCCGGCAGTTTGGGGTGCGGCTCGGCGGTCTTGGCGATCAGCGCGATATTGGCGCCGTCCTGCGCGGCGCGTTTGGCGATCGCCAGGCCGATTCCACGACTGGCACCGGAGATGAACATGGTCTTGCCGTTCAGGGACATGGCGTCACATTAACGCCACGCCCGAACCGCCCCCGATTCCGCCCGGGAAATAGCCGGCTGCCCCATGCTGTTAAAACAGTCGGTTTCTGATGCAGATGCAGCCGCCAGACAGACCTGAACGGACACTGTCAGGGGCAGCCTTTAGATTGGGAGGAGCAGTCTGGTGCCAACCGCGACGTGCCTAATGGGCGCTGCCCAGCGGGACGAGCAGTTGACCCGGTCGCTTGCGAGCTCGGCGGCTTTCTGGGTGCCGGCCGGCGACATCGCTGCAGAAGGGACCGTGTTACTGAAGATGGCCGATACCGACGGCGAGGCGACTCCGGGGGCTGCCGAACCGGCACCGCCGCAGGAGACGGACGAGGAACTCACGGCGCGATTCGAGCGCGACGCGATTCCGCTGCTGGACCAGCTCTACGGTGGTGCGCTGCGCATGACGCGCAACCCCGCCGACGCCGAGGACCTGCTGCAGGAAACGATGGTGAAGGCCTACGCGGGATTCCGCTCGTTCCGGGCCGGCACCAACCTCAAGGCCTGGCTGTACCGGATCCTGACCAACACCTACATCAACAGCTACCGCAAGCGGCAGCGCCAGCCCGCCGAGTACCCGACCGAGGAGATCACCGACTGGCAGTTGGCGTCCAACGCCGAGCACTCCTCGACCGGCCTGCGTTCGGCGGAGGTCGAGGCGCTCGAGGCGCTGCCCGACAACGAGATCAAAGAGGCGCTGCAGGCGTTGCCGGAGGAGTTCCGGATGGCGGTCTACTACGCCGACGTCGAGGGTTTCCCGTACAAGGAAATCGCCGAGATCATGGACACGCCGATCGGGACGGTAATGTCTCGGCTGCACCGCGGCAGACGTCAGCTGCGCGGTCTCTTGGCCGACGTGGCCAAGGAGCGCGGATTCAACCGCGGCCAACATGCGCACGAGGAGGTGCCGTCATGAGCGAGTCTGCCGGCCCTGCCGAGCCCCGCGCCGATGACAGCCATTCCCACGGCCTGGGCTGCGCCGAAGTGATCGCCGAGGTATGGACTCTGCTCGACGGCGAGTGCACGCCCGAGGCGAAGGAGCGGCTGCGCCAGCACCTCGAGGCGTGCCCCGGATGCTTCCAGCATTACGGCATCGAGGAGCGGCTCAAGGCGCTGATCGCGACCAAGTGCACGGGCGAGAAGGCCCCCGAGGGCCTCAAGGAACGCCTCCGGCTGGAAATCCGCCGGACCACCATCATCCGCGGCGTGGAGTAGCTACTCCGTCAGGAGTTGGGCCGCTTGCCGTGGTTGGCCTTGCTGTACTTGCGGTCGCGCTTCTTCCGGCCACGCTTGGCCATCTCTTCGAACCTCCGTGATTGGTCGGGCGCCGCGCACCCGTTAGCTTGCCTCACATTGTCTCACGCCCCGCGTGCCGCGGTCCCGGCCGGTCCTGTGGTTCGATATACATGAGCTCGACAGACCAGCAGTCGGCATGCACCAACGGCCAGGATGAGTGGGGTGAAGATGGCGGAGGATGTTCGCGCCGAGATCGTGGCCAGCGTGCTCGAGGTCGTTGTCAGCGAGGGTGACCAGATCGGCAAGGGCGACACGGTGGTGCTGCTGGAGTCGATGAAGATGGAGATCCCGGTTTTGGCCGAAGTCGACGGCACCGTCAGCAAGGTGAGCGTGTCGGTGGGCGACGTCATTCAGGCGGGCGACCTTATCGCCGTCATCAGCTAGCCGTTGGGCCGTTCGTATCTGCCGCCGGGAATCGACGCGGGGGTGATGGATGTCCACGCTCGGTGATCTGCTCGCCGAACACACGATGCTGCCGGGCAACGCGGTGGACCACCTGCACGCGGTGGTGGGGGAGTGGCAGCTGCTGGCCGACCTGTCGTTCGCCGACTACCTGATGTGGGTTCGCCGCGACGACGGCGTGCTGGTATGCGTGGCGCAGTGCCGCCCGAACACCGCGCCCACGGTGCTGCTCACCGACGCCGTGGGCAGCGTCGTCCCCGCCGACCGGCTGTCGCTCGTCGCCGAGGCTTTCGACACCGGCGCCGTCGTCGTGCAGGAACACCCTGCGGGCCAACAACATTCGTCGGAGCTGCCCGGCCCGCACGTCGAGGCGTCCCCCGTGCGCTACGGCGGCAACGTGGTCGCGGTGCTGACCCGGCACCAAACCGCGGAAGCCGCCGTCCGCGCGTCCGGCCAGCTGGAGACCGCCTACCAGGAGTGCGCCACGGACCTCATGCACATGCTCGCCGAGGGCACCTTCCCCGACGTCGGCGACGTGGTCATGTCGCGCTCGACCCCCCGGGCCGGCGACGGCTTCATCCGCCTCGACGTCGACGGCGTCGTCGCCTATGCCAGCCCCAACGCGCTGTCGGCGTACCACCGGATGGGGCTGACGGCCGAGTTGGAGGGCCGCAACCTGGTCAAGGTGACGCGGCCGCTGATCTCCGACCCGTTCGAGGCGCAGGAGCTGGCCGAGCACGTGCTCGACCTGCTCGCCGGCGGGCGGAGCATGCGGATGGAGATCGACGCCGGGGGAGCCACGGTGTTGCTGCGGACGCTGCCGCTGGTGGTGCACGGCGCCAGCGCCGGTGCCGCGGTGCTGATCCGCGACATCACCGAGGTCAAGCGCCGCGACCGGGCCCTGATCTCCAAGGACGCCACCATCCGCGAGATCCACCACCGGGTGAAGAACAACCTGCAGACGGTGGCCGCGCTGCTGCGCCTGCAGGCCCGGCGGACCGCCAACGCCGAGGGGCGGGAGGCGCTCATCGAGTCGGTGCGCCGGGTGTCGTCGATCGCCCTGGTGCACGACGCGCTGTCGATGTCGGTGGACGAGCAGGTGAACCTGGACGAGGTCATCGACCGGATCCTGCCGATCATGAACGACGTGGCGTCGGTGGACCGGCCGATCCGCATCAACCGGGTCGGCGACCTGGGCGTGCTGGACTCCGACCGCGCGACGGCCCTGATCATGGTGATCACAGAGCTCGTCCAGAACGCGATCGAGCACGCCTTCGACCCGGCCGCCCAGGAAGGGTCCGTCACCATTCGCGCCGAGCGCTCGGCGCGCTGGCTCGACGTTGTCGTGCACGACGACGGCCGGGGACTGCCCGACGGGTTCAGCCTGGACAACTCCGACAGCCTGGGCCTGCAGATCGTGCGGACCCTGGTGTCGGCGGAGCTGGACGGCACGCTAGGGATGCGGCACGCCCCGGCCCGCGGCACCGATGTGGTGCTGCGGGTGCCGATCGGGCGGCGAACAAGACTGTTGATATAGACGGACGCCTACACAACGGTGCGGCCCCGACAATCGTCGGGGCCGCACCGTATGCAGACTGCGTCAGACTCCGCTGCGTGCCTTCGTCCGGGCGTTGCGACGCTTGAGTGCGCGCCGCTCATCTTCGCTCATGCCCCCCCAGACGCCCGAGTCCTGGCCGGTGTTCAGGGCCCACGACAAGCATTCCGTGGTCACCTGGCACCGATTGCAGACCAGTTTCGCGTCAGCGATCTGTGCGAGCGCCGGGCCGCTGTTCCCTACCGGGAAGAACAGCTCCGGGTCCTCGTCGCGACAGACCGCCTTGTGGCGCCAATCCATAAGTTGTTACTCCTCACTGAGTGCGCAGCAAGGCGCACGGTCTTTTTCTTCGGCTGTTAAAGCGTGCACAAGAAAAGGGTCCGCGCCCCTACATGAATTTCTGCATGCAACCTTTCGATCGTTTCACAGGCTCTACAGATGTCAATAGTCGTGCGTAGCTCGTGGGCTATCTCACTTCACAGACTTCTTATTCGAGCCCTTAGTCCGTTGTACTACACTGCCGCGCGATTTCCCCTGTGATTTTCGTCCGGTTGGCAGGTCTCCGCAGCTCAGAGGTGGTTTTTTCCGGGCGGCGCGACCACCGGCAGCGCATCCGGGACCGTCCTGAAAGTCATGGTCTGGCGCAGGCCGAGGTAATCCCCGTCGAACTGGCTCGCCACCGGGCCGCCGGTCGAGGTCACCCGCAGGCAGCTGGCGTTGTCGTCGCGGATGAGCTGTTTCGGTTCGCCCTTCGGGCCGTTGCCCAGCAGCTGGCTGACCAGCCGCAGCGTGGGGAACACCTTCATCTCGGTGAGCGCGAACACCCCGAGGCCCGACTCGAAGCTGCAGCCGGGGTTGGTGACCAGCGGGCGGCTGTTGCTGTAGGTCCACGGGCTGGTGTTGGACACCCACGCGAAGTGCACGCCGCTGACGGGCTCGCGGCCGGCCAGCTCCACCGTCAGGATCGGCTCGCGACGGCGAAAAGCCAAGGTGACGGGGATCGCCACGCGCCAATAGCGCAACGGGGTGACCTTGACACCCTTGTCGCGCTGCCTTTCCACCGCGGCCACCACCTCCGCGTCGACGCCCATCCCGGCGTTGATCACGGCCCACTGCTCGCCGCAGTCGATCAGGCTGATGCGACGCCAGGTCTGATGACGGCGGTAGTCGTCGAGCAGCTGGATGAGCTGGTTGGTCGCGGCGACCGGGTCGGGCGAAATGCCCAGCGAGCGGGCCAGCACGTTCGCCGACCCGCCGGGCACCACCGCGAGGGCGGGCACGTGCCCCGAGGGCGCCGTGCCGGGGCGGCCCAGCAGGCCGTTCACCACGCCGCTCACCGTGCCGTCGCCGCCGTGCACGACGACCAGGTCGACCCCGTCCTCGACCGCCTTGTGCGCGAGTTCGGTGCCGTGACCCCGGTGACTGGTGTGTTCGACGGTCAGGTGCAGGCGGCTCTTGAGCGCGTGCGCGAGAAGGTCGCGACCGGCTGCGGTGGTGGACGTGGCTGTGGGATTCACGATCAGCACGGCGCGCATGATCCACGAGCTTAGGCGGGGCCGTTATGGCCGCGCTGTGCGGTAATGGCCCGTGACTACGCTGGCGCTGTGAACCCGCGCGTCCCGTCCACCGTCCGCGCGGCGGGGGTGATCGTCGCGGTAGAGGGTGTGGCGGCGCTGCTCATGGCGGCGGTGCTGGTGGTTCGGGGAATCGCGGGGGCCGACCAACGCGTGGTCAACGGGCTGGGCACGGCGGTGTGGTTTCTCCTCGTCGGCGCCGTGGTGCTTGCCGCGGGGCGCGCGCTGGTGCTCGGCAAGCGCTGGGGCCGCGGGGTGGGCGTTTTCACGCAACTGTTGTTGCTACCGGTGGCGTGGTACCTGGCGGTCGGCTCGCACCGGCCGGCGTTCGGCGTTCCGCTGGGCGTCGTGGCGCTGAGCGTGTTGGTCTTGCTCTTCACGCCGGCGGCCGTGCGCTGGGCCGCCGGCCGCGATCAGGGCCGCCCCGCCAGCTCGGCCAACGGCGGGCCGGACAGCCGGTAGGTGGTCCACTCGCGCTGCGGCGCGGCGCCGACGCCGTCGTACAGCGCGATCGCGTCGACGTTCCAGTTCAGCACCGCCCACGACAACCGGGTGTACCCGTTGTCGAGGCACTCGCGGGCCAGCGCCGACAGGAGCTTGCGGGCCAGACCGCGGCGGCGAAAACCGGGCCGCACGAACAGGTCTTCGAGGTAGATGCCCGCCACCCCGTCCCAGGTGGAGAAGTTCATGAACCACAACGCCATCGCCGCGACCTCGCCGTCGACCTCGGCCACGTGCCCGTGCACGATGGGTGAATTGCCGAAAAGCGCTGTCGAAATTTGCGTTTCGGTGACGGTACATTGCTCCGGGGCACGTTCGAATTCGGCGAGCGCGTGAATCATGTCGGTAATATCGCCGGCGTCCGCCGGGATGGCACGGCGGATGTTTTCCGTCATTGCCCGGCTCCCAGCGCGTTCAAAATGGTGGCGAATTTCGTTGTGGTTTCGGCGACTTCGGCGTCGGGGTCGGATTCGGCGACGATTCCCCCACCGGCGCGCGCGAGCGCGGTGCGGCGGTCGGCCGACAGCTGCGCGCAGCGCAGCGACACCACCCAGGAGCCGTCGCCGCCGGCGTCGCACCAGCCCACGGCGCCGGCGTAGAAGCCGCGGTCACCCTCCAGCTCGGCGATGAGCTCGGTCGCGGCCTTCGTCGGAACGCCGCCGACCGCCGGGGTCGGGTGCAGCGCCAGCGCCAGATCGATTGCGGTGGTTGACTTGTCGCGCAGGCGGCCACTGATCGGGGTGCACAGGTGCCAGACCGCCGCGGTGCGGCTCAACTGGGGGTCTTCGGCGATGATCAGCTCGTCGCACAGCGGTTCCAGCGCCGCCCGCATGGTGTCGATCACCAGACGATGTTCGTGCCGGTCCTTGGCGGAACGGGCCAGCGCGGCTCCGTTGGCCGCGTCGGCTTCCGGGTCGGCGGCCCGCGGGGCCGAACCGGCGAACGGCTGGCACACCACGCGATCGCCGGTGCGCGCGACCAGAAGTTCGGGGCTGGCGCCCACCAGCGCCACGCCCGCGTAGTCGTCGCCGGCGGCACTCAGGTCCACGAGGTAGCCATAGGCGGCCGGGTCGGCGGTGACCAGGCGGCGCAGGATCACGCGGGCATCCAGCGGCGCGTCGGCGACCAGTTGCAGGGCGCGGGCCAGCACCACCTTGTGCAGCGGGTTGGCCTCTGCCGTCAGCTCCTCGCGGGCGCGAATGATCCGCGCGCGGTAGTCGGCCGGCGGCGGCACCGCGGCGGCGACGCGCACCGGCGGCAACGGGCCCGCCGGCCAGTCGGGCGGCTCGTCGGTGGAACGCACGGCGCCCGGCGCCAGCAGGGCCGCGGGCCGGCTCACGTCGAAAGGCAACGCGCCCAACACTATTGGGGCGGATCCGGAGCGCAGCGCCTGCTGGGCAGCGGTCACGTCGCTGTAGCTGGCGCGCACCCCCTCGGCGACCAGCGTCCCCCGGGGCCCGCACAGCGCGAACGGCGGTTCGGCGCTCACCCGGGTGCGATCGCCTGCGGCTGGCCGGTCAGCCCGAGCGCCATGAGCTGTCGCACTCCGTGCTCGAACCCGCACACGGCGATCGACCCGGCGAGCATCCAGAACCGGCTGCCCTCGACGAGCGGCAACTCCACCCAGCGCGTGATCACCGAGCGGGAGAAGTGGCTGTGGCCGACGAACACCACGTCACGCGTCCCCATGTGCCCCAACGCAAATTCGACGGCCTTGTCCGCGCGGTCGCTGACCTGCGCCACGCTCTCGCCGCCCGGGCATCCGTGCGTCCACACCAGCCAATCGGGGTCGAGTTCCCGGATCTGCTTGGTCGTCAACCCCTCGTAGTCGCCGTAGTCCCATTCGGCGAGCATGGGGGACACCTCATCGACGGTGAGGCCCGCCAACTTGGCGGTGGTCAGCGCGCGGATGCGCGGGCTGCTGACCACCAGCGGGTCGGTGAGGTTCAGTTCGCTGAGAACGCGGCCGGCGAGCTCGGCCTGGACCCGGCCGTGATCGGTGAGCTCGAGGTCGGTGCGACCCGTGTGCTGGCCGGATTTGGACCAGGGGGTCTCGCCGTGGCGGAGCAGCACCAGCCGGTGGTTGTAGATGCCCATGCCGACCGATTCTGCCGGACGGAAATGCCAGTGGCCCTCTGGAGTTGTTGCTTAGAGCGCATGGCGACCGAACATGCCAGGATGGGCACTGTGACCGTGGCAACAAGGAGGGGCGGGCGCTCGTGACCGCGCGGTGACGATGCAGTGGGGGTACCTCCCGCTTGCGGGGGACGAAGCGATGAGGAGGAGCCGCGCTCATGAGTAAGACCCGGGTATTGGCGGTGGCCAACCAGAAGGGCGGGGTCGCCAAGACGACCACGGTCGCCTCGATTGGGGCGGCGATGGCGGACGAGGGCCGGCGGGTGCTGCTCGTGGACCTGGATCCGCAGGGTTGCCTGACCTTCTCGCTCGGCCAGGACCCCGACAAGCTGCCGGTGTCGGTGCACGAGGTCCTGCTCGGTGAGGTCGAACCGAGCGCCGCGCTGGTCACCACGATGGAGGGAATGACGCTGCTGCCGGCCAACATTGACCTCGCGGGCGCCGAGGCGATGCTGCTGATGCGGGCCGGCCGCGAATACGCGCTCAAACGCGCGCTGGCCAAGCTCGCCGACCAGTTCGACGTGGTCGTCATCGACTGCCCGCCGTCGCTGGGCGTGCTCACCCTCAACGGGCTGACGGCGGCCGACGAGGTCATCGTGCCGCTGCAGTGCGAGACGCTGGCGCACCGCGGCGTCGGTCAATTCCTGCGCACGGTCGCCGACGTCCAGCAGATCACCAACCCGGACCTGCGGCTGCTGGGCGCTTTGCCGACGCTGTACGACTCCCGCACCACCCACACCCGCGACGTGTTGCTCGACGTCGCCGACCGCTACGAAATGCCGGTGCTCGCCCCGCCGATCCCGCGCACGGTGCGGTTCGCCGAGGCGAGCGCCTCGGGGTCGTCGGTGATGGCGGGGCGCAAGAACAAGGGCGCGGTGGCCTACGCCGAGTTGGCGAAGGCGTTGCTCAAGCACTGGAAGACCGGCAAGCCGCTGCCGACGTTCGCCGTCGAGATTTGACGGCTTTCCGTGTGAGCTGACGGCTTTCCGTGTGAGCTGACGGCGCGGCCGCTCGGCGTGTCGCCGCCCAGGATTCACACGCGACGGCCGGGCTCAGCCCAGCGCCACCACGGTGTCGCCGCGCTGCTCGAACACCCGCGATCCCGAAGCGGCCGGGACGACCGCGGCGGCGCTGGGCGCGCGATTCACCGGGATGTAGCGCTCGTTCGCGCCGCTGAGCGGGTCGTAGACGCCGATCGCCCCGGTGACCGGCACCAGCAGCCGGCCGGCCATCATGACGCCCGGGCCCAGCGGCGCGGTCGTCTCGCCCGCGGCGATCGTGTAGCGCAGGGTCAGGTTGCTCGCCTCGAACACCATCAACGAATCGCCGGTCCACCAGGTGACCAGGTTGCCCGTCTGCGACACCGCCGCCGATTTCGTCGGCGGCTTGGCCAGCAGCGTGCTCGCCACGGTCGTGCCGGTGTCGTCGACGACCTCGACCCTGGGTTGCGGGGACGGCAGGTACACCGCGGTGTTGTTCTCCCAGACGGTCAGCACCCGGGCGCCCGAATTCGCCCCGATCCCGGGTTCTGCCACGACATGTTGCTGGGGTTCGTCGTCTTCCTTGCCGGGGCGCAGCAGGACCAGCCGCAGGTCGGCCTGCTGGGCGCAGCTCTCTAGCACCGACACTGCCGACGAGCTGGCCGCCGCCGAGATCAGCCGGCACCCCGAGTGCAGCCCGCGCGCCGACGGCTTCACCCGGGCGTCGGTCTCGCCGTAGGCCAGCATTCGGACCATGTCGGAGCGCCACAGCTCGAGCCGGGTGTCGCCGGTCGACAACACCGTGGTGCCGTCGGAGGAAAGGCGCACGCTCGGGTCGGCGTAGCCGCTGCGCGCGGCGCCGCGCCGGCCCGTGGCGCCGTCGAGCGTGCTGACCTGCCCGCACCCGCGGTCGTCCTTATAAACGGCGACGGCGTAGTGGTAGACCCAGGACAGCCCGCACAGGTCCGTGTCGCGCGCGTAGCTCCAGCGGGACTGGCCCGTGCCCGGGTCGCGCCCGTCGACCTCGCGGCCGTCCGCGGTGGCGATCGTCCCGCTGACCACGACGGGCGCGGTGGTGCCGGGGCTTCGCGCGGTCCACAGCTGCTTCAGGGTGGCCGGGACTTCGCGGGCGGGCGTCGGGGCCGGCGCCGGGGTGGCGGCGGGGCGGCTGACGGTCGCCCGTGCGTCGCTGGTCCACCAGATCAGCGCCGCCACGAGGGCGACGACGATCACGATCGCCGCCGCGGCCAACATGTCGCCCCTCGTGCGGCGCTCCGGTTTGACCATGCGGCGGCGCGGGCCTCAGTTGGCTGCGGCGGCTGCGGTGCTTGGGGTGTCGGCGGGCTTGCGGCGCCGGCGGCGGCGCCGGCTGCTCCCGGAGGTGCCGGTGGGCGCGCCGGACGTCGTCTCCGCCGGGGCTTCGCCGTTGGTGGCGGCGGGGTGTGCCGTGACGGGCTGACCGCCGCGGGTGCGCCGTCGCCGCGCGCCGGAGCGCGAGCGGCCGGACTTCTCCGCCTTTTCCGACCCCTGGCGGCCGTCGCGTTCGGTCTCGCGGCGCTTGACCGGTGACTTGCGGGGCGAGCCGACCGTGCCGCCCGCCTCGGTTGGGATGCCCAGCTCGTCGTAGAGGTGCGGCGAGCTGGAGTAGGTCTCGGCGGGGTCCGGGGTCTCCAGACCCAGGGCTTTGTCGATCATCGTCCAGCGGGGCAGCTCGTCCCAGTCCACCAGGGTGACGGCGACCCCGGTCTTGCCGGCGCGCCCGGTGCGGCCGATCCGGTGCACGTAGGCCTGTTCGTCCTCGGGGATCTGGTAGTTGATGACGTGGGTGACGTCGTCGATGTCGATGCCGCGGGCGGCCACGTCGGTGGCGACGAGCACGTCGATGTCGCCGGTGCGGAACGCCTTGAGCGCCTTCTCCCGCGCGATCTGGCCCAGGTCGCCGTGCACGGCGCCGACCTTGAACCCTCGCTCGGCCAGTTCGTCGGCGACCTTCTGCGCGGTGCGCTTGGTGCGGGTGAAGATCATCGTCGCGCCGCGGCTCTCGGCCTGCAGCACACGGCTGACCAGCTCCACCTTGTCCAGCGCGTGGGCCCGGTAGACGAACTGCTCGGTGGTGTCGTGCGTGGCCGCCGAGTGCGGCGCCTCCGCGCGGATGTGGGTCGGCTGGTTCATGAACGTGCGGGCCAGCGTGATGATCGGGCCCGGCATGGTCGCCGAGAAGAGCATCGATTGCCGGTCTTCGGGGATTTGCCGCAGGATGCGCTCGATGTCGGGCAGGAAGCCCAGGTCGAGCATCTCGTCGGCCTCGTCGAGCACCAGCATGGACAGCCCGCCCAGCTGCAGGTGGCCCTGCTGGGCCAAGTCGAGCAGCCGGCCGGGGGTGCCGACCACAACGTCGGCGCCGGTCTGCAGCGCCTCGATTTGCGGCTCGTAGGCCCGTCCCCCGTAGATCGACACCACGGAGAGCCGGCGGTCGTCGTCTGCGGTCAGGTATTTCGCGGCGGCCGCGAGGTCCTCGGTCACCTGCAGGCAGAGCTCGCGGGTGGGCACCACGACCAGCGCGCGGGGCGTGCCGTTGAGCGGCCGGACGCCGACGCCGGCGGTGATGCGCTGCAGCAGCGGCACGCCGAACGCGAGGGTCTTGCCCATGCCGGTGCGGGCCTGGCCGATCACGTCGTCGCCGGCGAGGGCCAGCGGCAGGGTCAGTTCTTGGATGGCAAACGGGCTCTCGATGCACTTTTCCGACAGTGCGCGGACGATTTCGTCGCGGACGCCGAGTTTGGCAAAGGTGAGTTCAGTTGTGCTGGTGGGTGCGGTCATACGCGGGTGAAAGCCTTTCGGTGACGTTATTCGCCTGTTGTGTCGGTGTTCTCTGTCGCGGTCACGCGCGCACGAGTTCCGACTACGAATACGTCGCCGAGTCGCGGCCCGAAGATCCTGGGCCAGCTGTGCACGCACATTTCGCAGATACTGGCGGCGATAAAAATTCAGCCAATACCTGCGTCCATGATAGCTGGTCGAAAGCTGGCGCCCATTTGGTGCTAAACCCGCCGACTAGAGTGTTGCCATGACCCCGCCCCTTTCCGGGCCCTCCGGAGCCGACCTGGAAGCCGATCAGGTGGACGATTCGCCCGCCTCCCGGCTGTCGGCGGATCACCCTGGCGTCAACGAGTTGTTCGCGGTGCTGGCCTACGGCGAGGTCGCCGCCTTCTACCGGCTCACCGACGAGGCGCGGATGGCCCCCGACCTGCGGGGACGGATCTCGATGGCGAGCATGGCCGCCGCCGAGATGCAGCACTACGAGCTGCTGCGCGACGCGTTGGAACGCCGCGGGGTCGACGTGGTGTCGGCGATGGCGAAGTACGTCTCGGCGCTGGAGAACTACCACCGATTGACCATGCCCAGCACCTGGCTGGAAGCGCTGGTGAAGACCTACGTAGGCGACGCGCTGGCCGCCGACCTGTACCTGGAGATCGCCGACGGGCTGCCCGACGAGATCGCCGACGTGGTGCGGGCGGCGCTGTCGGAAACCGGGCACTCGCAGTTCGTCGTCGCCGAGGTGCGGGCCGCGGTGACGTCCAGCGGCAAGCAACGCAGCCGGCTGGCGCTGTGGTCCCGCCGGCTCTTCGGAGAGGCGATCACCCAGGCCCAGTACGTGCTGGCCGAGCACGACGAGCTCGTCGACCTGGTGGTGTCCGGCCCCGGCGGCCTGGGTCAGCTCAGCGCGTTCTTCGACCGCCTGCAGCAGACGCACGACCGGCGGATGCGCGAACTCGGCCTGAGCTGATCTAGCGGGTGCAGGTCGCCATCACGCCGTTGTTGGCCGACGACACCACCGGCTGACCGGCGGCGTTGACGATCGCGCAATTGAGCCGGCCCATGAAGCTGGTCGCGACCACCGACTCCGTCGTCACACCCGGGTTCAAAACGACCACCTTCGACCAAGGAAGCGACACGTTGAACTCCGTTTGCGGGTAGCCGCGGGCGTCGGTGTACACCACGTTGACCAGGTCAAGCAGCTGTTTCGTGCCGGTGACGCTGTAGATCACGGTGCGCGGGTTCAGCACGACCGGCGGCGGTGCGTCCGTCGGGGGCGGCGCCGCGGTCGGCGTCGGCGTCGGCAGCGTGGTGGTGGACGCGCTCGGCGGTGGGGCCAGGGTGGTCACCGTCTCGGGCGGCAATGTGGTCGGCGACGGGCTGGGCTGGGCGACCGGAGTTCTGGGTGCGGGCGGCGCGGAGGTCAAAGTCCGGGGCTGCGGCGCCCCGACGGTCGCCTTCGTCGACGCGCTGTCGCCGCTGTTGATGATGACGGCGGTCGCGACGGCGCCCAGGGCCACCACCGCACCCAGGATCGCGGCGGCGGGGCGCCAGCGGGTGTCGGCCGGCCAGGCGAGGTCGCCGTAGCCGCCCAGGTCCTCGGTGTCGGCTCCGTCGTAGTCGTCGTCGGGGTAGTCGTAAACCGGGCCGAGACGATCGGTGAGCATGTTTCTGATGGTGCCGATGTTACCGATGTGACTATGGGCGACTGGTCGACGAACGCCATGTTGGCCGAGCTGGGAGCGAATCGTTATCTTCGGTCGGGCCGCGGTTCGCTTACCGCGAACCGGGGGGCCGGGGAGACATGCGGTGAAGGCGCGTCCACTAGCCTGCTGCTGACACGTCTGACGACTTCAACGCCATTGATACGAACGGAAGGGGCCACCGTGGAGGTCAAGATCGGTATCACGGACAGTCCGCGGGAGCTGGTCCTGTCCAGTACGCAGACGCAAGCCGAAGTCGAAGAGCTCGTGGCGGGCGCGCTGCGCGACAGCTCGGGCCTGCTCAGCCTGAACGACGAGCGGGGCCGACGCTTCCTGATTCAGAGCTCCAAGATCGCCTACGTCGAAATCGGTGTCGCGGACGCCCGCCGGGTCGGGTTCGGGATCGGGGCCGAGACGGCCGGCAAGCACGCGGGAAAGGGCGCTAAGGGCGAGTAAGCGGCACGTGTGACAGCCCGCCCCAGGCGAACTGCACGGTGCCGTCGACGGCGTCGGCCTTGGAGATCGGGCGGTCGGAGTCCAGCCAGTACCGGGCGCAGTCGACGCTGATGCCGACCAGCCCCACCGCGATCATCCGGGCGCGGTGGGGGTCGAGGCCCGAATCGGCGCTGATCAGATCGAACACGGCGTCGGTGCAGGATTCGGTGGCGACCCGCACCTGCGCGGCGACCTCGGGCTCGGTGACGTAGTCGTTCTCGAAGATCAGCCGGTAGCCCTGGCTGTCGTGCTCGATGAAGTCGAAGAACGCCTGCACGGCCGCGTGCAACCGTCGCCGGTTGTCCGTGGTGGTGCTCAAGGCCTGCTGCACACCGGAGACCAGGTTGTCGACGTGCCGGTGCAGCACCGCCAGGTACAGCTCGAGTTTGCTCGAAAAGTGTTGGTACAGAACCGGTTTGCTGACACCGGCCCGATCCGCGATTTCGTCCATGCCGGCCGCGTGATAGCCGCGGTTGACGAAGACGTCGCTGGCGACGATCAGCAGTTGGCCCCGCCGCTCGTCGCGCGGCAAGCGGTTGCCCCGCCGGTTGGCGGCCACGACGCCATCGCCCGGCCGACTACGGTCGGTCGGTTTGACGGCGCGTCGTGCCGCCGGCTTGGCGAGATCGCTCATCGAGTCCTCATCTGGTTGTCGCCGCCGCTCGCGGCTCGTCGCAAAGACATTACTACCCATGCTGCGTTCGCGATCGTCATCGCCGCCGTCGCCGCTGGCAGACGCGGTGTCGCGCGCCGCATTCGGGCGCGCCAAGGGCGGCCACCGTGCCAGCTGTGCAATCCTGGGGCAATGACGTCCCAGCGGCCCGTGCGCGGCACCGGTCGGGTTCCCATGGTGCGCGACGAGTGGCGAGAACCACTTCGCGCGCTTCGTGACCCGATCGGTCCGGGGGTCGGACGGACCCGCGCCGACCGCGAGCGGCCGCGCCAATGGCGTAAGCAAACGTGGCTGGGACGGTTCGTCTCCACCTACGGCTGGCGGGCGTACGCGTTGCCCGTTTTGACGGTGCTCACCGGGTTGGTGATCTATCAGACCGTCACCGGAACCAGCGCGCCGAAACCGACGGCCGCGCAATCAATCCAGGGCACACCGGACATCGGCGCGGTGGGCACGTCGATCATCGACGCGCCACCCCGCGGGCTCGCCGCCTTCGACGCCAACCTGCCCGCCGGGACGTTGCCGGACGGCGGGCCGTTCACCGAGGCGGGGGACAAGACCTGGCATGTCGTGCCCGGCACGATGCCCCAGGTGGGCCAGGGCACCGCCAAGGTGTTCAAGTACACCGTCGAGGTCGAAAACGGCATCGACCCAACGATGTTCGGCGGCGACGAGGCCTTCGCCGAGATGGTCGACCAGACGCTCGGCAATCCCAAGGGCTGGACGCACAACCCGCAGTTCGCCTTCGTCCGGATAGATAACGGCAAGCCCGACTTCCGGATCTCGCTGGTGTCCCCGGTCACGGTGCGCGGCGGGTGCGGCTACGAATTCCGGCTGGAGACGTCCTGCTACAACCCGGTTTACGGACCCGACCGGCAGGCGCGGGTCTTCATCAATGAGGCCCGCTGGGTGCGCGGCGCCGTGCCCTTCGAGGGCGACGTCGGCTCGTATCGGCAGTACGTGATCAACCACGAGGTCGGTCACGCCATCGGGTACGTGCGTCACGAGCCCTGCGAGCAGCAGGGCGGCCTGGCGCCGGTGATGATGCAGCAGACGTTCTCCACGTCGAACGACGACGCCGCCAAGTTCGACCCCGATTTCGTCAAGGCCGACGGGAAGACCTGCCGGTTCAACCCCTGGCCGTATCCGATCGCCTGACTCGGGCCTCGAGCGTCACGCCAGCGTGACCCTCGGCCTCGAGCGTCACGCCAGCGCGGCGTTCGCGGGAGTCCGGCCGGGAAGCGACCGTGCTTGTTTGCCGTTGCTTGGCCCAACTGCTGTGATGGAAAAGAGAAGCTACCGAGGAGTTGTCCGGTGTCGACATCCGAGACGTCACTGCCGCCGCTGGTCGAGCCCGCAGCCCAGTTGAGCCGCGACGAGGTGGCCCGCTACAGCCGCCACTTGATCATTCCCGACCTGGGCGTCGACGGTCAGAAGCGGCTGAAGAACGCCCGGGTGCTGGTGATCGGCGCCGGCGGGCTCGGCGCTCCCGCGTTGCTCTACCTGGCCGCGGCGGGCGTGGGCACCATCGGCATCGTCGACTTCGACGTCGTGGACGAGTCCAACCTGCAGCGCCAGATCATCCACGGCGTCGCCGACGTCGGGCGGTCGAAGGCCCAGTCGGCGCGCGAATCGATCGCCGCCATCAACCCGTTGGTCGACGTGCGGTTGCACGAGTTCCGGCTGGAGCCGCGCAACGCGGTCGACCTGTTCCGCCAGTACGACCTGATCCTGGACGGCGCCGACAACTTCGCCACCCGGTATCTGGTCAACGACGCGGCGGTGCTGGCCGGCAAGCCACACGTGTGGGGGTCGATCTATCGCTTTGAGGGCCAGGTGTCGGTGTTCTGGGAGGACGCCCCCGACGGCAGGGGCCTGAACTACCGCGACCTCTATCCGGAGCCGCCGCCGCCCGGGCTGGTCCCGTCCTGCGCCGAGGGCGGGGTGCTGGGCATCATCTGCGCGTCCATCGCGTCGGTGATGGGCACCGAGGCGATCAAGCTGATCACCGGGATCGGCGAGTCGCTGCTGGGCCGGCTGATGATCTACGACGCGCTGGAGATGAGCTACCGCACGATCCGCATCCGCAAGGACCCGACGGCGCCCGGGATCACCGGGCTCGCCGATTACGAGGAGTTCTGCGGCGGGGCGCCCGCGGACGTCACCGCCGGCGGATCGGCCATCACCCCGCAAGAGTTGCGCGCGTTGCTGGACTCCGGCACCAAGTTGGCCCTGATCGACGTTCGCGAGCCGGTGGAGTGGGACATCAACCACATCGACGGCGCCCAGCTGATCCCGAAGTCGCTGATCAGCTCCGGTGAGGGCCTGGCGCAGCTGCCTCACGACCGCAAGGCCGTGCTGTACTGCAAGACCGGCGTGCGCTCGGCCGAGGCGCTGGCCGCGGTGAAGAAAGCCGGATTCTCGGACGCGGTGCATTTACAGGGCGGCATCGTGGCGTGGGCCCAACAGATGCAGCCCGACATGGTGATGTACTGACCCGATACCGCCGATCGGCTCCATTACGCTACCGGTGTGACAGTCGAGCCACCGCCGGAGCATGTGCTGGCGGCGTTTGGTTTGACGGGCGTGAAGCCAATCCCGCTGGGGGCAAGCTGGGAAGGCGGCTGGCGGTGCGGCGAGGTCGTGCTGTCGATCGTCGCCGACCACGCCCGCGCGGCCTGGTCGGCCCGGGTGCGCGAGACATTGTTCGTCGACGGCGTCCGGCTGGCCCGGCCGGTTCGCTCCACCGACGGGCGCTACGTGGTGTCCGGGTGGCGGGCCGACACCTTCGTTGCGGGGACGCCCGAGCCGCGGCATGACGAGGTCGTCTCGGCGGCGGTGCGCCTGCACGAGGCGACCGGCAAGCTGGAACGCCCCCGCTTCCTGACCCAGGGCCCGACCGCGCCGTGGGGCGACGTCGACGTCTTCATCGCCGCCGACCGGGCCGCGTGGGAAGAACGGCCGCTCGCGTCGGTGCCGCCGGGCGCGCGCACGGCACCGCCGTCGTCGGACGCCGAGAAGTCGGTCGAGCTCATCAACCAGCTCGCCACGCTGCGCAAGCCGACCAAGAGTCCCAACCAGCTGGTCCACGGAGACCTTTACGGCACAGTGCTTTTCATCGGAACCGCGGCGCCGGGCATCACCGACATCACCCCTTACTGGCGGCCCGCCTCGTGGGCGGCGGGTGTCGTCGTTGTCGACGCGCTGTCCTGGGGCGAGGCCGACGACGGGCTCATCGAACGCTGGAACGCGCTGCCCGAGTGGCCGCAGATGTTGTTGCGGGCCTTGATGTTTCGCTTGGCGGTGCATGCGCTGCACCCGCGGTCGACGGCCGAGGCGTTCCCGGGCCTGGCCCGCACGGCGGCCCTGGTCCGGCTGGTGCTCTAGCCTTAGTCACACGCTTGAGTGTGAACCCACGGCTTTGAGTGCATGTGGGCGGCGGTAGATCCGCGAAATCTGCACCGTGGACTCACACTCAAAGCCGTGAATGCACACTGGACGGCCCAGTCGCCGCTAACTCCCGCGCGGGAACTCGTAGCGGACCTCGGCCAGCGCGATCTTGCCGTCGACGGCCAGCACACCTTCGGCGCGCAGCAGCTCCAGCTGTCGGGTGGTCAGGTGCCGCGCGGGGCGCCCGGACGCGGTGATCACCCGGTGCCAGGGCAGGTCCGAGGAGTCGGTCCGCATCACCCACCCGACGATACGGGGGCTGGAAAGCCCTGCGACAGAGGCGATGTCGCCGTAGGTGGCGACCCGCCCGGAGGGGATCGCCGCGACCAGCGCACGCACCCGCTCGACCTGCTCGTCGGTCACCGGCGCCACGGTCAGTGGTCTTTCAGCAGCTCGCGGATCAACGCCGCGACCTCGGTGGGCCGGGAATGCGACACCATGTGATCGCAGTCGAAATCCAGCAACCGAAAATCGGGGCCGAGACGCCCGTGCAGTCCTTCGATCAACTCGTCGCTGACGTACGGTGGCGACGTCTGCTTGGCCCGCACGAGCGTCGTCGCCGTTCCGACCCGCGGCAGCGCGGCCTCCCGGGCCAGCTCGCTCCAGTACGACATCATGGCCGGCATGCTGACGCGCCAGCCGTAACGCCCGTTGGGCAGCTCGATCAGGTGCTCGTCGATCTCGGTGTCGAGCCAGGCGGGGTCCACGTCCGACCAGGACCCGACGGACTTCTCCATGCGGGCCTCCCTGGCGCCGCGGTAGTCGGGGGAGGAGAACATCGCCTCCGCGATGTCGCGCATCCAGCCACCGTCCAGCCCGACCGCCGGGTCGAGCAGCAGCAGCGCCGCCACCCGGTCCGGGTGAGCCGCGGCCAATTGCAGCGCCAGTGCCCCGCCGAACGAGTGCCCGACCACCAGCACCGGCGCCCCTCCTTTAGAGGCGGCTGCGTCGTCGAGCAACGCTGCAAGCGCCGAGACGTTGGCGTCGATGGTCCACGGCGCCGCCCAGGACGATCGACCGTGGCCGAGCAAATCCGGTGCGGCGATTGCGATTTCGGGCAGATAGCCGGCCAGATGTTGCCAGCGCCCGCCGTAACCGGTCAGCCCGTGCAGGGCAAGCATCCGCACCGGACCACCCGGGCCGTAACGGTGGACGTGCAGGTCGGCGGTCACCCGGCGGAGTCGTCCCAGTCGTCGTCGACCGGGACGATGTACGCCTGCTCGATGACGTCCGCCTCGTTGGCATCGCGATCTGCGGCGGCGTCGAGGTAGGCCGTGTCCAGGCCGGCCTCCTCCTCCGGGTCGAGGGGCAGGCGCTGTTCGGCCGCGTCCGCCTCGGGCACCACGTCATCGGGACCGTTGCTCATCCATCCCCTCCTCGCGTTTCGGTTTCTCGGGTCCAGTATCCCGGAAGCTGTCAGACCCTCGTGATTGCATGCAGCCATGTCATACACCTGGGACGACGAGGCCCGCGCTGTGCTGGCGCCCGGCCTGCGCGGACGGGTGCGTGTCCTGGGCGGGCCCGGCACCGGCAAGAGCAGCCTGTTGGTCGACGCCGCGATCGCCCAGATCGGCGCGGGTGTCGATCCGGAATCGGTTCTGCTGCTTACCGGTTCCGGGCGGATGGGGCCGCGGGCGCGCAGCGCGTTGACGACGGCGCTGCTGCGATCAAGTAATGCCGCGGGCCGTGCCGCGGTGCGCGAGCCGCTGGTCCGCACCGTGCACAGCTACGCGTACGCGGTGTTGCGCCGGGCCGCCGAGCGCGCCGGCGATCCGCCGCCGCGGCTGCTCACCAGCGCCGAACAGGACGCCATCATCCGCGAACTGCTGGCCGGCGACCTCGAAGACGGGCCCCGGGCGGCGAGCGCGTGGCCGTCCCACCTGCGGCCCGCGCTGGCCACCGCCGGCTTCGCCACCGAGCTGCGAAACCTGTTGGCGCGCTGCGCCGAACGGGGCGTCGACCCGCAGGAATTGGAGCGGCTGGGACGTCTGCGCGGGCGTGGCGAATGGGCCGCCGCGGGCCAATTCGCGCGGCAGTACGAGCAGGTGATGCTACTGCGCGCGGCGGTCGGGACGGCGGCGCCGCAGGCGACCTCGCCGGCGCTCGGCGCCGCCGAGTTGGTCGGGGCCGCGTTGGAGGCGTTTGCCGTCGACCCGGAATTGCTGGCGGCCGAACGTGCCCGGGTGCGCGTCCTGCTGATCGACGACGCCCAGCAGCTCGACCCGCAGGCCGCCCGCCTGGTTCGGGTGCTGGCCGCCGGCACCGAGGTGACGTTGGTCGCCGGTGATCCCAACCAGGCGGTGTTCGGCTTCCGGGGCGGCGAGGCGTCGGGGCTGTTGACCGACGATTCACCGTCGGTGACGCTCGCGGCATCCCATCGCTGCGCGCCCGCCGTCGCACGCGCCGTCAGCGGCATCGCGCGCCGGTTGCCCGGCGGCGGCGCGGGCAGGTGCATCGAGGGCGTCGGGCCCGACGAGGGATCCGTCACCGCCCGACTGGCCGCGTCGGCGCATGCGGAGGCGGCCCTGATCGCCGACGCGTTGCGGCGTGCCCACCTGATCGACGGGATTCCGTGGTCGCAGATGGCCGTCATCGTGCGGTCGGTGCCCCGCGCCGGGGCGCGGTTGCCGCGCGCCCTGGCCGCCGCCGGCGTCCCCGTGGCCGCCCCCGCGTCAAGCGGACCGCTGTCGGACGAGCCGGCGGCGCGTGCGCTGCTCACGGCGCTGGCGGCCACCGCGGACGGGCTCAACGGTGAGCAGGCGTTGGCGTTGCTGGCCGGACCCATCGGCCGCGTCGACCCGGTGTCGCTGCGGCAACTGCGCCGAACCCTGCGGCGCGCCAACGCCGATCGTGCGCCTGACGACCTCGGCGACCTTCTCGTCGCGGCCCTGCAGGCCGACGCGCCCCTGCCCGGGCCGCACGCCCGCGCGCTGGGTCGGGTGCGGGCCGTCCTGGACGCGGCCGCGCGCTGCCACGGCGAGGGCCAAGACCCGCGCTACACCCTCTGGGCCGCCTGGCATCGGTCCGGCCTGCAGCGCCGCTGGCTGTCGGCCAGCGAGCGCGGCGGCCCCGCCGGCGCCCAGGCCACCAGGGACCTCGAGGCCGTCACCGCCTTGTTCGACGTCACCGACCAGTACGTGTCCCGCACGCCCGGCGCGTCGCTGCGCGGGCTCGTCGAGCACGTCGCCGCGCTGCAGCTGCCCGGCGCCAACCCCGAGCCGGTGTCGCAGGCGGAGCAGGTCAGGGTGCTCAGCGCCCACGCCGCGCTGGGACACGAATGGGATTTCGTGATCATCGCCGGCCTGCAGGAAGGGTTGTGGCCCAACACCGTTCCGCGCGGCGGCGTGCTGAACACGCAACGGCTGCTCGACGCGCTCGACGGCGTCACCGGGGACGCCTCGGTGCGCGCTCCGCTGCTGGCCGAGGAGCGCAGGCTGCTGGTGGCGGCCATGGGCCGGGCGCGCCGCCGGCTGCTGGTGACGGCGGTGGACAGCGACACGGACGGGACGGACGGGGACGCCGCGCTGCCCTCGGCGTTCTTCTCCGAAATCGCGCAGTGGTCCGACGGGGATCCCGTTGCGGCACAACCGGTCTCGGCGCCCCGAGTGTTGTCCGCGGCGGCGCTGGTCGGCCGGCTGCGTGGCGTCGTGTGCGCGCCCGACGGAGCCGTGGACGATGCCGCGCGCCGTTGCGCGGCAACGCAATTGGCTCGGCTGGCCAAAGCCGGCGTGCCCGGCGCCGACCCGGCCGGCTGGCACGGCCTTATCCCGGTCAGCACCACCGAACCGTTACGCGCCGCCGCCGACCCTGTCACGCTGACGCCGTCGACCCTGCAGACGCTCAGCGACTGCCCGCTGCGTTGGCTGGCCGAGCGGCACGGCGGAACCGACGCGCGGGACCTGCGCTCCACCATCGGCTCGGTGCTGCACGCGCTGATCGCCGAACCGGCCAAAACGGAATCGGAACTGCTCGCCGAGCTGGACCGCGCGTGGCAACACCTGCCATTCGAGGCGCGGTGGCATTCGGCCAACGAGCTGGCCCGCCACCGCGCCATGGTCGAAGCGTTCGTCGCGTGGCGGGCGCAGACCCGCGGCGAGCTGACCGAGGTCGGCGTCGAGGTGGGCCTCGACGGGACCCTGACGCAGCCGCGCGCTGACGGCGGCGAGATCCGGCTGCGCGGGCAGGTCGACCGGCTGGAGCGCGACGCGGCCGGCCGGCTGGTGATCGTCGACATCAAGACCGGCAAGTCGCCCGTCAGCAAGGACGACGCCCAACAACACGCGCAGCTGGCGATGTATCAGCTGGCGGTGGCCGAGGGCATGATCGACGCGGGCGAAGAGCCGGGCGGCGCGCGGCTGGTCTACGTCGGCAAGACGGGGGCCGGCGGCGCCACTGTGCGCGAGCAGGATCCGCTGACCGCGGCGGCCCGCGACGAATGGCGCGACCTGGTCCGGCGGGCCGCCGACGCGACGGCTGGGCCGCAGTTCATCGCCCGGCGCAACGACGGCTGCACGCACTGCCCGATCCGGCGGTGCTGCCCCGCCCACGTCGACGGGGCGGCGTCGTGAGCCCGCGCTACACCCCGGCCGAATTGGCTTGTGCGCTGGGCCTTTTCCCGCCCACCGACGAGCAGGCCGCCGTCATCGCCGCGCCGCCGGGGCCGCTGGTCGTCATCGCGGGGGCCGGCGCCGGTAAGACCGAGACGATGGCGGCGCGGGTGGTGTGGCTGGTCGCCAACGGCTACGCCGCACCCGGCCAGGTGCTCGGGTTGACGTTCACCCGCAAGGCCTCCGGCCAGCTGCTGCGCCGGGTCCGCTCCCGGCTGGCCCGGCTGGCCGGCATCGGCCTCGGCGCGACCCTCGACCCGGAAGGCAGCCCGACGGTCAGCACCTACCACGCCTTCGCCGGCTCGCTGCTGCGCGACCACGGCCTGCTGCTGCCGGTCGAGCCGGACACCCGGCTGCTTGGCGAGACCGAGCTGTGGCAGCTGGCCTTCGACGTCGTCAGCGGGTACCGCGGGGAGCTGCGCACCGACAAGACACCGGCCGCGGTCACCTCGATGGTGCTGCGGTTGTGGGGACAGCTGGCCGAGCACCTCGTCGACACCGACCAGCTCCGCGACACCCACGTTGAGCTGGAACGGCTGATCCACGCGCTGCCGGCCGGCCCCTACCAGCGCGACCGGGGGCCCAGCCAGTGGCTGCTGCGGCTGCTGGCCACCCAGACCGAGCGCGCCGAGCTGGTGCCGCTGCTCGACGCGCTGCACGAGCGGATGCACGCCGCGAAGGCGATGGACTTCGGCATGCAAATGGCGTCGGCCGCGCGGCTGGCGGTGGCCTTCCCACAGGTGGGTGAGGAGCTGCGGAACCGGTACCGGGTGGTGCTGCTGGATGAGTACCAGGACACCGGGCATGCCCAGCGAATCGCGCTCTCGGCGCTGTTCGGCGGCGGTGGC
>NZ_AUWQ01000030.1 GCF_000455205.1 Mycobacterium sp. UM_CSW | reverse complement strand
CCGCCGTCGCCGCCGTTGATAGAGCCGGCGGTGCCCGACAACCCGGTGCCGCCGGTCCCGCCCATCCCGCCGGTGCCGCCGACACCGCCGTTGCCGAAGAGGACGCCGCCAGTGCCGCCCGCGCCTCCGACGCCGCCGGTTGCGCCGGCCCCACCGGCACCGCCGGCCCCGCCGTTGCCGAGCAACCCGGCGTTGCCGCCTCGGCCCCCGGGTTGCCCCGGCAGGCCAGACCCGCCGTTGCCCCCGTTGCCCCATAAGAGCCCGCCCGGCCCGCCGGGCTGCCCGGTCCCCGGCGCCCCATTGGTGCCATTGCCGATCAACGGGGTCCCCAGCAACAACTCGGTGGGCGAGTTGATCGCGCCTCGCACGTCTTGCCAAACGGCTTGCAACGGCGAAACATTCGCCGCCTCGGCCGCCGCATAGCCCGAGGCCGCCCCCCGCAAGGTCTGCGTGAACTGGTCGTGAAACGCCGCCGCCTGCGCGCCGAGTCCCTGGAAGTACTGGCCGTGGGCGGAGAACAGCGCCGCGAGGGCCGCGGACACCTCATCGGCCGCCGCGGGCAGCACCCCCGTCGTCGAGAGGGCAGCCGCGCGGGCCGCGCCGAGCGCCGAACCGATACCGGCCAAATCCGCTGCGGCCGACGCCAGCGTCTCCGGTGCGGCGATTACGAACGACATGTCGGTCCACCTACCAGCTAGCCCCGTTTGTCACTAGCCCGGCGGTCCTCCATCCGTCAGGTGCAAGCAACGTAGCAGGACGGCCGAGGGCAAGCCCGAGGTTTGGCTCAGGGCCGGCACCGCAATGAAGCCGGCGGCAGTGCGCCCGCGACGAAGTAACGCACCACCGCGGTATCCACGCACTGGTCGCCGTTGAACACGGCGGTGTGCTGGGTGCCGTCGTAGCTGATCAGCGGCGCGCCGAGCTGCCGGGCCAGGTTGACGCCGGCCTGGTACGGCGTGGCCGGGTCGTGCGTCGTGGAGACGACGACGGCCTTGCCGGGCGCGACGGGCGCCGCGGCGTGCGGCCTCGAGGTGGCGGGCACCGGCCACAGCGCGCACAGGTCGCGCGGCGCGTTTCCGGTGAACTGCCCGTAGCTCAGGAACGGGGCGACCTGGCGCATCTTCTGATCGGCGGCGACCCAGGTCGCCGCATCCGTCGGTGTCGGCGCGTCGACGCAGCGCACGGCGTTGAACGCGTCCTGGTCGTTGCTGTAGTGCCCGGCCTTGTCGCGGCCCTCGTAATCGTCGGCCAGCATCAGCAGGTCGCCGGCGTCGGTGCCGCGCGCCAGCCCGAGCAGGCCACTCGTCAGGTACTTCCAGTGCGCCGGGGTGTAAAGCGCGTTGATGGTGCCGGTGGTCGCGTCGGCATAGCTCAGCCCGCGCGGGTCCGACGTCCGGCCCGGCTTGGCGACCAGCGGGTCGACCAGGGCGTGGTAGCGGTTGACGAATTGAGCAGGATCGGTGCCCAGCGGGCATCCGGCCGAGCGGGCGCAGTCGGTGGCGTAGTCGTTGAAAGCCGTTTGAAATCCGGCCATTTGGTTGACGTTCTCGGTGACCGGGTCCACGGTCGGGTCGATGGCGCCGTCGAGCACCATCGCCCGCACGTGATCGCCGAACGCCTCGAGGTATGCGGTGCCCAGCTCGGTGCCATAGCTGTAGCCGAGGTAGTTGATCTGTTCGTCGCCCAGCGCCTGGCGGACCGTGTCCATGTCGCGCGCTACGGATGCGGTGCCGGCGTTGGCCAGGAACGCGTTGCCCATCCGGCTGGCGCATTGCTGGGCCAGGTGCTGGTTGATCTGCTCGATGTGCGCCACGCCGGCCGGGCTGTAATCGACCATCGGTTCGCGGCGGAACGCGTCGAAGTCGGCGTCGCTGCGGCAGCGCAACGGCGGGGTCGAGTGGCCCACCCCTCGAGGGTCGAACCCCACCAGGTCGAAGTTGCGGGTGATATCGCTGTTCTCCAGGTCCGATGCCATGCCGGCGACCATGTCGACCGCGGAGGCGCCCGGGCCGCCCGGGTTGATCAACAGCGATCCCATCCGTCGTCCCGTCGCGGGCACGCGGATCACCGCCAGCTTGGCTTGCGCGCCGCCCGGATTGGCGTAGTCGACGGGGACCGACACGGTGGTGCACTGGGCGGTGGGGACGTCGCTGGTGTCGGTCAGGAATTGGCTGCAGCTGCCCCAGTTCTGCGGGCGCGCCGCAGCGGCCGGCGGAGCCGGGGTCGGGGTCTGGCCCGCACCCGGTTCCGGGGTCGCGCCGGCCACCGGCAGTGGCAGCACCGGTTGTCCCGCAACCAGAATCCCGAACGACAGCAGCGCCGAGCTCAACGGTCTCAGGCGCGACATGGCTGTCAATATTTGCAGCATCGAATACCCGTCCGAACGCGAAATGGTCACGGCTTGATCTCGCCTCGGCGCGTCGCCGCCTGGTCGCGTCGTCGGGCGTTGGGTGTGAATCGTGGGCGTTCCATGTGAGCCTAGGGCGGGAAAATCGCCGAAACCCCGCCCTAGGCGCACACCGAAAACCGCCAGCTCACAATCAAGGCCCAGTGCGGCGCCGCAAACCCTCTAGCACTTGGCGCCGCTCGGCGGCGTGTCGCCGCCGATCAGGTATTCCGTCACGTAGTCGTCGATGCAGCTGTCGCCCTGGAAGACCACCGTGTGCTGGGTGCCGTCGAAGGTCAGCAGCGAGCCGCGCAGCTCCTGCGCCAAATCGACGCCGGCCTTGTAGGGGGTCGCCGGGTCGTGCGTGGTCGACACCACCACCGTCGGCGCCAGGCCGGGCGCCGTGATGGCGTGCGGCTTGCTCGTCGGCGGCACCGGCCAGAACGCGCAGGTGCCCAGCGGCGCGTCGCCGGTGAACTGCCCGTAGCTCATGAACGGGGCGATCTCGCGTGACCGGCGGTCCTCGTCGATCACCTTGGCGCGGTCCGTAATCGCCGGCTGGTCAACGCAATTGATCGCGACCCGGGCGTCGGTGGCGTTGGTGTAGTGGCCGTGCGGGTCGCGGCGCATGTACATGTCGGCCAACGCCAGCATGGTGTCGCCGCGATGGTCGGCCAGCTCGGACAGGCCGTCGGTCAGGTGGTGCCACAGCGACGGCGAGTACAGCGCCATGATGGTCCCGACGATGGCGTCGGCATAACTCAACCCGCGCGGATCCTTGGTGGGTATCGGCCGGCCGACCATCTCGTTGTTCGGGTCCACCATCGGGTCGACCAGGCTGTGATACACGGTGACCGCCTTGGCCGGGTCGGTGCCCAGCGGGCAGGTCGGCTGCTTGGCGCAGTCGGTGGCGAAGTCGTTGAACGCGTCCTGAAATCCCTTGGCCTGACGCAGATCCGCCTCGATCTGGTCGGCGTTCGGGTCGACGGCGCCGTCGAGGATCATCGCGCGCACCTTGGTGGGATAGGCCTCCGCGTAGGCCGAGCCGATCCGGGTGCCGTAGGAGTAGCCGAGGTAGGTCAGCTTGTCGTCGCCCAGCGCAGCGCGGATGGCGTCCAGGTCGCGGGCGACGTTGACCGTCCCCACGTTCGCCAGGAAGTCCTTGCCCATCTTGTCGATGCAGCGGCCGACGAACTGCTTGGTCTCGTCCTCCATGTGGGCCACGCCGGCCGGGCTGTAGTCGACGTTCGGCTCGGTGCGCAGCCGGTCGTTGTCGGCGTCGGAATTGCACCAGATCGCCGGCCGCGACGAGCCGACCCCGCGCGGGTCGAAGCCGACCAGGTCGAAGCGTTCGCGGATGCGCTTGGGCAACGTCTGCACGACGCTCAACGCAGCGTCGATGCCGGACTCACCGGGGCCGCCGGGATTGATCACCAGCGAGCCGATCTTGTCCCCGGTCGCGGGAAACCGAACCATCGCCAGCGTCGCCACGTCGCCGTCGAGGTGGTCGTAGTCGACGGGCACCGCCAGCCGGCCGCACATCGCGCCGCTGGGGATCTTGGCCTTGGGGTTGGACGAGCGGCACGGCGTCCATTCGATCGCCTGACCCAGCTTGGGCCCCGCCATGACGGCGCGCCCGCCGACAACGCGGAGACAGCCGCCGAGCAGCATCGCCACGGCGGCGAGCGCCATCCAGATCAGCAGCGTGCGCGCGACCTTGTCGCGGCGAGACAACCCCATGCCCACATATGCTGCCAGAGCCAACCTGAGATTCTGATGAGCGCCTCCAGCGGCGAACTAACAGACGGCCGCGAGCAGTTCTTCCATCGCCACCGCGAAGTCGTCGGCCATCTCCCACAGGTCCGGCAGCAACTCCGGGCACGAGATCAGCCCGACGTCCAACGTCCCGTTCAGCGACATCACGGTGATGTTGAGCCCCGAGCCGTGGAAGATCGGACCCAGCGGATACATCGCCTTGACCTCGCAGCCCAGGAAGTACAGCGGCTCCTGCGGACCCGGGACGTTGGAGACCACCAGGTTGTGCACCGGCATGGTCTCGGTCAGCCGGGTCCGGGCGTACAGCCGCATCGCGACGCCGAAGACCGCCGGCGCGGCGAACTGCGTCCAGTCCTGCAGCAGTGAGGCGCCGATGGCCGAACTATGTTCCTTGGCAAGCGAATTCGCCTCGGCGATGGCCTTGAGGCGCTCGACCGGATCGGCGATCTCGGTGTGCAGGCTGGAGAACATGGCCGAAACCTGGTTGCGGCCCGGGCGATCCGACTTTCCGTGCACCGACACCGGAACGGAGGCCACCAGCGACGTGTCGGGCAACGCGTCGCGCTCGGCCAGGTACTGGCGCAGTACCCCCGACACCAGGGCCATCACCACGTCGTTGACCTTGACGCCGAAGTGGTTCTTGACGGTCTTGACGTCCTCGAGGTCCAGCTGCGCGTACGCGATGTTGCGCCGGCCGGTGATGGAGGCGTTGAACGCCGTCCGCGGCGCGGCGAACGGACGCGCCATCGCCTGGCCCTCGACAGCCTTGCGCACCGTCGCGACCACCGAGGACACGGTCTGAGGCACCACGTTGGCCAGCCGCAGCGGCCGGCTGGCGAACCGGACCAACCCGCCCGCGGCGATTTGCCATCCGCTGCCGCCGCCGACGCCGTCCACCGGATCGGGTGCGGGCGCGTCGGCCTCGGTGGCGCACAGCTGCGACATCAGATTCGCGCCCGTCACCCCGTCCACCCCGCAGTGGTGCACCTTGGTCATCACCGCCAGCCGATCGGAATCGGCGCCCGCCACGCCTTCGATGACCCACATCTCCCACAGCGGCCGGCTCCGGTCCAGCGGCAGCGACGCGATGTGCCCGCAGATTTCCGACAACTCGCTGCGGCCGCCCGGCGGCGGCAACCCGATGCGGTGCAGGTGGCGGTCCACGTCGAAGCTCTCGTCCTCCACCCACACCGGGTGATCGAGGTTCAGCGCGCTGTCGGCGAGCTTTTCGCGGAACTGCGGCATCGCCTTCAGACGCAGCGTCAGCGCGTCGCGCAGCCGGTCGAAGGTGTAGCCGCCCGGCATCGTCGACGTGTCCACCTCGATGATCGAGCAAACATGCATAGGCTGCGCGGCGGTCTCGAGGTACAGGAAACTGGCGTCGAGGCCGCTGAGCCGCTGCATGCGGAGAATGGTATGACTCACACCACACGGGCGGTGCAACCGCGCACCCGAGATGGCAGAATGGCGGGAGTCAGCGAACCCGGGGACCGCAATGGCCACGAGGATCGATCCGACCACTACCAGGGACAATGATGTCTGAGCAAAACCCTTATGGTGCCAATCCGGCTGCGCAAGCCAAGCCGCCGATGCGGATTCGCACCCACCACCTGCAAAAAATGAAGGCCGAAGGCCACAAGTGGGCCATGCTCACGGCCTACGACTATTCGACCGCCCGGATCTTCGACGACGCCGGCATTCCGGTGCTGCTGGTCGGTGATTCGGCCGCCAACGTGGTGTACGGCTACGACACCACGGTTCCGGTCTCGATCGACGAACTGATCCCGCTGGTGCGCGGCGTCGCGCGCGGTGCCCAGCAGGCGATGGTCGTCGCCGACCTGCCGTTCGGCAGCTACGAGGCCGGCCCGGCCGCCGCGCTGGCCGCCGCGACCCGGTTCATGAAGGAGGGCGGCGCGCACGCCGTCAAGCTCGAGGGCGGCGAGCGGGTGGCCGACCAGATCGCCTGCCTGACCGCGGCGGGCATCCCGGTGATGGCCCACATCGGCTTCACGCCACAAAGCGTGAACAGCCTCGGCGGCTTCAAGGTGCAGGGCCGCGGTGACGCCGCGGAGCAAACCGTGCACGACGCGATCGCCGTCGCCGAGGCCGGCGCGTTCTCCGTCGTGATGGAGATGGTGCCGGCCGAGCTGGCCACCCAGATCACCGGCAAGCTCACCATCCCGACCATCGGGATCGGGGCCGGTCCCAACTGCGACGCCCAGGTCCTGGTTTGGCAGGACATGGCCGGCCTGAGCGCCGGCAAGCCTCCGCGGTTCGTCAAGCGGTTCGCCGATGTCGGGGCCGAATTGCGAAAGGCCGCAACGCAATACGCGCAAGAGGTGGCCGCGGGTTCCTTCCCCGCCGAGGAGCACTGCTTCTGACGGCCGCTTAGCCGAAAGGCGCGCAACCCGCCCTTTCCCCCGCGTGAAGCGGCGGCCTCGGTCATGCCGGGGATTGCTGAAACCTCTTGTGTGACACCGCTGGTAGGGTTGCTGCTATGGGCGACCGGGGCTCGTGAGCGGGGTTGAAGAAATCGTCGGCAGTAATCGTGGTGGCCTCGTGCACCGCCGAACGGTCCTGGCGTTGCCGCTGGTACTGGCGGGCGGCGCCGCACTGACGCGAGTGCCCCGCGCCGCCGCGCAACCGGCCCCCGGCCCACCGGAATCGAGCCGGTGGTCGACCGAGCGCGCCGACCGCTGGTACCGGGCGCAGGGCTGGCTGGTCGGTGCCAACTACGTCACGTCGAACGCGATCAACCAGCTGGAGATGTTCCAGCCCGACACCTTCGACCCGCTGCGCATCCACGTCGAGCTGGGCTGGGCCCGCTCCGCCGGATTCAACGCCGTGCGGGTGTTCCTGCACGACCAGCTGTGGACCCAGGATCAGCGCGGCTTCCAGGCTCGCCTCGCCCAGTTCGTCGCCATCGCCGCCGACCGCGGCATCAAGCCGCTGTTCGTCTTGTTCGACTCGTGCTGGGACCCCTTCCCCAAGGTCGGGCCGCAGCGGTCCCCGACGCCCGGGGTGCACAACTCGGGCTGGGTGCAGGGCCCGGGCGCCGAACGCCTCGGCGACCGCGGCTACCTCGACACCATGCGGGCCTACGTGACCGGGGTGCTGACCCAATTCCGCAACGACGACCGGGTTTTGGGTTGGGACCTATGGAACGAGCCCGACAATCCCTCGCACCACTACGCGTCGGTCGAGCGGCCGGACAAGGAGCAGCTCGTGGCGGACTTGCTGCCGCAGGTGTTCGCGTGGGCCCGTTCGGTCGATCCCGTCCAGCCGTTGACGAGCGCGGTGTGGCAGGGCGAATGGCCCGACGCCGGAAGCACCAGCGCGATCGCCGCCATTCAGCTGAGCAACTCCGACTTCCTGACGTTCCACTCCTACGGCGAGCCGGCCGGCTTCGAGAACCGCATCGACGAGCTCGCCTCGCAGGACCGGCCGATCGTCTGCACCGAGTACCTGGCCCGGCCGTTGGGCAGCACCGTCGCGGACATCCTGCCAATTGCCAAGCGCCGCAAGGTCGGTGCGATCAATTGGGGGCTCGTCGCGGGCAAGACCCAGACGTACTTCCCGTGGGACTCGTGGGATCACCCGTACGCCTCGATTCCCGACGTGTGGTTCCACGACCTGTTGCAACCCGACGGGCGGCCGTTCCAGGAAAGCGAAATCCAAACGTTCCGTCAGCTGACGGGCGGGGCGATGCATCTCAATCAGTAGCACCGCGATATGGCACCCTATGGGTTGCCCATCACGCCGCGTCAATGGAGCCGAGAATGCCTGTAAAAGCGCCGAAAACCTCGCGTCATCTGGAGGTGGAGCGCAAGTTCGACGTCGTGGAGTCCACGGTATCGCCGTCGTTCGAAGGCATCGCCGCGATCGCTCACGTCGACAAGTCGCCGGTCGAATCGCTGGACGCGACGTACTTCGACACGCCGGGGCAGGACCTGGCGCGCAACAAGATCACCCTGCGCCGCCGCACCGGCGGTCACGACGCGGGCTGGCACCTCAAGTTGCCGTCCGGCCCGGAGGCGCGCACCGAGGTCCGCGCGCCGCTGGACGCGTCGGATCCCGACACCGTGCCGGACGAGTTGCGCGATGTGGTGCTGGCCATCGTCCGGGAGCGCCCGCTCGTACCGGTCGCCCGCATCAGCACCGAACGCGAAACCCAGGTGCTCTACGGCGCGGACGGGGCGGCGCTGGCCGAGTTCAGCAACGACCACGTCACCGCGTGGGCGGCCGGCGACTCCGACGCCCAGCCCGCCGAACAGGAGTGGCGCGAGTGGGAACTCGAGCTCGCCGAGGGCAACGGCGCGGCCGACACCGAGCTGCTGAGCCGGTTGAGCAACCGACTGCTGGACGCCGGTGCCGCGCCCGCCGGTCACGCCTCCAAGCTGGCCCGCGTGCTCGGCACGCCGACGCCTCCCGACGGCGCGGCCGAGCCGGCCGACCCGGTGCACCGGGCGGTGGCCGAGCAGGTCGGCGAGCTGCTGGTGTGGGACCGGGCGGTGCGCGCCGACGCCTACGACGCCGTGCACCAGATGCGGGTGACCATCCGCAAGATCCGCAGCCTGCTGGCCGACTCCGGTGACTCGTTCGGGTTGTCCGAGAACGCGTGGATCCTCGACGAGCTCCGCGAGCTGGGCAACGTGCTGGGCGCGGCCCGCGACGCCGAGGTGTTGGCCGAGCGCTACCAGCAGGCCTTGGACAAGCTGCCACCCGAGCTGGTGCGCGGACGCATCCGCGAACGCCTCGTCGACGGGGCGCGCCGCCGCTACCAGACCGGGCTGCGGCGGTCGCTGATCGCAATGCGCTCGCAGCGATACTTCCGGCTGCTCGACGCCCTCGAGGCCTGGGTGGCCGAAGCTCCCGCGGCGGTTCCGGGCGAAGAGGCTGCGCCGGTGAGCCTCGATGCGGCTTACCGCAAGGTCCGCAAGGCTGCGAAGGCCGCCGCCCAGGTGGAATCCGGCGACGAGCACGAACGAGACCTGGCGCTACATCGAATTCGCAAGCGCGCCAAGCGACTTCGCTACACCGCTGCGGCGACCGGCGCCACGCAGGTGTCCGAGCAGGCGAAGGTCATCCAGACGCTGCTGGGCGATCACCAGGACAGCGTCGTCAGCCGCGAGCACCTGGGCCATCAGGCCGAGGCCGCGCACACGGCCGGCGAGGACACCTTCACCTATGGGCTGCTGTACCAGCAGGAGGCCGACCTCGCCGAACGGTGCCGCCAGCAACTCAACGACGCGCTGCGCAAACTCGCCAAGGCGGTGCACTAAGCGCCGAAGCGGTGGGCGGACGAGTTGGCCTGTAAGCCGGATTCTGTTCCCCGCCGCCGCGGCATGAGCAACGGCGGCGGGGCGGCGACCATCCATCTGGACACTCCGTTGCCGGGTGCCTCGAGCGGCCTACCCGCAGGCTCGGGCGAGCAACCCTCGAACGCCTGCGCAGCCGCACCAGGTGCGGCCTTCTTGGCCTTGCTTCGGGTGGGGTTTGCCTAGCCACTCCGGTCACCCGGAATGCTGGTGCGCTCTTACCGCACCGTTTCACCCTTACCACCGCGAGGGTGGCGGTTTGTTTTCTGTGGCACTTTCCCGCGAGTCACCTCGGATTGCCGTTAGCAATCACCCTGCTCTGTGAAGTCCGGACTTTCCTCGACTCGACATGCGAGCCGCGGCCGCCCGGCCAACTCGTCCGCGACGGTCCACGGTACTCGCTGGAGAATCTGCTGACCAGCGGCATTCGGGCATATCAGCAATTACCTAATCATTGCCTAAATAGCGAAGTTGGTGTCACATTGAACGTCATGACAGAAACCGAAGGGTATGTCGATCAGGCGTTCGCGGGACTCGCCGATCCGCAGCCGATGTACAAGGCGTTGCGCGAAACCACCCCGGTGTTCCGCTCGCCGACGGCGTGGGTTCTCAGTCGTCTGGCCGACATCGAGATGGCCCTCAAGCACACCGAGTTGTTCTCGTCGAACATGGACGCCGTCGACCTCGGCAACGTCCGACCGATGATCCCGCTACAAATCGACCCGCCCGATCACGCGAAATACCGCCGCGTCCTGGATCCGCTGTTCACCCCGCGGGAGATGGCCCGGCGTGAACCCCTCGTCAGCGAGCTGGTGAACGAGATGATCGACCGCTTCGCCGGTCGCGGCGAATGCGACTTCCACGAAGAGTTCGCTGTTCCCCTCCCCTGCACCGTATTCCTTCAATTGCTCGGCCTGCCGCTCGAGGATCTCGACCAGTTCCTGGAGTGGAAGGATGGCATCATCCGGCCAGCGGGCGACTCGGGCTTCGACCGCCGCCACGAGTCCGGTGCTCCGACGGCGCAACAGATCTACGAGTACTTCGACCGTGCCATCGACGACCACATCGCCAATCCGCGCGACGACGTGCTGTCCGCCATGATCGCGGCGAACGTGGAAGGCAAACCGCTGACGCGCGAGGAGCTGCTCGACATCTGCATCCTGTTCCTGATCGCGGGGCTCGACACCGTAACCGACTCCCTGGACTGCTTTTTCGTGTTCCTTGCCCGCCACCCCGAGCACCGTCGCCAACTCGTCGAGCAGCCCGACATCCTGCCGAGCGCCATCGAGGAGCTGTTGCGCTGGGAGACGCCGGTGCCGGGCGTGGCCCGCGTCTGCGTCCAGGACACCGAGGTGGGCGGATGCCCGATCAGCAAGGGCGAACGGATCAGCCCACTGCTCGGCGCGGCCAACACCGACCCCGCCGAGTTCCCCGATCCGGAGGTGGTGGACTTCACGCGCAATCCGAACCGGCACCGCGCCTTTGGCGGCGGCCCGCACCGCTGCCTGGGGTCCCACCTCGCCCGCATGGAGCTGCGAGTGGCGCTGCGCGAATTCCACCGCCGCATCCCGAATTACGAGGTCAAGCCCGGCACGCAGCTGACCTATACCGCCGCGCTGCGGTCGGTGGAGACGCTGCCGCTGGTGTTTCCGGCGTCATGACCCGCATTGCCGTCGACCCGGACCGCTGCACGGGACACGGCCGCTGCTACACGTTGGCGCCCGACGTCTTCGACGCCGACGACGTGGGTCACTGCGTGGTGCTCGTCGAGGAGGTCTCGGGCGAACTCGAGGCGCAGGCCAAAACGGGTGAGCAGAACTGCCCGGAGCAGGCAATCACGCTGTCGCCCTGAGGATTACGCGAAGCACACCACGCTGCGGGCGCCGCGCCCCGCGGACATGTCGGTGAACGCCGCCTCGACGTCGTCGATGCCGATCCGCCGCGTCACCAACGCTTCGAGGTCGAGCTTGCCGCGTTGGGCCAGCGCGGCCAGCACCGGGATGTCGCGCGCCGGGTCGCTGGCGCCGTAGACGCTGCCCTGGACCGCCTTGCCGTCGGCCATCAACGACAGCGCGGGAAACGTCACCTCCTCGGCGATCCCGGCGGCACCCACCAGGGTCACCTTGCCGCCGCGGCGGGTGGCCTCGTAGGCCAGGCGCATGGTGGCGGGCTTGCCCACCACCTCGATCCCGTGGTCGACCCCGAGGCCGCCGGTGAGGTCGCGCACCGCGGCAACGACATCGGCTTCGCTGGCGTCGATGGTGTCGGTTGCCCCGTTGGCCACCGCGGCTGGAAGCTGGCCGGCGGCCCGGTCGGCGGCGATGATCGGCGCCGCACCGGCCAGCCGCGCACCTTGGATGGCGGCCAAACCGACACCGCCGCAACCGATCACGAGCACGCTCTCCCCAAGGCGCACGGCCGCGGTGCGCATCACTGCGCCGACCCCGGTGGTGACGCCGCAGCCCAGCAGCGCCGCGAGGTCGAGCGGCAGCGACTCGTCGACCCGCACCACCGCCGCGGCCGGCAGCAGCGTCTCCTCGGCCAGCGACCCGACGCCCATTCCCGGCCACACCGGCGCACCGGCGCCCTCCGCGTACGGGCCGCCGTAGGCGTGGTCGTAGCCGTGCACACACAGCTGGGCCTCGCCGCGCAGGCAATGCGGGCAGGAGCGGCATGGCACGTTCCACGTCAGCACTACGTGGTCCCCCGGGCTGACGGTCGTGACGTCGGCGCCCACCTCGGCGACGATCCCCGCCCCCTCGTGCCCGAGCGTCGACGGCAACAGCGTCGGTATCGCCCCGTCGCGCAACGACAGATCGCTGTGACACACCCCGCTGGCGTGCAGCCGCACCCGGACCTCGTGGCCGGCCAGCGGTCGCAGCGCGAGCTCCTCCACCGCCGTGGGCTGTCCGACCTCGCGCAGCACGACCGCTTTCATCGGACCAAAAATGTGATCGGCGTCATAGCGACTTACGATGGCGGGACAACCGCACCGGGTCAAGGGAGACGGGCGATGACAACTACAGTCCACAAAGCGCCGGCGACGGATTCGGTCCTGACCATCGGCGGCCAGCCGCAGGAAGGCGCCGCGGGAACCTACCCGGTGCACAACCCGGCCCGCCCGGCCGAGATCGTCGGCCACGCACCCGCCGCCGACCGTGCCCAACTGGACGCCGCGGTGTCGGCGGCGAAGCGGGCGGCCCCGCAATGGCGCGCGCTCGGGGTCGCGGAGCGGGTCGCCGCCATCTCGGTGGCCGCGGCCACCGCCGCCGAACAGCTGGCCGCCCGTGACGGCGCGCGGCTCTACACCTGCGAGCACGGCAAGGTGCTCACCGAGGCGAACTTCGAGATCAGTACCGGGCCGGGCCTCGCCGCCCTGATCGGCTCGATGGCCGAGGCGGCGCTGGCACCCGAGCAGGTCGACCCCGGCTCCGTTTACCCACGGCTGCACCGGGAGCCGTTCGGCGTGGCCGCGCTGGTGCTGCCGTTCAACTGGCCACTGGCGCTGACGATGACGAAGCTCGCGTCGGCGCTGACGGCGGGCAACACCGCCGTCGTCAAGGTGCCGCCGAGCTGTCCGCTGGCGGCGCTGCAGCTCGCCGGGGCGGTGGCCGCGGCGCTGCCGCCGGGCGTGGTGAACGTCCTGTCCGGACCGGGCAGCGAGCTCGCGCAGGCGCTGGTCACCCATCCGGGCATCGACCTGATCTCGCTGACCGGCGGCGTCGCCACCGGGCGCGCCGTCATGGCCGCGGCCGCCGCGCGCCTCACCCCGGTGCTGCTCGAGCTGGGCGGCAACGACGCGGCGATCATCGCCCCGGACATCGAGGTCACCGACGAGCTGGTGGAGCGGCTGGTGACGGCGACCTATACCACCGGCGGCCAGGTCTGCATGGCGATCAAGCGGCTGTACGCGCCCGCCGGCAAGGTCGGCGAGCTGGCCGAGGCGGTGCTCGCGCGCTGCGAGCGCGAGGTGATCGGCGATGGCCTCGCCGACGAGACCACGCTCGGCCCGTTGCACACCGCCGCCGGACGCGACAGGGTCGCCGCCCTGGTCGGCGACGCCGAGGCCCAGGGCGCGTCGGTGCGCACCGCGGGTCGGATCCGCGAGGCCGACGCCGACTCCGGCGGTTACTTCGCGCTGCCGACCGTCGTCACCGACCTCGCCGCCGATTCGCGGCTGGCCACCGAGGAGCAGTTCGGTCCGGTGCTGCCGATCTTCGGTTACGACGACATCGACGACGCCGTAACCGCCGCCAACGCAACCGAATTCGGCCTCACCGCGTCGGTCTGGACTGGGGACGACGCGCTGGCTGACCGGATCACGGGCCGGCTCGTCGCGGGCACGGTCAGCGTCAACTGCCATGGCCTGGCCGCCCAAGACCCGCGCCTGCCGTTCGGCGGCTGCGGCCAGTCAGGCCTCGGCCGGGAACTCGGTGTCGACGGGATCCGGGCGTTCACCCAGCCGCGGACGTTCGTCCGGCATCCGGTGCCGAGCTAGCCGCTACCGGCGATCGGCAGTCCCGGGCACAGCTTGACGTAGCCCATATCCGGCGACACCCAGTCGCGCCACTGCTGACGGCTCATGTTCGAGGTCAGCTTGGCGCACAGCATCTCCGGCGAGGCATCCGCCGGCCATAGCCGCACCGTGGTGTCGGCGCCCGCGGAGGCCAGCCGTTGCCCGTCGGGGCTGTACGCCACGCTGAGCACCGGGCCGGTGTGGCCCTCGAGGTAGGCGCCGAACGGCTGGCCGGTGGTGGCATCCCAAAGTTGCAGCGTGCCTTCGCTTTCCGCGGTGGCCAGCCGCCGTCCGTTGGGACTGAAGGCTACGGCGTTCACGGTGTCGCCGGTTCCTCTCAGGGGGTCGCCGACCGGTTGTCCGGTTCCCGCGTCCCACAGCCGCACGGTCTGGTCGCCGCTCGCGGTGGCCAGCCGGCGACCGTCCGGGCTGAACGCCACGCTGAACACCGGGCCGGCGTGGTCGGCGAGGACGGCGAGCGATTGGCCGGTGCCCGCATCCCAGAGCCGCACCGTCTGGTCGACACTGGCCGAGGCCAGCCGGCGACCGTCCGGGCTGAACGCCACGCTGTCCACCCTGCGGGTGTGGCCGGTGAGGGCGATCGACTTACCGGTGGCGGCGTCCCACAGCCGCACCGTCTGGTCGTCGCCGGCCGACGCCAACTGGCGGCCGTCGGGGCTGAACGCCACGCTGAGCACGGGGCCGGTGTGGCCGCGCAGCGGCGCGCCCACCGGTTGGCCAGTCCCGGTGTCCCACAGCCGCACCGTCTGGTCGTCGCCCGCCGAGGCGACGCGCCGCCCGTCGGGGCTGAACGCCACGCTGTTCACGTTGCCGGTGTGGCCGCGCAGCGGCGCGCCGACCGGTTGGCCGGTGCCGGCGTCCCACAGCCGCACCGTCTGGTCGTCGCTGGCCGAGGCGAGGCGGTGTCCGTCGGGGCTGAAGGCCACACTGTTCACTTTGCTGGTGTGGCCGACCAGCGGTGAGCCGAACGGCTGGCCGGCGTCCCACAGCCGGACCGTGGCGTCGCTGCTGGCGGTGGCCAGCCGGCGCCCGTCCAGGCTGAACATCACGCCGTTCACGATGCCGCTGTGGCCGACGAGCAACGGGCCGCGGTCGTGTCCGGCGTCGGCGTCCCACAGCCGCACGGTCTGGTCGGCGCTCGCGCTGGCCAGCCGGTGTCCCGCGGGGTCGAACGCCACGCTTTGCACCGGCCCGGTGTGACCGGTGAGTGGCGCGCCCACCGGTTGACCGGTGTCGGCATCCCAGATCCGGACCGTCGTATCCATGCTCGCGGAAGCCAGCCGGTGCCCGTCGGGGCTGAACGCGACGCTGAGCACCGGGCCGATATGGCCGACGAGGGGGGCGCCGATCGGTTGGCCGGTCCGGGCGTCCCACAGGCGGACGGTCTGGTCGTCGCTCGCGGAAGCCAACCGCTGCCCGTCCGGGCTGTACGCCACGCCGACCACCGAACCCGTGTGGCCGACGAGCCGGGGACCGGGCGTGTAGCCGGCCCGGACGTCCCACAGCTGCACGGTGCGATCGCTGCTCGCGGAGGCCAGCCAGTTCCCGTCCGGGCTGAACGCCACCCCGAGCGCCGAACCGGTGTGACCGCGCAGCGGTGCGCCAACCGGGTGGCCCGTCTCGGCGTCCCAGATTCGGACCGTCTTGTCCATGCTCGCGGAAGCCACCCGGCGCCCGTCCGGGCTGAACGCCACGCCGATCACGTTGTCCTGATGACCGGTCATCGCCGCGCCGACCTGTTGGCCGGTCTCGGCGTTCCACATCCGCACCGTCTTGTCGAGGCCGACGCTGGCAAGCCGGCGCCCGTCGGCGCTGAACGCCACACCGTTCACCGCGCCGGTGTGCCCGGTGATGATTTTGAGGGTGCTGGCTCGTTGGGCCACAGCGGTGTAGAGCGGCCCGTCGTCGGCGGGAGTGAGCAGGGCGCGCGCGGCGAGGATCTGCTGGAAGGCGCGCGCGTCCCCGCCGGGCTGGGTGCCGGCCAGCATGTCCTGCGCCTCGGCGATCAGGATCTGCCGCTGGGTGAGCAGCTTCTGGTGCAGCTGGCTCTGCGCCTCGTGTCGCGCTTGGACGGCCTGCACACCGAGCATCACGGCAACGAGGGCGACGACGGCGGTGACCGCCAGCGCGGCAGCGAGGATCTGTAACCGTTTCCGTAGGGCAGCGGCGCGCCGCTGGGCGGCTTCGAGTCCGACTTGCGGGCCGTCGGCGCGGGATGCCAAGGCGGCCTTGGTCTTTCCCGTACGTCGCCGGTCTCGGTGTTCGCGGACCGCGTCGGTGAGCACATCGTGCGTGAGTTCGATGCGCTGCGCGCCGTAGTGTTCCTGCAGCCGTAGCAGCCGCGACCCGATCAGCCGGGACAGTTCGTCCTCGGTGAGCCGGGACGGCACCGCTTCCTCGCGGACATAGCTGTCGCGGAATCCCTTCTCGGTGATGAGCTCGGACTCGATGAACTGCGCGACGCGCGGGGGAAGGTCGCGCACGCACGACAGGTAATAGTTCGACAGGATGTCTCGCCTGGCGTCCTGGACCAGCCGGTCGTCGAAGTGGCTCTGCCCGCGCCGCTTCCGCTCCTCGTTGAGCTCGCGGCAGAACAGGCTGAGCAGCGCGGGTTCGACCTCCAGGGCGTCGAAGTCGTCGGCGGGACGATCGACGTCGGCGAACGGGACGCCGCGGGCGCGGTGCAGGTCCTCGCCGGCGACGATCCCCACCACCCGGCGCGCGAGCGGACGGGGCATCAACTCTTCGGCCGGCTTGTACACCGTGTCGACTGCCTCGCTCGTCCCCATCGGCAACAGGCGCATCCGTGACTGCCCTAGCGACGGGATGAGCTGGTGCCAGTCGTCAAGATCCGGGACAGATTCCTCCCGCAGGCAGAGCAGTAACTTGTAGCTGCCCTTCCGTTCGGCCAGCTCACCGAGCTCATCCCTGAATTCCCGAACGAGATCGGCAACCCGCTGAGCGGGTGCAACGAGTTCCTCGAACTGGTCGACAACGATCACCGGCGTCAGTAGCTCGCCCCGCTCGCTTCGGAGCTCGAAGTCGTCGCGACGCAGATATTCCGAAAGAGATTCGTCCTCCGCAGGCAGCACCGGATCGGGCACCTCGGCCCGAATCGAGTCGAATAGCGATTGCCGCAATTGACGAGTCAGCGGTGCGGCGCCCGGCGCAACGTCAAGGCGCACATAGACCGGCAGAAAGTCGTTGTCGCGCAGCAACGGGAATAGCCCCGCGCGCAACAACGACGTCTTGCCGACGCCGGACCGCCCGTACAACAGGGTGATCGGAGCGTCGAGAACGCAGCTCAGCAGCGTCGTCGATTCGTGGCCGCGCCCGTGGAAGAACGCGCTCCCGGATTCCTCGAACGACTCGAGCCCCGGCCACGGGTTTTCGCTGTCGAGCTGTTCGGCCGCCGTTGCGCGCGTCATGCCGCGTCGCCAAACGCCAAGCGCCCGAAGGCATCCGGATCCCGCAGCGCTGCGCGCTCCGCATTCGCCAAGACAACCGGAATCGACGAACGGATCGTTCGGCGGATCGCGGTCAAGTCTTACGCTCCCATGCGTCCCCCGGGCCTACAAAAGCCCAAGATATGCGGATGGCCAGGGTGTCGGAGGCTAAATCACTTTTTTCATATCTGCAAGCCGAAGCGGGTATCGGCGATTTCGAGACTACCCGTGCGGTCGGTTCACCGGTTTTCCTGCACGGCAAGGTGTTTGCGGGGCCCAATCGGGGCGGTGAACGCGGGTAGAGTGGCTCGATGGCCGTCGCCCCGTCGAATGAGCGGATGATCGCGGGCGTCGCCGCTGCGTCTGTCTCGCTCGGAGTGGCCCAGCTGGTAGGCATCCCATTCGGCGCGCAGGCCGACGCGCGTGCCGCGATCGGCGCGGTGGCCGTCGACGTGACACCGGGGCCCGTCAAAGAGTGGGCGATTCAGACCCTCGGCTCCCTGGACAAGCCCTTCGTCGCCGTCGTCGTGCTCGTGGCGATCGCCACGATCGCCGCCATCGCGGGGAGCTTCGAGACTGCGCGCCGCCCCATCGGGAGCGTCACGATCGCAGCGGCGGGCGTCCTCGGATGCCTCGCGGTCTTGTCGCGGCCGGGCGCGACGGCCGTCGACACGATCCCGACGCTCGCCGGCGCCGCCTGCGGCGTGGCGACCCTTCGTTTGCTGACCCGTCGGATCCGGTCGGGGTCGGACGGCGGGGCCACCGACGACCCGGACGCGGGCAGGCGCAGGCTGGTCATGCTGGGGCTGCTCGGATTCGGAGTGGTGGGCGGCGTGGCGGGTGCGGTCGTCACGCGGTTGGTGCATTCGGTGGCCGCCGACCGCACCGGCTTTGCGCTTCCCCGCCCGCGCACGCCGGCGCCACCGATACCCGCCGACGTGCAACCGAACGGCGTTGCGCTGCCGAGCTTTATCACGCCCAGCGCCGACTTCTACCGGGTGGACACAGCACTGACCGTTCCCCAGCTCAGCCACGGCGACTGGCGGCTGCGCGTCCACGGCATGGTGGACCGCGAAACCACCTATAGTTTCGACGACCTGGCCCGCTTCGACGTCGTCGAAACGGTGACGACGCTAACCTGCGTATCGAATCCCGTTGGCGGAAACCTGATTTCGACCGGCGTCTGGACCGGCTACCGGGTGGCCGATCTGCTTGCCGCGGCCGGGGTGCACGCGGACGCCGACATGGTGCTCTCGACGTCGATCGACGGGTTCACCGCGGGCACGCCCGTTCAGGCGCTCACCGACGGCCGCGCGGCACTGCTGGCGGTGGGCCTGAACGGTCAGCCGCTCCCGATCGAGCACGGCTACCCGGCCCGGCTGGTGGTACCCGGGCTCTACGGCTACGTGTCGGCGACCAAATGGGTCGTCGACGTGGAGCTGACCCGCTTCGACAGGGCGAAGGCGTACTGGACGCGGCAGGGCTGGGCGCCGCGCGCGCCCATCAAGACCGAGTCGCGAATCGATGTGCCGAAGGATGGTCAGCAGGTGCCCGTGGGCCCCGTGGTCTTCGGCGGTGTCGCGTGGGCACAGAATCGCGGCGTGCGGGCGGTCGAGGTCCTCATCGACGACGGGGTCTGGCAGGCCGCCGAGCAGGGCGCCAGTTATTCCAACGACACGTGGCGGTTGTGGCGCTTTCCGTGGCAGGCGAAAAGCCCTGGGAAGCACACCATCTCCGTGCGCGCCACCGACAACACCGGCGCCACCCAGACGGCCGATCGGGTCGGTAGCGTCCCGGACGGCGCCACCGGCTGGCACACGGTGGACTTCACCGTCGTGCAGGCGTGAACTATTTTGCCGAAAGCTTGCGCCAGCTGAACACCACGATCGCGAGGCCGACCAGCACCGTGATGGGCCCGATGATCGACCAGGTCGTCGTGTTGCTCATCGGGCTACCGAGGAGCACGCCAAAACCCTGCAGCGCCCAGATCAGACCGAACAGCGCGACAATCACCCCGAACGCGAGCGTAACGACGAAAGTCCTTCGCATAGGGGCAGGCTACGCCGGTGCACTCATCGCATAGCGTCGGCCGTCGCAATGTGCCCGTCGAAGCCGAACGTCGTCGCCAGATCGCGGTAGCGACCCACGGACTCGCGATATGCCCCCTCATGGCCGCGGGCGCGCGCCACCAGCGCCCGCATGCGCAGCAAAGCGAGTTCGTTGACGACGAAGCCCGGCTCGACCGGCGTGGCCGCCAGCCGGTCGATCACTGTTTGCGCCTCGTCCACGTCGGTGTCGTTGCCGCGCAACAACAGAGCGGAAACGAGCGCGGCACTGGCGGCGCCGCGCACCAGCATCTCTCCGGATTCGGTCAGCTCGTTCACCGTCGCGCGGGCAATCGCGATAGCGTCGTGGACGTCGCCGGCGGCGGCCTTCAACTCGGCGATGCGAATGTCGGCCATCGCCACACCGAGCAGGTTGCGCTGTCGCAGCTGGGCCTCGCGTCCTTCGCGCAGCACGTCCAACCCGGTGTGCGTATCCGCCGGCGCCGCGTGGGTCAACAGCAGCCCGTGGGCCACCTGCGCGAGCGCGACGGCAACGTCCTCCCCGGACCTTTCGGCGTTGCCGAGCACGTCGGCCGTTTCGGCCAGTGCGGCGGCATCCGGCAACAGCAAGCCGTTCGTGACGGCGACGGTGTAGCCGTAGGTGATCACGATTACGAGACCGGAGGGCCCCCGCAGGCCTTGCTGTATCGAGATGGCGCGTTTGAAGTCGGCGCGCCAGGACCGCTGACCGAGCGCCGCGCGGGCATGCGCGCGGTAGATGAGCGCGACCGCCAGCGGAGATCCCAGCCCGGATACGTTGCCCTTCGAGCCGTCTTCGCCGACCAGCTCGATCACTCGCTGCGCCACGCGCAGCGCCTCGGCCGCTTCGCCCACATGGAGCTTGGCGAACATCGCCGCGGACATCACCGCGAAGTGGTTCATCTGGTCGTCCGCCGAATCGAACAGGGCGATCTGCTCCGACGCCAGCCGGGCCGATTCGTGATGGCGATTGGCGGAGGTCAACGACAACATCACGCCGGACAGGCTGGCCACCAGCCAGACCCGGTTGCCCGATGCGGTGCACAACTCACGCAGGTCCGCGAATCCGGTCTCCTCGGCGGTACCGCCCACCCGCCACGTGCTGTAGCACAGCATCGTCCTGGGGTGGATCTGCAGCGCGACGCGCTCTGGGAGCTCCGAAGGTAGCGCGTCTGCGACTGTGCGGGCCCGCTCCCAGCTGCGCCGCGCAGCGACGATATCCCTGGCCATCAACCACGCGCCGGCCCGCATGTGCTGCGCGTAGGCGCCGAGCGAATCGCCGGCGGCCTCCAGATGTTCGGCTATCAACGCGGCGTTCTCGTCGGCCGATCCCGGATCGTGTGCTCCCATCGCCGCGGCCAACCGGCGATGCAGCGCGGCGCGGTCGGACTTCAATTGCGATTCATAGGCCACCGCGCGGATGAGGGGATGGCGAAACGCGTACTCGATGCGCGGCGCCGCAGCCACTTGCTCCATGAGGTCGGCCTCGATCAGCGGGGCGACTTGCGGTCCGTCCACAACGCCGGCCAACAGGTCGGCGTCGAGCCGCGATCCGATCACCGCTGCGGCGTTCAGGGTTCGTTTTGCCCTGACATCAAGGCGGTCGATGCGGGCCGCGAGCGTCGCATACAGGCTCGCCGGAACCGTCACGTCGGCGATGTCGCTGGCGCTGCGGTAGCCGCCGCGCTCGCCCTCGAGGACACCGCGTTCGGCGAGGTCGCGCACCATCTCCTGGGCGAAGAACGGGTTGCCTCCGGCACGCTCGGAAATCAGCGCCTTGATGGCCGTAACCGACGGATCCGGCCCCAACAGCTGACCCAGCAATGCGCCGGTCTCTGCGCCACTGAGCGGGGCGAGTGAAATGGTCTGCGCACCAGGCGCATCGAACAACGGTCCGATGTATTCGGGGCGGTAGGTGATCAACACCGCGGAGGGCGTCTGGCGAACGACGCTCAGGAGCTCACCGAACATCGACTCGCTGACGCGGTCGATCCAGTGTGCGTCTTCGACGACGTACAGCGCCGCTGTGGTTTGCGCCAGCCATGCCGAGCGGAGTAGGGCGGTCAGCCGTCGTCGCCGCGCGTCGGGGTCGACGTCCGGGAGCGTTGCCTCAGGGTCCCGTATGCCTAGCAGGTCGTCCAACAGCAGCAGATCTTCGGCGTCGCCGGTGGGAATGCGATCACGCACACGCGTCCGCGCCTTCGCGCTGTCGATGTCGTTGAGTCCCAGGCGACTCCGCAGCAGGCCCGTCACCGCGTGGAACGGCACGTCGCTGGTGTGGGACTCGCAGTAGGTGACGAACACCTCCGCACCGAGGTTGCCGGCCAACGCGGCCGACTCGGCGACGATGCGGCTCTTGCCCATTCCCGGCGAGCCAAGGACGCCGATCACTCGTCCCGCACCGCCGAAGGACTCCTTGAAGATTTCACCGATGGTGCTCAGCTCCCATGTTCGCCCTACCAGCGTCGGGTCGTTTCGCCGGCCGTGCCGGTGCTCGAGGACGCCGACCAAGCGGCACGCGGCCACCGAAGCGCCGGCGCCCTTGATACGCACCATCTCCGGCGCGGCGAGCACCACGGCGTCCTCAACCAGCCGGGCAGTGGACAGGCTCAGCATCACACCACCGGGAGGCGCGGCCGACTCCATCCGCTGGGCCATCCCCACCTGCTCACCGATCGCCGTGTAACCCATTGCGCTCGAACCGATCTCACCCGCGATCACCTGGCCGGAGTTGAGGCCCACGCGCATCCGCAAGTTCACGCCGTCGCGGCGGCCGATGTCGTCGGCGAGGCCGGCAACCGCCTCCTGGATCCCCAGTCCCGCCAGGCAGGCTCGGAAAGCGTGGTTTTCCAACGCAATTGGCGCTCCGAACACGGCCATGATGCCGTCGCCGGTGAACTTGTCCACAGTCCCGCCGTAGCGCCGCACCACTACCCCACAGCGGTCAACGAGTTCTGCCATGATCTCACGCAGACGCTCGGTACCCACGCGCGCTGCGATCTGCATCGATCCGACCACGTCGGCGAACAGAACGGTGACTTGCTTGTACTCGGCGCGGGTCTCGGCGTCGCCGACCGGTGAACCGCAACTATGGCAAAACCGCGCGTTCGCCAGACGCTCGGTGCCACATGTCCGGCACGCCGATGCGGTGGGCGACCGATCATTGGCGGCTTCCGCGAAACGCGGCGCGTCGGCACTAGGCGTGGTCATGGGCTTCCAGTCCGCACGGCAGCCCGCGTTGACGTACCCAGGCATGGTGACGCTTGCCCAGCGGCGTCACCGGTTCGGCGACGCCATCGAGGTCGTCATAGATTGACCGGGCATCGAGGGTGGCCCCCAGCGCGGCGAAGAGTGTGTTCATGCCCAACGTCAGTCTCGGGAAGAAGACGAAATCGCCGGGAATCGATAGGCGCCGAGCAGGATGATCCGCAGAGCGAGCATCAACCAGTCCCCGGGTTACCCGCATCGAGCCGTCGTGGGTATACGTGACCGGCTGCGGTGCTAGCAGCTCATGCAGAATCTCTGCCCACCACTCGTACGCCTCGTCGGCCGTGAGTGTGGAGTCGCCGGCCAGGAAACCGGTTTGGATCATCAGGTCGCGCAGTTCGTGTTTCCGCCCCTCGACCGCGGCACGAGCCATCCCGACGAAGCTGCGGCGCTGACGCTCGGACAGGACCTTGACGCAGCCGAAATCGACGAATCCGACCCGCCCGTCGGTGCCGAAACGATAGTTGCCTGGGTGAGGATCGGCCTGAAACAGATTCGCGTGCCGGAACGAGCCGGCCATGAATCGCGAGATGGCCTCTGCCCAGGCATTTTTCAGGTCTTGGTCGGCCTGTCGCGCCGATGACCAGTCCAATCCGTCGAGGTATGTCATGGTGAGCACCCGGTCACCGGACGCCTCGCCAATGACCTCGGGTACCCGGATGAAGGGATGACCGCGGTAGAGCTCGCTGAATGCGGTGATATTTGAGGCTTCGTGGCGGTAGTCCACTTCTTCGGCGATGCGCGTCGCGATCTCGCGTGTTGCAGGCCGCAGATCGGGCATCGTGGCACCCGCGGCCGACGAGAGGAATCGCAGGACGGTTGTCAACAGTTCGTGGTTCGCCAGATCGTCACGGATCGCTTCTGCCGCACCGGGATACTGAATCTTGACGGCCACCTCGCGACCGTCACGCAGCACCGCACGATGCACCTGCCCGATGGATGCCGCCGCGATTGGTTCATTGGTGAATCGCGAAAATACCTCCTCTACCCGTCGGCCCAGATCGGTGAACACGATGTCTTTGGCGAGGTCGGGGTCCATCGGCGGCGCATCGGCCTGCAACCGCGCCAGCGCGGCCTGGTACGGCCAAAACGCGCCGCCGACCGAATTCGCGTCGAACATGGAGAGAATCTGCCCGACCTTCATCAGCACGCCCTTGGAGTGCCCAAGCAGCTGCGAGTACCCCTCGGCGGTCCGTTCGTGGAAACGCGCGACGGCCCCAGCGTCGCCCGTCTTCTCGCGCAGCCCCGCCACAATCCGTCCTCCCGCCGCGCGCGCAGTGAATCCCGCTAGCGGCATGGTTCGGCGGATTCGGCCGCGCGGTATCTCGCCTCTCGTGGTCGGCGTCGCGAACCTTCTTGGCGGAGAATCGACCTCAAGTGAGGTCATCGCTTCGGCCATTGCCATGTGGCCCTCAAATCCGAGCGACGTTGCCAAGGCGCCGTAGCGCTGCACCAAGTCACGGTAGCCGATTTCGTCCCCGCGAGCCCGCGCCACCAGCGCCCGCAGTCTGAGCAGCCAGATCTCGCGGAGCACCACTCCCCCGCCCGCGGGGCCGGTCGCCAATCGGTCGATTGCGCTCCGGGCTTCGTCTATGTCGGCGTCTGCCCCGCCGGCCAGCAGCGTGTCGACCAGAACGCTGGTGGCCCAGGTAAAGTAGCCGCGCTGCCCCCTGAAGTACAAGTCGTCCACCGCTTTACGCATCAGCGGCAGAGCGCCGTCGCGATCTCCACCCGCAGCCCTGTCGCGTGCCGCATACACCTCAAGGATCGGGAGCTCGGACATGTAAAAGCGCTCCCGCAGACACATCTCACGGACCTCCGCCAGCACCGACGATCCCCGCTCACGCTCCGTCTGCGAATCCCGGTGCGCCAGTGCGATCCCCATAGTCATGCGCGTCAGGCCCAGCGCAATGTCGTCGCTGGATCGCTCGGCGACTCGCAGCGCCTCGCCGATATTTGCGAGCGCGGAGTCGTCGGCCAGCATGATCCCCATTGCTATCGCGGAGGCGTATGTCACGCTCACGACGTAGCCGTACACCATTGGATCGGCCCCCCATCCCATGGCGACGGCCTGGTCGAAGTCGTCTCGCCACCCGGAATGGCCCTCAGCCCAGCGGGCGGTGCCGCGGACCGCCAGGGCGCCGGCCACCAAAGGCTCGACGAGAGGGTTGTTTTGGGCCGCGTCGATCGCAGCCTGTGACCAACGCAGCACGTCGTCGATATGCCCGGCTTCCAGCGTGGTCGGGAGCGCCACGAAGGACAGCAGAATGGTGAGCGTCGGATCGCCTATCGACTCCACCAGGGTCATGTACTCGGATGCCAGCTGCGCGGCTTCTCGCACCCGCCCGCGCAGCATCAGCATCGGAAGCTGGCCGGCCATACCGAAGGCCAAAGACCCCTTATCGTCGGCCGCCTCGCACAGCTCCTGCAGTTCCTCGAAGCGTGCCTCAGCATCGGGCGCACGCACCCGGCCGGCGTTGGCGCACAACATCGCACGTGGCGCTATGCGCGCCGCGGTGCGGTGGTCGTCGTCGGTCCGTAGTGCGTCGGCGAGGTCCCGTGCCCGCGCCCAGCACCGGTCGGCCGCGACGACATCCCGCTGGGACAGCCACATCCCGGCGCGCATGTGCCACCCATAGGCCCCAGCGACGTCGCCCGCGGCCTCCAGATGTTCGGCGATCAGCGCTGCGTTCTGGTCCAGCGAGGCCGGGTCACGTGCCTCGATTACTCGCGCCAGGCGCCGGTGCAACTCAGCGCGATCGGATTTGAGCTGTGATTCGTAGGCCACGGCGTGGATCAACGGGTGGTGGAACACGTACTCCCCACCCCGCATGTCGCTCGCCTGATCGATCAGCTTGGACTTGACCGGCTCATCAACGGCCGGCTGCACCTCCAGCGCGGTGAGTAGGTCGCTGTCGAATCGCGACCCGATCACGGCCGCGGCGCTCACGCACCGCTTGGCCGCCGGGTCCAAGCGGTCTATGCGGGCGGCGATGGTCGCCTGCAACGTCGCGGGCACATTGACGTCCGCGACAGCCGTACGGCAGACATAAGCGCCCGGGTCTCCGACGAGCACCTCGCGCTCTGTCAGGTCGCGAACGATCTCCTCGGCGAAGAACGGGTTTCCCGACGCGCGATCGGCGACGATCGTGGTCAGCTCGGTTACGGATGAATCACTGCCCAGCAGCTCAGTGATCAGCGCCGTGGAGTCTGGATCGCTCAGGGGTGCAAGGGAAATCGTTCGTGCGTCGGCTGTGCGGGTCAATGCTCCCCGGTATTCCGGGCGGTGAGTAATCACCACCATGATGGAAGTCTGCGATACCACCGACAGGAATTCCGCCAGCATCGACTCGCTGGCGTCGTCCAACCACTGGCCATCTTCGATGACGAAGACCGCCGGCGTGGAGCGGGCCAGCCAGGCGCCGTTCACGAGTGCCGCCAGTCGCCTCCGGCGGGCATCCGGGTCGATGCGAGGGGCCGCGACGTCAGGGTCGGCGATGCCCAGCAGGTCGTCGAGCAGCAGCAAGTCCTCGGCATCGGCGCCGGGAAACCGGGCGCGCACCTGAACGCGGGCGTCGGCGCCGTCGATGTCACCTATCCCGATGGCCGCGCGCAATAGCTGCGAAACGACGTGAAGGGGGATCTCGCTGGCGAGTGACTCGCAGAAAGTCCAGATAACGTCGACACCGCGGGCGCGGGCGATCGCGGCAGCCTCGCGCACCAGGCGGCTCTTGCCGATTCCGGCGTCCCCGACCACCCCAACGACCACGCCGTGACCGCTCATCGAGCGGTCGAGCAGCTCGGTGAGGGCGCTGATTTGCTGTTGGCGCCCCACCAGGGTCGATCGTCCGCGATCGAGGGGACCCCGTGCCGTCATCCCGACAAGACGGCGCATGGGTACCGGAACGTCGGCGCCCTTGATGCTTACCATCTCCCGCTCGCTGAGCATCGCAACATGCTTGACCAGACGGGCGGTTGACTCGCTGACGACGACACCACCGGGCGAGGCGGCGGATTCCATCCGCTGTGCCATGCCGACTTGCTCGCCGATGGTGGTGTAACCGAGCCGCCCGGAACCGATTTCGCCGGCGATCACCTGACCGGAATTGAGGCCCACCCGCAATTGCAGACTCACACCGTCGCGGTAGTGGACCTCGGCGGCCAACCGGACGGTCTCGTCTTGGATGGCAAGCGCCGCGCGACAGGCACGAATCGCGTGGTCTTCCAACGCAATTGGGGCGCCGAACACCGCCATGATGCCGTCGCCGGTGAACTTGTCCACGGTCCCGCCGTAGCGCCGCACCACTGCCCCACAGCGGTCAACGAGTTCGGCCATGATCTCACGCAGACGCTCGGCGCCCACCCGCGCTGCGATCTGCATCGATCCGACCACGTCGGCGAACAGAACCGTGACTTGCTTGTACTCCGCCTGCGTCCCGGTGCCGCCGACCGGTGAACCGCAACCATGGCAAAACCGGGCATTCTCCAGAGGCTGGGCCCCGCACGTCCGGCATGCCGCTCCGGTCGCCATCCGACCCTCCGCTGTCCCGGGCCCCCCAGCGTTTGCAGTGGTCCTCACAGAATAGGTGGTTGGGACACACCCGCGAGAGGAACTGAGGTAGTCCACTACGCGTGTGATGCGCTCCCCCGCCCCCAAGACTTCGTGGTGAAAGCACGACACCGACGACCTCTGGGGAACACCATGACCATCGCGGTTGATGCGCCGATCTGCCCGAGCGTGTTCGAGGCGGGCCTCCCGAGGATCAACTACGAGCACTGCCAGAGCCCGGACGAGGCGCACGAAATCCTCCGGGCAGCGCGACGCCAGGCGCCGATCGCCGTCAGCCCGCACGGGCCGGAGCTGCTGACCTACGAACTGGTCAGAAGCGTGCTGCGCGACCCCCGATTCCGGATGCCTCAGGGCATGTTCCTGGCCTCACAAGGCATCACCAGTGGCCCGTTGTGGGAGCGGGTGGCAGCCAGCCTGATCAGCCTCGACGGGCCCGAACACCAACGGCTGCGACGACTGGTCTCCCAAGCCTTCACACCGCGCGCCACCGCACGGCTGCGCACGACGATCGTCGATGTGATCACCGAACTGGTGGACCGCTACGCCGCTACGGGACGCTGCGAGGTGGTCGGCGACATCGCTCGGCAATATCCGATCCCGATCATCTGCGCGCTGCTGGGCGCGCCGGCGGAGGATTGGCAGCTCTTCTCGGACTGGACCGACGACATCTTCAAGGCCTTCAGCTGGGACGTCGCCGCCCACGAGCGGACCATCCTGACCGCGTGGGAGGATCTCGACGCCTACATCGACGACATGGTCGCCCAGCGGCGCCACCGGCTGACCGACGACCTGATCTCCGAGCTCATCCGGGCCGAGGACGACGGCGATCACCTCAGCGCCGACGAACTACGGATGCTGGCGGCCGGCCTGCTGATCGCCGGCACCGACACCACCCGCAACCAGCTGGCGGCCTCGGTGCAGGCGTTGTGCGAGCACCCCGGCCAGTGGGAGCTGCTGGCCCAGAATCCCGAGCTCGCCAACAAGGCCGTCGAAGAGACGATGCGCCACTCACCGATCGCGGCCGCCACGCTGCGCACAGCGCGCGAGGACGTCGAAATCGCCGGATTCATGATCTCGGCCGGCACGCTGGTCATCGCCAACACCGCCGCCGCGAACCGCGATCCCGCCGTGTACGACGAACCCGACCGCCTCGACATCACCCGCGACGGCGCCCCGCCAATGCAAACGTTCGGCGCCGGCATGCACTACTGCCTGGGCGCCAACCTGGCCCGACTTGAGCTGGCCGAAGCACTCGCGATCATGACCCGGCGCATGCCCAACGCCCGCCTCGCCGGTCCGGCCCCATGGAAGCCCCTCAGCGGGCTGAGCGGACCCATATCACTGCCGATCGAATTCGAGCCCGGGCATTAAATGCGAATTTGTCCCGGCTATAACGCCTCGTTGTTACGATTCGACTTTCGCTGATCGCTGGCGGCCGGTGTCACCGGCCCTGCGAGAGGGGACAAGATTATGTCGCTGCTCAGCATCGCGCTGGACGTAATTTCGGCCGCGAGTGGGAATTTGCAGAGTTTGGGCGCTGAATTGAATCGCGCGAATGCGGCCGCGGCGAGCCAAACGACCGCGATCGCGGCACCCGCGGCTGATGAGGTGTCGGCGGCGATTACCTCATTGTTTGGCGCGCACGCCCAGGAATTCCAAGCCTTGAATGCGCGGGCCGCAGCCTTCCATGCCGCGTTTGTGAACCTGTTGAGCGGCGGGGCCGCGCAATATGTGAGCACCGAGGCGGCCAACGTCCAGCAAGCTTTGACAAGCTTGTTCAATGCGCCGGCCACCGGTCATTCTGCCGCGGTTCCCGCCGGCGCGCCGCTGCCTGGCCCTTCCACCCAGACGTATGAGTTGGGCCCCATCGGGACGACGGTGACCTCGACAACCATTCCTCTTGCTACCCCCGGCACCTCCCGAACGGACTACTACGGAAGCGTCAACCTAAACACTCCATTCGGCAATGTGCCGGTGACGTCGTTCCACGGCACGACCGTCGACACCGTCCAAGGCGCGTTCGCGCAGAACGGATATGTCAACACTCCGCTTGGCCCCGTCGGGGGATCGATGACCGTCGATGAAAGGAACGGCGGAATATTGGAGCCCACCCACGCGTCGGTGACCGTATTCGGGTACACCTTCGGGGATCCGGGCTATTAGGAGCCGTTCGACTTCGTCTTGGTCTGATCGATTTCGTCGCTCGCTATCGCACGGTTCGGATGACGAACGCGTCGATGCTCTCGTCGTAACCGACCGTCTCGTCCACGAACAGTTCCCCTACCGTGTGGCCGTCCTCGGCAACCGCGATAAAGCGCGCTTCTTCCTCGTCGTATGTCACCGACCCTTGCACGAACACCGCCGCCACCTCGTGCCCGTCGGCTCCGAAAACGACAAGCTTCAACCCTCCGGCTTCCTTGACGTACTGCGCCGCTTCGGCACGTGTCTTGGCCATCGCAGGGATTCCTTTCTGCCGGTGCTGTGGTCAATGCTTACGGCATCGCCTCGGCCCACTTCATCTGGCCCTCGAAGCCCAGCGATGTTGCCATGGCGCGGTAGCGGTCGCGACTGTCGTGGTAGGCGGCCTCGTTTCCGCGGGCACGGGCCAGCAGCGCACGAAGTCGCAGCAACGTGATCTCGTGCACGACGAAGCCGGGATCGGTCGGCACGGCCGCCAACTTGCCAATCGCGCTGTCGGCCTCATCGAGATCGCCGTCACCGCCACGTTGCAGCAGCGCCTCCACGAGGACACTGGTGGCCAGCGCGGTCCAGATGCACCCGCCGGAGTTGAACAAATCGTCGGCGACGACGCGGGCCAATTCGATGGCGCCGTCGATATCGCCGGTCCGCGCCTTTTCCCGGGCGACGTGGGCGTCGATCAACGGCAGGTTGGTTATGGCGAACCGGTTGTTCGCGGCCCGCTCTCGCACTTTGGCGAGCAACTCGAAGCCAAGTTCGCGCGCGGGGCCGTCCTGATACGACAGGGCGAGGCCATGAACTCCTCGAGCCAGGTCGAGGGCGAGATCGTCACCCGATTGCTGTGCCATCGACAGGAATTCCGCGGTGTCGCGCAGGGCAGTCGCATCCACTACCAACACCCCGTACGGGATGGCGTGCACGTAGGTGAACCACATGACGCCCCCATGAGTCCCGGGGTCAGTCATGAGCGCGCGAGCCGTTGCGATGCTCTGATCGAAGTCATCTTTCCAGTCGGCGATGCCTAGGCACCATCGGGCAAGGCCGCGCATGGTGGTCGCGTTCGTCAAGGGAGATTCGAAGATCAGGCTGCCTTTGCCGGTATCGCCCTCGGCGAGATCGATTACGAGTTGGGCGAACCGCAGCACGTCGGCCATTTCGGCGGTTTCGTTTTTGGCAATCATCGCGGTGAAGGACAGCGCCACCGTCAAGGTGGGATCGTCGATTGCCTCCAGCAGTTGGACAAGTTCGTCGGCAAGTTGCGACGCCTCGCGACGCTGCGCCTTCATCACCCGCCACGTCAGCAGCCCGGCCATCCCAATCGCTAGCGAGCGCCGATCGGCTGCGGCTTCGCTTAGCTCGCGCAGCTCCTCGAAGCCCGTGTCGGCACCACTACCGCCGATCCGATATGCGGTCGCACACAACAGCGTCCGGGGGGCGATACGCATAGTCAAGCGATCACGGTCGTCGAGCGGTAGCTGATCGGCGACCTGGCGCGCCCGCCGCCAACTCGTCTGCGCCGCACCCATATCACGGAAGGCCGACCACGTGCCGGCACGCATGTGCCAGTCGAAGGCCGCATGCAAATCCCCTGCTGCCTCAAGGTGTTCGGCGATGAGTGCCGCGTTCTCGTCCGCCGATCCACGCGCTTCGACCGATGCAGCGAGCCGTCGATGTGACTGCGCGCGAACGGATTTGAGTTGGGATTCGTAGGCAACCGTGCGGATCAGCGGATGGCGAAACGCGTAATCGGGATTGGGCGTGAACCTGACCTGAGTGACAAGTTCTGCCTCGATCAGCGGCACCACGTCTACGTCGGGGACCAGTTCGGCCAGCAGCTCGGTGCCGAAGCGTGCCCCGATGACCGCCGCGGCATTCAAAGTCTGTTTTGCTGACGCCGCGAGGCGATCTATGCGCGCGCCAATCGTGGCTTGCAGCGTGGCCGGTACGTCGACGTCTGCGACGTCACCGCGCCGCTGGTAGGCGCCGGGCCGGCCTTGCAGCACGCCGCGTTCGGCCAGATCGCGAACCATCTCCTCGACGAAGAACGGGTTTCCGGCCGCCCGTCCGGCGATATGCGAGGCCAGTCCGCCCGTCGACGAATCAGCGCCGAGTAGCTCCGCAGTTAACGCCTGGGTGTGCGCATCGCTCAACGGCCGCAAGGCAATCGATTGAGCACCGGGGATGCGGCTGAGCGCACCCTGATATTCCGGACGGTAGGTGATCAGTACCAGCGACGGGATCTGTGGCACCACGGCCAGGAAGTCGGCCAGCATCGACTCGCTGATTTCGTCGATCCAGTGCGCATCCTCGATGACGTACACCGCCGCTTCGGGCCGGTCCAGTGCGCCGGCATTGACCAGCGCCGTCAGTCGCCGGCGGCGCGCATCGGCGGCGATATCGGGCAGCGGCATCGCTCCATCGCGGATTCCCAGCAGGTCGTCCATCAAGAGCACGTCTTCCGGGTCCGCCTGAGGAAACCGGTCACGAATGTGCTTGCGTGCGGTTTCGGCGCCGAGTTCTTCGACTCCGAGTGCTGAGCGCAGCATCCTGGCCACCACGTGGAACGAGATGTCACTGGTATGCGACTCGCAGTAGGTGCCGAACACCGGCACACCGCGAAGGCCCGCGAGCGCGGCTGTCTCCCGCACCAGCCTGCTCTTGCCAATGCCCGCCGGCCCCACGATGTTGACGATGCAGCCCGTACCGGCGATCGCCTCTTCGAAAATCCCGCTGAGGGTGGTGAATTCCCAGGCACGCCCGACCAGTTTCGATTCGGTACGACGATGCGGCTTATGTTCACCGACGGCCAACAAGCGCCTGGCGATCACAGTGTTGCCGCCTTTGATCTGCACTGGCTCGGGCTCGCCGAGGACGACGGCGCTGCCGACCAATTTGGCCGTCGAATCGCTCAGCATCACCCCGTCCGGCGGTGCCACCGACTCCATCCGCTGGGCCATGCCGACCTGCTCACCAATGGCGGTGTATCCGAACCGTGCCGAACCGAGCTCACCGGCGATCACCTGGCCGGAATTGAGGCCCACCCTCAGTCGCAGGTCCACCTCGTCACGGTTACGAATGTGGACGGCGAGCGTCTGCGCCGCTTCCTGAAGACCCAAGGCAGCCAGACAGGCGCGAACGGCGTGGTCCTCCAACGCTATCGGCGCACCGAACACGGCCATGATTCCATCGCCGGTGAACTTGTCCACCGTGCCGCCGTAGCGCTGCACCACGGTCACCGCGCTATCGACTAAGTCCGCCATGATTTCCCGCAGGCGCTCCGCGCCCAGCGCCGCGGCGATATCCATCGAATGCACGACGTCGGCAAACAGGACCGTCACCTGCTTGTACTCCGCGGACTGCGCGGGCCGAGCCACCGCCGCGCCGCACTCACAGCAGAACTTGGCGGCCGCGGCCAGCGCGGTGCCGCACGCCCCACACGACAGTCCCACCCTCGTCAGGGCACCGCGACCGTCGTTCTCCACCCGAATATCGTGTCATCCCTGGTCAAGGGGCCTCTCGCAGCGAAGACGCGGCGCCAGCAGTATGAGTCATTTATACTCATACCATGAGTAAGCGGCTGCAGGTTCTTCTCGACGCGGACGAGTGGGACGAGCTGCAGAAAATCGCCCGCCGGCATCGCACAACTGTCTCGGAATGGGTGCGCCGCACCCTGCGCGAGGCCCGGGAACGGGAGCCAACCGGCGATCTCGACACCAAGTTGCGGGCCGTCCGAACCGCCGCGCGTCATGAGTTTCCGGCGCCTGGCATTGAGCAAATGCTCGAGGAGACCGAACGCGGATACCTGGAGCCTCCTGAAGCTAACCAGTGATCTTCGTCGACACCAACATCCCCATGTACTTGGTGGGCGCCTCACGCCCACACAAGCTGAATGCGCAACGTCTGCTGGAATCCGCACTGTCGGCGGGCAACAGGCTTGTCACCGACGCCGAAGTGCTACAGGAAATCTGTCACCGATATGTGGCGATCGAGCGTCGCGAGGCGATCCAGCCGGCCTTTAACGTGATCCTCGGGGTGGTGGACGAGGTGCTGCCGATCGGGCACGCCGATGTCGAGCTCGCCAAGGACACACTGTTGCGCTATCAAGGCCTCTCGGCGAGGGATGCATTGCACATCGCCATCATGACCCGGAACCACATCGCTCAACTGATGAGCTTCGACCGCGGCTTCGACGCATATCCGGGCATCACGCGACTCGATTAGCCGCAACTTTGCTTTCATTGCATAGATAGCATTGACAGCGCCGGAAAACCGACGATAGTCATCAGGTATGGCGCTGCTGCCAGACCCTGATCCCCGGCAGCGACAGCACGTCGTGATCTCGGTGGACGACCACGTCATCGAGCCGCCCGATCTGTTCATCGGCCGGCTGCCCGCGGCGCTGTCCGACCGCGCCCCGAAGGTCGTCGAGACCGACGACGGGCGCCAGGTGTGGCGCTACGAGGGCCGCGAGTATCCCAACATCGGCCTTAACGCGGTGATCGGACGGCCCCGCGAGGAATGGAGCATGGAAGCCGCCCGGTTCGACGAAATGCGGCGCGGCTGTTGGGATGTCGACGCCCGGATCGCCGATATGGACCTCGCCGGTATCTGGGCATCGCTGAACTTCCCGTCGCTGATCGCCGGGTTCGCCGGCACCGTCTTCTGGAATAGCGACGACCTGGAGCTGGGCCTGGCCACCCTGCGGGCCTGGAACGACTGGCACCTCGAGGCGTGGGCCGGTGCCTACCCCGACCGGATCATCCCGCTGCAGCTGCCGTGGCTGGCCGACCCCCAACTCGCGCCCGAGGAGGTCCGCCGTAACGCCGCGCGCGGCTTCAAGGCCGTGAGCTTCCCCGAGCTGCCGGCCCAATGCGGGATTCCAAGCCTGCACAGCGGCGCGTGGGATCCGTTCTTCGCCGCCTGCGAGGAGACCGGCACCGTGGTGTGCCTGCACACCGGCTCCGCGCAGTGGGCGCCAATCCCCGCCCCGGACACGCCTTTTGAAACCATCACGACCCTGTTCCCGGTGAACGGTCTGGTCGCGTGCGCCGACATGCTGTGGTCGGGCATCCCGGTGCGGTTCCCGGGGCTCAACATCACGCTGGCCGAGGGCGGTCTCGGCTGGGCGGCCATGCTCGGCGACCGCGCCGATTACGTTCTGGCGCATTCAGCTTCGGGCCACGAGGGCGGGGCGTGGAAGAGCGACCTGCTGCCCAGCGAGGTGCTGCGGCGCAACTTCTGGTTCTGCTCGATCGACGACCCGCACGCGTTCGGCGCGCTCGACGCGATCGGGGCCGACCGCATCCTCGTCGAAAGCGACTACCCGCACGCCGACTCGACGTGGCCCGACACCCAAGAGGTGGTGGCGCGCAACGTCGCCGGCCTGTCGGCGGAGGACGCGGCCCGGATCACCCATCGCAACGCCGCACAGTTGTTCGGCCACCCGCTGCCCGACGACGGGTGGCTCGCCAGAACGTAGGAGGCCCGCACGTGCTTGACTTGTTGATCCGCGACGCCGAGATCGTCGACGGCACCGGCGCGCCCGCCCGCCACGGCGACGTCGGCGTCAGCAACGGGCGCATCGTCGCCGTCGGTGACGTCGACGACATGGCCACCAAAACCGTTGACGCCCAAGGACAGACACTCGCGCCCGGGTTCGTCGACCTGCACACTCACTACGACGCGCAGCTGTTCTGGGACCCGACCGCAAGCCCGTCGGTGCAGCACGGCGTCACGACCGTCTTCGGCGGCAACTGCGGCTTCACGCTGGCGCCCGCGGCACCCGACCAACACGACTACCTCACCCGGATGCTGGCGCGGGTCGAGGGAATGCCGCTGGACGCGCTGCGGGCCGGCCTCGACTGGGGCTGGGCATCGTTCGGCGACTGGCTGGCCCGCCTGGACGGCCACACCGCGGTCAATGCCGGTTTCCTCGTCGGCCATTCGGCGCTGCGGCTGGCCGCGATGGGCGCCGACGCCGTGGGCGGCGAGGCCACACCGGAACACATCGACAAGATGGTCGCGGTGTTGCACGAAGCGCTGGGCGCCGGCGCGCTCGGGCTGTCGACCTCGCAGTCGCCCACCCACAACGACGGTGCCGGGCAACCGGTTCCGTCGCGCAGCGCTTCGCGCGACGAGCTGGTGACACTCGCGGGCGCACTCCGCGACCATCCGGGCACCACACTGGAGGCCATCATCCCCGGCTGCCTGTCCGGCTTCACCGACGACGACATCGCGCTGCTGACCGACATGTCGGTGGCCGCGGACCGCCCGCTGAACTGGAACCTGCTCGGCGTCTCGGCGGCCAACCCGACCGGGCACGAAAAGCAGTTGCGCGCCTTCGACGCCTCGGCCCGACGCGGCGGCCGGGTGGTGGCGCTGACCCTGCCGCAGGCCATGAAGATCCGGCTTTCGTTCCTGTCCGGCTTCGTGCTCGACGGGCTGCCCGGCTGGCGCGACACGATGCACCTGCCGGTGCCCGAACGGCTTGTTGCGCTTGCCGATCCGCAGGTGCGCCGCCGCCTCGCCGAGGGCGCCGCGTCCAAGGAGGCCGGCATGCTGCGCGGCCTGGCGCAATGGGACCGACTCGTCATCGTCGAGACGTTCGCCCCCGAGAACGCCGACGCGACCGGCCGCAGCGTCGGGGCGATCGCCGCCGACCGGGGTGGCGAGCCCTTCGACACGCTGCTGGACATCGTGATCGCCGACGAGCTGCGCACCGGCCTGTCCCCGCCGCTGACCGGTGACGACGCGGCCGACTGGCGGGAGCGCGCCGAAGTGTGGCACCACCCGGGCGCGGTGATCGGCGGCTCGGACGCGGGCGCCCACCTCGACATGATGTGCGGCGCCATCTACACGACGTCGCTGCTGGGCCGGGGCGTCCGCGAGCATCAGGTCGTGACGCTCGAGGAGGCCGTCCGGCTGATCACCGACGTGCCGGCCCGGTTCTACGGTCTGACCGAACGCGGCCGCATCGAGCCTGGCTGGCACGCCGACCTGGTGCTGTTCGACCCGGCCACGGTCGACCATGGGCCCGAACGCACCCGCTACGACCTGCCCGCCGGCGCGCCGCGGCTGGTCGCCGACGCCTACGGGATCACCTCGGTGCTGGTCGGTGGCGTCGAGGTGTGCCGCGACGGCGCCGCGACCGGCGCCCTGCCCGGCACCGTGTTGCGGTCCGGACGCGACACCGAGACGGTCAAAGCCTCGTGACGACCCAGGGTTTCGACCCCGTCGAGCTGCAGGGCGGGCTGCTCCTGCAGGTCGAGAACGTGCACGAGCGGCTGCGCGACGCCCGCGAACGGCACCGGGTGATGATCGGCAACCCCTTCGCCGAGATCAGCTCCGTACAGGTCGGCGACCTCGGGGTGACGGTGCTGGGGTACGAGGAGTGCCAGACGGTGCTCACCCACCCCGACACCTTCTCGTCGTCGATCTACGACCAGATCATGGGCCCGGTCATGGGCGTCACGCTGCTCGAACTCGAGGGCGCCGAGCACCGGGCCAGCCGGGCGCTTGTATCGCCGTCGTTCCGCACGGCGCTGCTGGAACGCTGGCGCACCGAGCTCGTGGAGGTGGTCGTCCACGAGCTCATCGACCGGTTCGCGCCGCGCGGGCGGGCCGAGCTGGCCCGCGAGTTCACCTTCGCGTTTCCGGTCCAAGTCATCGCCCGGATCATGGGCCTGCCGCGGCAGGACTACCCGCGCTTCCAGCGGCTGTCGATCGAGTTGCTCAACGTGGTCTACGACTGGGAACGCGGGCTCGCCGCGTCGGCGGAGCTGAAGGCCTACCTCGCGGAGATCCTCGCCGAACGGCGGCGCCGCCCGCAGGACGACCTGATCAGCACGCTGGCGGAGTCCGAGATCGACGGCGCCCGTCTGACCGACGACGAGATCTTCGCGTTCCTGCTGCTGATCCTGCCCGCCGGCGTCGAGACGACCTACCGCGCCTCGGGCAACCTGCTGGTGGCGCTGCTCACGGAGCCGGACCTGCTGGCGGAGCTGCGGGCCGATCGCGGCATGCTGCGCGGCGCCTTCGAGGAGGCGCTGCGCTGGGAGCCACCGATCACCACGGTGGTACGACGGGCGGTCCGGGACTGCGAGCTCGGCGGGATCGCGATCCCGGCGGGGGCGACCGTCAGCGTCAGCGTCGCCGCCGCCAACCGCGACCCGGCACGCTACCCGGACCCGGACCGCTTCGACCCCACCCGCAAGAACATCGCCCACCTGACGTTCGGGGGCGGACCGCACCTGTGCCTGGGCATGCACCTGGCGCGGATGGAGGGGACGGTGGCCATCGGCGCGCTGCTCGACCGACTGGGAGACCTGGGGTTGGACCCGACCGCCCCGGCACCGCACGTCGTGGGCGTCGCGTTTCGCTCGCCGGCCGCGCTGCCGGTCGAGTTCACTCCCGCTTGACCAGCGCGTGCCAGGCCATGTCGGCGATCGCGTCGCAGTAGCGATCGTCGATAGGCAAATCGGAGTAAAGGACGCGAACGTTCAGCGGCGCCAGCATGATTTGCACAGCCGCCAGGGTGTTCACCCCGGCACGCAGTTCGCCGCGTTCCCTCGCCCGGTCGATGACCGCGCGCAAGGCGTTAAAGCGTGCCTGCCACACCAGCATTCGGGTTTCTTCGTCGTGATGGCCGGGACGTTCCATGACGAGCGCCCGCGTGAAGGCGCGGCCCTCCTCGGAGTTGAGCCGCGCGATCGCTCTGCGCGCGAACGCCAGCAGGTCTGAACGCAACGAACCGGTGTCCGGTACCGCACTGAAGGCCTCGGCGTCGGCGAGGGCCGCATCGACGATGAGTCGCTGCCGGCTGCCCCAGTAGCGGTAGACCATCGCGGGATCGAGGTGATGGCGCTCCGCCATCGCCTCGATGCTGAACCGCTCCACACCCCAGCGGACAAGCTCATCGAGCGCCGCCGGCATCACCCGCGCCCGGACATCGGCGGGAACGGGCTCATCGAGTGGCTGAGACGGCTGCATCCTCGCCCCCTACAAGTAGGCGGTCTGGTTCACCAGCCGCACCGACGAAGCCCCATCCGAATAGAACTCTGCGATGCTCAGCGAGGCCAGGTCAAGATGCAGCCGGTAAAGGATCCCCGGCCCCGCGTCCAGCGCCAGCCGCAGCAGCATCTTGATCGGCGTCACGTGGGACACCACCAGCACCGTCGCACCCTGGTGTGCTTCGATGACCCGGTCGCGCACCCGCAGCACGCGGTCGAGCACCGCGTCGAAGCTTTCCCCGCCCGGCGGTGTCGTGCCGGTGTCGCGCAGCCACCGCCGGTGCAGTTCCGGATCGCGTTCGGCCGCTTCGGCGAACGTCAGGCCCTCCCACGCCCCGAAATCCGTTTCGATCAGGTCGTCATCGACCGCGACGTCCAGCCCGAGCGCCTTGGCGGCCGCCGCCGCGGTCTCGTAGGCCCGTTGCAGCGGCGAGGAGATCACCGCGGCGATCCCGCCACGCTCCGCCATGTAGCGCGCCGCGGCCCCGGCCTGCTGGCGCCCCACCTCCGTCAGCGCCGGGTTGCCGCGCCCCGAGTAGCGGCGCTCCACCGACAGTTCGGTCTGCCCGTGCCGCAGCAACAGCAGTCGGGTCGGCGTGCCCCGCGCCCCGGTCCAGCCGGGCGACGTCCTGGCCTCGGCCGCAACGCTTTTCGTCGGCTCGGCAACCGGCGGCTCGGGTTCGGTCAGGTCTTCGTCGATGCCCGCCGCGGCGTCCATCGCCTCGTTGGCCAACCGGTCGGCGTGCGAGTTCTGGGCCCGGGGCACCCAGGCGTAGGAGACCCGGTCGAACCGCGACGCCAGCTTTCGCGCCTGCGCGTGCAGCTCGATCAGGTCGGGATGCTTGACCTTCCACCGCCCGGACATCTGCTCGACCACCAGCTTGGAGTCCAAGAAGGCCTCGACCTCGGTGGCCCCCATTTGCAGGGCGTCGTCCAAACCGGCTATCAGGCCTCGATATTCGGCGACGTTGTTGGTCGCGACGCCGATGGCCTGCTTCGTCTCGGCCAGCACGGTCGAGCGGTCCGCGGTGCGCACCACCGCGCCGTACCCGGCGGGTCCGGGGTTGCCGCGCGACCCGCCGTCGGCTTCGACGACGACCTTCACTGGTCGAACCCCTTGACCCGCAACAGGATCGCGCCGCACTCCGGGCAGCGCACCAGCTCGTCCTCCGGGGCGGCCGAGATGCGGGACAGTTCGCCGCGGCCGATCTCGATCCGGCAGGCGCCGCACCGATGCCCGAGCAACGGCCCGGCGCCCGGCCCTCCCCTGGCGCGCTGCCGCTCGTACATGGCGGACAGCGCGGGATCCAGTTCCGCGGACAGGGTGTCGCGTCGCGACGAACGAGCCTGGCGGGCCTCGTCGATCTCGGCAATCGCGGCGTCGAGCGCCTCTTGGGCGCTGGCCAGTTCGGACTGCAGAGCCTCGACCGCGCGCTGCTCGCCGTCCAGCTGGGCCTGCAACTCCTCGCGGCGTTCCATTACCTCCAGCAGCGAGTCCTCGAGACTGGTTTGACGCCGAAGCAGGGTCTCGAGCTCGTGCTGCAGATCCGACAATTGCTTGGCGTCCGTGGCACCGGATTTGAGCATCGAGCGATCCCGGTCCTCGCGTTGCCGCACCGCCTCGATCTCCGACTCGAACCGCGACACCTGGGCGTCCAAGTCTTCCAGCGCAATTCGCAGCGCACCCAGCCGATCGGCGGCGGCGGTGTGGTCGGCCCGGATCCGCTCCACGGCCTCCTGCTCGGGCAGATGGCTGGCCTGGTGTGCGATGCGGGACAGCTCGGCGTCCAGTTTCGACAACTCGAGTAGCGAAAGTTGCTGTGCGACCTCAGCTTTCATGGCTGTTCTCCCCGTCTTTCCCCGTCTCTCCCGTCTCGGCCACCTGCCCCAGCGTCCAAGGGTCGGTGCGGATGGTGCACACCCGAACGGGTAGCGCCTCCCCGAAGCGGGACCGCAGTATGCCGGCGGCCTGCTCGCACCAGGGGAATTCGCTGGCCCAGTGTGCCACGTCGACCAGGGCCACGTCCGAGGCCCGGCGATGCTCGTCGGCGGGATGGTGGCGCAGATCGGCGGTCACATAAGCCTGCACGTCCGCGCGGGCCGCGGCGGCCAGCAGCGAATCCCCGGCGCCGCCGCACACGGCGACCCGCGACACCTGAGCATCGGGGTCCCCGGACGCACGCACGCCCCACGAGGTCCGCGGCAGCGCGGCGCCGACACGGGAGACGAAGCTGCGCAAGGATTCCGGTCGTGCCAGCGTGCCGATCCGGCCCAGCCCCGCGTCGCTGGGCGGGGGCACCAGAGCGAAGATGTCGAACGCGGGCTCCTCGTACGGATGGGCGCCGCGCATCGCCGCCAAGACCGCTGCCCGGGCCCGCGCCGGTGCGACCACCTCGAACCGCTCCTCGGGCACCCGCTCGACGGGGCCGACGCTGCCGATCGCCGGCGAGGCCCCCTCGTGCGGCAGGAACTGTCCGATGCCGCTCACGCTCCAACTGCAGTGCGAATAGTCGCCGATGTGGCCGGCGCCGGCCTCGAACACGGCCTCGCGCACCGCCTCCGCGTTCTCCGTCGGCACGTACACGACCCACTTGTCCAGATTGCCCGCGGCCGCGAGCGGTTCGAGCACGGCCTCGACGGTGAGCCCGAGGGCCTCGGCGAGCGCGTCGGACACCCCGGGCGAGGCGGAGTCGGCGTTGGTGTGCGCGGTGAACAGCGATCGCCCGCTGCGGATCAGGCGGTGCACGAGCGCGCCCTTCGGCGTGCTGGCCGCCACGGTGTCGACCCCGCGCAACAGCAACGGGTGATGCGCCAGCAGCAGTCCGCCGTCGGGAACTTCGTCGACGACGGCCGGCGTCGCGTCGACAGCGACGGTCACTGAGCCCAGCGCGTCATCGGGGTCGCCGCACACCAGCCCGACCGAATCCCACGATTGCGCGAGATCCGGCGGGTATGCCTCGTCGAGCACCTCGATCACGTCGGCCAGCCGGACGCTCACCGCAGCGCCTCCGCGATGGCCTGGATCAGCAGCGGCCAGTCCCGTCGCACCGCCGCCCGCAGGTACCGGCCGTCCAGGCCGACGAAGGTGTCACACCGGCGAATGGCAATGCCCTTGCGCTCCAAGTCGGTTCGTATCCGGTCGCCGTCGGGCAGGCGGAACAGCACGAACGGGCCCCGGCCGTCGACCACGTCGGCGCCCACCGACGCCAGGCCGGTCACCATCTCGGCGCGTAACTCCGCCAACCGCAGCGCACCGGCCGCGGCATCGGCGACGGCCCGCGGCTCACAGCAGGCCGCGATGGCCGTCAGCTGCAGGGTCCCCACCGGCCAGTGCGCGCGCTGCGCGGTCAGCCGCGCCAACAGCTCCGGCGCGCCCAGCGCGTAGCCCACCCGCAACCCGGCCAGCGCCCACGTCTTGGTCAGGCTGCGCAGCACCAGCACGTCGGGCAGCGCGTCGCCGGCCAGCGACTCGGGCTCACCGGGAACCGAATCGGCGAACGCCTCGTCGACCACCAGGATCCGGCCGGGCCGGCGCAGTGCGAGCAGTTGCGCGCGGGTGTGCAGCACCGAGGTGGGGTTCGTCGGGTTGCCCACCACGACGAGGTCCGCGTCGTCGGGCACCAACGCACCGTCCAGGCGGAACGGGGGCTCCAGCAGGACGTGCCGCACCGGCACCCC
>NZ_AUWQ01000029.1 GCF_000455205.1 Mycobacterium sp. UM_CSW | reverse complement strand
GGCGACCCGCTGCGCCCGGCTTCGCCGCGCTTGCGATCGCCTTAACGCAAAGGCGCGAAGGCGAATTCGCGCAAGCCCTGACGCGGGTCGATGCCCGCGCGAAACCCCAACACCTCGGCCGCCCGCAAGGGGTCGGCGACGATGTGGCGCACGTCGCCGCTGCGGTACTGCCCCGTGACCACCGGGGCGATCGAACCGTCCCGCGCCTCGCACAGCGCGGTGGCCACCTCCAGGATCGAGATGGGCCGCCCGGAGCAGACGTTGACGGCGGTGAAGCCGTCCTGGTCGGCCTCCGCGGCGGCCACGTTCGCGGCGGCGACGTCGTCGACGTGGACGAAATCCCGCATCTGCCCGCCGTCCTCGAAAACCCTTGGCGGCTCGCCCTTTTCCAGCGACGAGCGGAAGATCGCTGCCACCCCGGAGTACGGGGTGTCGCGCGGCATGCCCGGCCCGTAGACGTTGTGGTAGCGCAACGCCACCACCGAGCCGCCCGTCGCCTCCGACCACGCCAGCGCGTAATGCTCCTGCGCGGTCTTGCTGGCCGCGTACAGGCTGCGTGGGCGCAGCGCGGCGTCCTCGTCGACCAGTCGCCACGTCAGGTCGAGTCCGCATGTTGGGCAATGGTTTTCGAAGATCCCGGCGTCGAGGTCAGCGCGCCGGCGCGGCGGCGGGTCGACGAGCCCGTGCTCGGGGCAGGCGTAGTGGCCCTGCCCGTAGACCACCATCGACGAGGCCAGCACCAGGCGTCGCACGCCCGCGGCGAACATCCTCGCCAGCAACACCGTGGTGGCGAAATCGTTGTGGCCGCCGTAGGCCGGCGCGTCGGCCGCGTCCACGCCCGCACCGACCATCGCGGCCTGATGACACACGAGGTCCACGCCGTCCAGCAACGGGGCCAGCGCGTCACCGTCGCGGACGTCGACGCGTCGACAGCCCTGCGGTAGCACGGGATTCGGGCCGTGCGCCGCGGGCAGCATCGCGTCGACGCCGACCACGTCGTGACCGGCCGCCCGCAGCGCCGCGTCCACCCGCGACCCGATGAAACCGGCCGCCCCGGTCAGCAGCACCCTCACGGCAACTCCACCGGCAGGGTCACGCCGGTGTGCGGCTGGCAGTGCGTGCAGTCGCGCTCGGCGGCGACCCGGCCGATCGCGGCGCGCACCAGCTCCTTGAACGGCCCGATGTTCTTCTCGAATTGGGCGAACACCTCGACGGCCTTCACGCCCTCACCGGCCCGGACGCCGGCATCCAGGTCGGTCACCAACGCGATTGCCGCGTAACATATTTCGAGTTCGCGCGCCAGCACGGCCTCCGGATAGCCGGTCATGTTGACCAGGCTGAAGCCGGCCGAGGCGAACCAGCGGCTCTCCGCCCGGGTGGAAAACCGCGGCCCCTGAATCACCACCATGGTGCCGCCGTCGACGACGTCGGGCAGGCCCGTGGCCGCGGCCCGCAGCGTCGGGCAGTACGGGTCGGCGAAGTCGACGTGGACGGCGCCGGAGTCGAAGTAGGTGTCGGGGCGGCCGGTGGTGCGGTCCACCAGCTGGTCGGGCACCACCACCGCGCCCGGGCCGTTGTCGGGGTTCAGGCTGCCGACCGCGCAGGGGCCGAAAACCCGCCGCACGCCCAGCTTGCGCAGCGCCCACATGTTGGCCCGATACGGCACGGTGTGCGCCGAGAACTGGTGGGTCGCACCGTGCCGGGGCAGGAAGGCGACCTCGTGGTCGCCGACGGCGCCCACCGTGACCGGGGCGCTGGGCGGACCGTAGGGGGTGTCGACGTCGATGTCGCGGGTGTCGGACTCGAAGAACGTGTAGAAGCCGCTGCCGCCGATGACTCCGAGCATCCGCCCATTGTGGTGCATGAGGCAGGATGGCTTGGTGGCCAGTCTCGCGCAGTGGGTCTCGGGTGCCCGGCCCCGCACGCTGCCCAACGCGGTGGCGCCGGTGGTGGCGGGCACGGGCGCCGCGGCGTGGCTGGGATCCGCGGTGTGGTGGAAGGCGCTGCTGGCGCTGGCCGTCGCGCTGGCGCTGATCGTCGGCGTGAACTACGCCAACGACTACTCCGACGGCATCCGCGGCACCGACGACGAGCGCGCCGGCCCGGTCCGGCTGGTGGGCTCGCGGCTGGCCGCCCCGCGCGCGGTGCTGACCGCGGCGGTGACGAGCCTGTCGCTGGGCGCGGTCGCCGGGCTGGTGCTGGCGCTGCTGAGCGCGCCGTGGCTGATCGCGGTCGGCGCGGCCTGCATCGCCGGCGCGTGGCTGTACACCGGCGGCTCAAAGCCGTACGGCTACGCGGGGTTTGGCGAGGTCGCGGTGTTCGTGTTCTTCGGCCTGGTTGCCGTGCTGGGCACCGAGTACACCCAGGCGTTGCGGGTGGACTGGGTCGGGGCGGTGCTGGCGGTATCGATCGGGGCGATGTCGTCGTCGGTGCTGGTGGCCAACAACCTGCGCGACATCCCCACCGACGCACAGTCCGGCAAGATCACCCTGGCGGTGCGGCTGGGCGATGCCCACACCCGGATCCTTTACCAGGCGCTGATGGCGACCGCGGGGGTCGCGACGCTGGTGCTGATGGCGGCGACGCCGTGGTGCGCCGTGGGATTGGTCGCGACGCCGCTGGCCCTGCGCGCGCTCGCCCCGGTGCGCTCCGGCCGCGGCGGGCGAGAGCTGATTCCGGTGCTGCGGGACACCGGGCTGGCGATGGTCGTGTGGGCGTTCGCGGTGGCGGGCGCGTTGGCCCTCGCGCACTGAGTGTGCATTCAGGGTTTTGCGTGTGAGCTGACGGCGGGATCCGGGCGATTTTTTCGCCCTGGATGCACGCGCAACGTCGCCGATGCACACGCAAACGAGGGGAGGCTAAGCGTCCGGCTCCGGCCGCGGCGGCTCCTCGCCGCGCAGCCGGGCCTGCAGCTGTTCGCGTTCGCGGCGTCGGCGTTCGCCGGCTATCGCGAGCGACGCGGTAGCGCGGCGGCGCAGCGGGCCGAACACCCAGATGCCCAATGGCATCGCGATGATCAGAGCGAACAACACCGCGACCACGAGGGGGAACTGGGCGATCCCCAGCAATCGCGCGACCCCGTAGATCGCGCCGCTCAGCGCCGCGACCAGCGCCAGCCGCGCTGCGGCATAGAGCAAAACGTCGACGACCACCCGATTGCGCGGGCGCTCGTCGGTGCTGCTGTCGCTGGGCCGATCTGGCACACCCCGAGCCTACGGCCCGCGTATATTCGCTCGGAGGAGGTGTTGAGTGCTCTACCTGCTACTCGTTCTGATCCTGGGAACGCTGATCTACGTTGGCTGGCGCGCGGCGCGGTCACAGGCCCGGCCGAAGACCCGCGTCATCGGGCCCGACGACGATCCTGACTTCTTGCGGCGGTTAGGCCACGGGGATAACCCCCGCTAGTCCCTCCTAAACCAGACCCGGGTTGCGCTGGTCACCGGGGAACCCGTCGGCCACGACGGCCGCCAGCTCGGTGAGCGCTTCGCGCGTGCCGCGCCGCAGCCGGTCCAGGTCGATCTCGGCGCCCTCCTCGAGGTGCGGGTCGAACGGGATCAGCCGCACCGCGCGGCAGCGGCGCGAGAAGTGGTCGACCACCTTGTTCATGTCGACCTTGCCGGTGCGCGGGCGCACCGCGTTGATGACCGCGATCGAATTGCGGACCAGCTCCTCGTGCCCGTGGGCGTCCAGCCAGTCCAGCGTCGCCGAGGCGCTGCGCGCGCCGTCGATGGACCCCGACGCGACGACCAGCAACACGTCGGCCTTCTCCAGCACCGACGACATCACCGAGTGCAGCAGCCCGGGGCCGCAGTCGGTGAGCACCAGGCCGTAGAACCGCTCCAGGATCTCCAGCACCCGGCTGTAGTCCTCGGCGCCGAACGCGTCGGAGATCGCGGGGTCGGTTTCCGACGCCAGCACCTCCAGGCCGGACGGGCCCTTCGAGGTGTACCGGCGGACGTCGCTGTAGCGCTCGATCGCTCCAACGTCGTGCAGCAGTTGGCGCACCGTCGCCGCCGTCTCCAGCGGGATCTTCTGGCTGAGCGTGCCGCGGTCGGGGTTGGCGTCGACGGCCACCACGCGGTCCCCGCGGATGGTCGCGAACGTCGACCCCAGCGTCGCGGTGATCGTGGTCTTGCCGACGCCGCCCTTCAGCGACAGCAGCGCGATCCGGTAGCAACCCCGCAGGGGCCGGTTGACCTGCGCCACCAGGTTGTTGTGGCGCTGGGCCCGGGGGCTCTCGCCCAGGTTGATCAGGTGGCCGGACAGGTCGTAGACCACCCGCCGCCAACCCTCGGATGGCGGCGGTTTGACCGGGCGCAAGAGCATGCCGGTGGACAGCTCCGGATACGGCGTGTGCGGTAGGTGCTCGGGCCGGTACGGCGGCGCCTGCGCCTCGGCCGGTGGCGCCTCTGATGGCCCGTTGTAATAGGCCCCGAACGCGGTCGGGTCGACGCGCGGGATCCCGGTCACCGGTGTGGGATCCCAGGGCGGCATCCCACCGGGCGCCGGGCCGGGCGCGGTGGGGGCGGCCGCCTGCCGCCGCTCGGGTCCGGGGACCCGTCGCTCGGTGCGGAATCCGGCGAAGGCGCGGGTGGGCGCCTCGTCGCCCGGTTCCGCCGGCTGCTGTGGCGGCGCTTCGGGGGGCGGCTGCGTGGTCGGCTCGGGCGCACCCACGCCGGTGGTTGGATGGTCGGACACGTGCACTCCCCCTGTTGTGTGTTACTCGGGTCGGTTGCTGACTGTCATCCCACGCCTGCATACGAATGCAGGCCCACGGTCACCAGGTTAACGAAGAACAAATTGAAGATCATGGCGACGAAACCCGCGACGTTGATCCAGGCCGCCTTCCTGTCCCGCCATCCGGCCGTCGACCGGGCGTGCAGATAGGCCGCGTATACCACCCACGCGACGAACGAAACCGTCTCCTTGGGGTCCCAGCCCCAATACCTGCCCCAGGCCTCTTCGGCCCAGATCGCGCCGAAGATGACCCCGAAACCGAACACCGGGAACGCGAAGATCGTGGTGCGATAGGCGACGCGGTCCAGGGTCTGGGCGTCGGGAAGGCGCCGGACCATCCGGGCCAACGCGCCGTCGGCCCGTTCGTTTTGCGGATCACCGAGCCGCGACGTGCGCAGCAGGAACAGGATGCTGGCGATGCCCGCGACCATGAACACCCCGGAGCCCAGGCTGACCACCGACACGTGGATCGGCAACCAGTAGGACTGCAGCGCGGGCATCACCGGGGCGGCGTTGGTGTAGAGCCAGCGCCCGGAAACGGTCAGCAGGATCAGGATCGGCAGCAGCAGGAAGACCCACAGCGGGCGATACTGCGGGCGGCGCAACACGATCGCCCCGGCGACCAGGCCACAGAAGCACGTCAGGTTGATGAACTCGTACATGTTGCCCCACGGCACCCGCACGGTGGCCAGGCCGCGCAGCACGATGCAGGCCAGCAGCAGCCCGATGCCGAGGTAGACCACGGCCAGCCCGGCCCGCCCGACGCGTTCGTCGAACGGCCGCGCGTCGGCGTCCTCCACGATGCCGGGGACCGAGCTGTCGGCCGCGACCGAGCCGGCCAGTACCGACGCGCGCTGATCGGCGCGCCGGGCGCCGACGTAGGCCAGCTCCACGGCCAGCAGCAGCAGCGCGACGACCAGGGCCACGATCGCCGAGGTGAACGCCCAGTCGGAGTAGCGCGCCAGCGTGACGTTGACGTGCAGCGTGTTCATTTGACGTCCACCTGAGAACTCCTTACGGACCCGGCGGTGTCGGGCTCGCCCAGCCCGTGCAACAACCGCTCGGTCAACCGCTCGAACTCGTCGCCCCACCCGGAGTTGTCGGTGCGCGCCAGCCCGCCCAGTTCGACGTTCACCGTACCGGCCGCCGGGCTGAGCCTGACCCACACCCTGCGGCGGCGCACCAGCAGCGACACCACCAGCCCGCCCATCATCGTGACCGCGAAGACGAGCACCCAGGCCTGGCCGGGGTCGTGGGAGACCTGCAGGTTGACGAACGGCACGGCGCCGTCGAAGCGGACAACGGTGCCGGCGGCCGGGCCCGCGTCAAGCCGAACCTCCTGGCCGGCGCGCAGGTTGACCCGCTTCTCCTTGGTCAGCCGCCCCTGCTCGATCAGCCGGGGGTCCAGCGTGAACAACGACTGCGGCCGCCCGGTGTCCAGGCCGGTGTCGCCGCGGTAGATGTCGACGGCCACGGCCGGGGCGTTCAGCGCCGGGAACCGCGACGACAGCAGGGTGCCCTCGAGCTGCTCGGTCGGCGCCAGCAGGCCCTGGATGGCGATCTCGTGCTGGCGGCGCTCGGCCGCGTTGAGATAGCTGCCGGCGGGCGGGTCGATGCGCGCCACCCCCGACGACAGCAGGGTCTGCGGGTTGTCGGGTCGCCATTGCACGGTCGACGTTCGCGTCCGCCCGTCCGGGAAGGTCACGGTGAAGGTGGGCGCGTAGCCGTGGCCCTGCAGGTACACCCGATCGCCGCCGACGCGCAGCGGGTGGTTGACCTCCAGCAGGTAGTGCCGCCAGCTGTTGGCGGCCAGGTCGCCGCCGTTCTGGTAGTCGATGTCCGCGGCGAACGAGGCGGCCTGCCCCGACGGCAGGTAGTGCGCCTGAAAGTCGTTGACCCGGATGCAGATTGGGTGCAGCGACGTGCCGTCGACGGTGTTGCCGGCGCGGAACGAGTCGAACGCCGCCGGCGAGGCCGAGCAGAAGCCGGGGCCGCCGTCGGCGATGACGATGACGTTGCCCTCGTAGCCGAACAGCTTGCCGACGGCCACGGCGACCAACAGGCCCAGCAACGAGAAGTGAAAGACGATGTTGCCGAACTCGCGCAGGTAGCCCTTCTCCGCGGACACTTCGACGACCTCGCCCTCGTGCCGGATCGCCGTGCGCCAGCCGCGCAGTCGGCCGGCGATCGTGTTCGCCAGGGCGTTGAGATCCGCAGCGTCGCCGGCGATTTCGGCGCTGGCATGCTTGGGCAGCCTGGCCAGGTTGCGCGGGGCGGCCACCGGGGTGGCGCGCAGGCTGCGGGCGTGCTCGATCATCCGTGGGGTCAGGCAACCGACCAGGGACACGAACAGCAGCACGTAGATGGCGGTGAACCAGAAGCTGGAGAACACGTCGAAGGCCTGCAGCCGATTTAGCCAGGGCCCGATCACGCGGTGGCTGGCGAGGTACTCGTCGACCTTGCCGGCGTTGAGGCTGCGCTGCGGCAACAGCGCGCCGGGTATCGCGCCCAGCGCGAGGAGGAACAGCAGCACCAGCGCGGTGCCCATCGAGGTCAGCGCGCGCCAGGTGTTGCGGGCCGTGGCACGAAGGGCCGCGAGCAGACGCAGAATCGCACTGGCGCGTGTCTTTTCATGCGATTCTGCGTCTGCTCGCGCATCCAAGGGCGCCATCAAATCGGCAGCCTCACGTCGGAGACGAACGCGTCGCGCAGCCAGGAGACGAAGTCATTCCATACGCCGGTCACCAGCAGGGCGCCGACGGCGATCAGCAGCGCGCCGCCGAAGATCTGGATGGCCCGGGTGTGCCGTCGCAGCCAGCCCAGCGCCCCGACTGCCCCCGCCGAGCCGAACGCCAGCAGCACGAACGGGATGCCCAGCCCCAGGCAGTAGGCGATCACCAGCGCGACCCCGCGCGCGACGTTCGCGCCGTCGGTAGCCGACGCGACGGTGATCACCCCAGTCAACGTGGGCCCCAGGCACGGCGTCCAGCCGAGCGCGAACACCGCGCCGAGCACCGGCGCCCCCGCGACCGTGGTCAGCTGCCGCGGGCTGAACCGGGCCTGGCGCTGCAGCGCAGGGATGAGGCCCACGAACACCAGGCCCATCACGATGGTCAGCACGCCGCCGACGCGCTGCAGCAGCAACTGGTTGGTGATCAGCGCGGTGGTCATGCCGAGGACGGCGACGGTCCCGAGGACAAACACCGTGGTGAACCCGGCGACGAACAACGCGGCGGAGCCCGCGACCCGCCACCGGGCGGCGGGCGGTGCCTTGATGGCGCCGGGCGGCGGCTGCTCGTCGACCCCGACGACCGCGGCCAGGTAGGACAGGTAGCCGGGGACCAGCGGGACCACGCACGGCGAGGCGAATGACACCAGCCCCGCGAGCAGGCACACGCCCAGCGCCAGCAGCAGCGGCCCGGCGGCGGCGATCTGGGCGAAGCCGGTCACTGCCCGGCCACCCGCTGCACCACTGGCTGCAGATCCTGGGCCAGCAGCTCCCGCAGGAAGACGGCGGCGACCCGGTGCTCGCGGTCCAGCACCAGCGTGGACGGGATCACGGTGGTCGGGTACCGGCCGCCGAACGCGATCAGGGTGCGCATCGCCGGATCGTAGATGGAGGCGTAGCTGACGTGGTGATCGTCGACGAAGTCCAGGGCCGCCTGCCGGTTGTTGTCCCGGACGTCGATGCCCAGGAAGGAGACCCCGGCGCCGCGGGTGGCGTCATATACCTGCTGCAGCTGAGCGACCTCGGCGCGGCACGGACCGCACCACTGCCCCCAGATGTTGGCGACGACGACGCGGCCGGCGAACGTCGGGTCGTCCAGCGACAGGGTGTGCGCCGGGTCGGCCAGGTCCGGCCCGGACAGCGGCCCGGGCCGGCCGCGGCTGGACGGCGGGTCGTAGTAGATGTCGGTCTTCCCGCCGGGCGAGACGAATTCGAAGGTGCCGCCCTGCGCCACGGCGTCGCGACCGGTGCAGCCGGCCAGCAAAATGGCCACCGCCGCCCCGGCCATCGCCAGCCGCCGCACACTCATGGCGCCGCGGGCTGGAAGTACTCGATGTCGACCAGGCGATCGCCGTCGTAGACCAGGGTCGTCACCGAGGCGAGCCCGCATTCGCGTCGTCGCGGGTCATGCCAGAGCCGCCTGCCGCTCAGGTGCAGCCGCAGCGTCCACACCGGCAGCTGGTGGCTGACGCACACCACCTCCTGCCCGGTGGCGCGGGCGCGCGCCTTGTCCACCGCGGTCGTCATCCGGGCCGCGATCTCGGTGTAGGGCTCGCCCCAGGACGGGGTGAACGGGTTACGCAGCCGCCACCAGAACCGCGGGTCGCGCCAGGCGCCGTCGCCCGGGCCGACGCGGCGGCCCTCGAAGAAGTTGAGCGATTCGATCAGGTCGGGGTCGGTGTCCACGGCCAGGCCGTGCTTGGCGGCGATGGGCGCGGCGGTCTCCTGCGCCCGCTGCAGCGGGGAGGCGATGACGGCGGCGACGTCGCGGTCGGCCAGCGCCTCGGCGACCGCGTCGGCCTGCGCCCGTCCCCTCTCGGACAGGTGGAATCCGGGCAGCCGGCCGTAGAGGACGCCGGTGGGGTTGTGCACCTCGCCGTGGCGCACCACGTGAACTTTCGTCTGTTCGGCCATCAGGGCCTGTCCTCCTGTGCGGCCGCGCGGGCCGCGAGGGCCAGCCCGGCCGAGATCCGGTCGAATGCGTCGTCGTCCAGGGCCGTCGAGACGAACCAGGCCTCGAAGGCGCTGCACGGCGGGTAGACGCCCGCGTCCAGCAGGGCGTGGAAGAACGGCGGGTAACGCCAGGTCTCGCTGGCCCGCGCGGCGGCGAAGTCGGTCACCGGCGTTTCGGAGAAGAACACGCTGAGCATGTTGCCGGCCCGCGGAACCTGGTGCGGCACACCGGCGTTCGTCAGCGCCTCGGACAGCAGCCCCGCCAGCCGGTCGGCGTTGGCGTCCAGTGCGGCGTAGGCCGCGTCGTCGGCGGCGCGCAGCGTGGCCAGCCCGGCGGCCACCGCCACCGGATTTCCCGACAGGGTGCCGGCCTGATACACCGGCCCCAGCGGCGCCAGCCGCTCCATCACCTCGGCCCGTCCGCCGAACGCTGCGGCCGGCAGCCCGCCGCTCATCACCTTGCCGAAGGTGAACAGGTCGGCGGCGACGGGATCGATTCCGTACCAACCGCTTCGGCTGACCCGGAACCCCGTCATTACCTCGTCGACGATCAGCAGCGCCCCGTGCTCGGCGGTGATCGCGCGCAGCGCCGCGTTGTAGCCCGGCCCCGGCGGGACGACGCCCATGTTGCCGGGGCTGGCCTCGGTGATCACGGCGGCGATCTGGTCGCCGAACCGGGCGAACGTCTCCGTGACGGCGTCGATGTCGTTGTAGGGCAACACGATTGTGTCGGCCGCGGCCGCGCCGGTCACCCCGGGCGAGGACGGCAAACCTAGCGTCGCGACGCCGGAGCCCGCGTCTGCGAGCAACGCGTCGACATGGCCGTGGTAGCAGCCGGAGAACTTGACGATCTTGGCCCTGCCGGTGAACCCTCGGGCCAGCCGGACGGCGCTCATCGTGGCCTCGGTGCCGGAGTTCACCAGCCGGATCCGCTCGACCGGCGCCACCCGCCCGATGATCTCGGCGGCCAGCTGGCTCTCGGCCGGCGTCGGCGCCCCGAACGACAGGCCCGAGGCGGCGGCCGTGGCGACGGCGTCGACGACGGCGGGGTGGGCGTGGCCGAGGATCATCGGGCCCCAGGAACACACCAGGTCGACGTAGCGGTTGCCGTCGGCGTCGGTGAGCCAGTAGCCCTTCGCCTCGGTGATGAAGCGCGGCGTGCCGCCCACCGCGGTGAACGCGCGCACCGGGGAGTTCACCCCGCCGGGGATGACGGCGCAGGCGTCCTCGAACAGCCGCGCCGACGCCGCCACGCCGCTTCCCGAGGTCGCGGCATGGGCGGTCGCCTGGTCACTGGTAGCCATGCCGACCAGTGTCCCAGCCTCGGCCGATCGTTCAACTACAGGGTGTAGCAGAGCGCCGATATCAGGCGTCCTGCTGGTCGGCCTGCTGCGCTGCCCGCAGCTCGCGGCGGGCGGCCTCGCGTTCCTTCTCCGCCGCGCGCCGGTGGGCGGCCACGTCGCCGAGGCCCTCCTCGACCGCGAGTTCCTCGACCGCGGCGGCGCGTTCGTGGGCGGCGCCGGCCTCGTAGTGGCGCGACACCGCGCGTTCACGGGCCGCCTGGTCCCGCTCGTGGGCGCGGTCGGCGCGCTCGGCGGCGCGCTTCACGTCGTCCTCGGTGACGGCTTTGCGGGCGGCGAGTTCGGCCTCCCTGCGCAGCAGCTCCTGGGCGCGCTCGGCGGCCTCGTCACCCGGGGAGTCAGCCATGACGCGACACTACGCTTGCGCTGGTGACACGGCACACGGCCGTCGAGGTCGCCCGGGCCCGGGTGGAAGGCGTCCGCGACGATCCGCACGCCCGCCTCGCGCTGATGCGGGAGCTCTACGAAGTCCCGGCGCGCGTGGACCGCGGACACCTACCGTATCGGCAGGCGGCGTCGGCCTTCATGGGTTGGCAGCTGCGGCGCGGACTGCTCAACCCGGCCGACGGGCCGTCCCCGGGGAGCCCCTGGTGGCGCGCGATGAACGAGCGCCTACTGCACGACGGATGGGAGGCGCGCGCCCTGGCCTTCGGCCATCCCGGCGCGCCGAGCTCTCCGGCCGTCGCCGCGACGCTCGAGTTCATCCGGCGGCCCTCCGCCCAACGCTGGTACCGGGCGCACAACGTCAGCGTCGTGAGCGCGTACCTGGAGAACCTGCACCTCGCCGCGCGCGAGTCCCGCGTCGAGCGTTTCTTCATCAACCTCGTGCTGATGCGGGTCCTCTACGCCCACGCCCTGGTCGCCTCCCCGCGCCTCGCGCTCGGCTGGCTGGCCGTCGCCGGCCGGCCGCTCGGTGACCCGCGCCTGGGCATGACCGGGATATTCCTGTCGCTTTCCCGGGTGCTGCCGGATCGCTACCCGCTCGGCGAGGACCTCGCGCCCTACCTGCGGGCCGAGCACGGAGTAGGGCACCTGCTCGATGTCGGGGTCATCCAACCGCGACTCGAACTGCTCTACGACTGGTCCGCCCGCGAGCTGGCCATCCCCGGCCTGCGACGGCTGCTGGACGGCCAAACCCCTTGTTACGCATGGCCGGCACACGATCAGCAGCCCTGGCGGCCGCCCCCGTCCCGCCCGGCCCGGCTGGCGCGCGCGCTGCTGCCCGCGACACGCCGCATGCCTTGATGCCGGGCGGGGTGGGCGAGTTGGATGGACGGCATGCAACTTCCACAGGGGCTCGCGCGCTTCAATCGGCACGTCACCAACCCAATTCAGCGGATGTGGGCGGGCTGGGCGCCTTCCTTCGCCATCATCGAGCACGTCGGCCGCCGCTCCGGAAAGCCTTATCGCACACCGGTGAACGCGTTCACCGCCACCGTCGACGGCAAACCCGGCGTGGCGGTCCTGCTTAGCTACGGCCCCGACCGCGACTGGTTGAAGAACCTCAAAGCCGCGGGGGGTGGGCGGATGCGCCGCCACGGCAAAACCTTCGGTATCGCCGACCCGCAGGTGGTGACCAAGGCCGAGGCGGCCACGCACGTAACGAGCAGGGCGCGGCCGATCTTCTCCCGTATACCGTTCGAGCAAGCGGTGTTGTTCACGAAGACCGACTGACCCGGCCGCGCGCCCGGGCCGCGAAATACAGCGCGATCACCACCGCCCACGACAGCAGGCTGAGCCAGAGCTGGCTGCGCGCCGAGCGGTCGAACGCCATTTGCACCAGCACGGCAGTGATCCCGGCGAGGGTGAGGATCGACAGCACCGGGAAGAGCCACATCTTGATGCGCAGCTTTTCTTCGGGCGTCCGGCGCCGCAGGACGATCTGCGACAGCGCGATCAACCAGTAGACGAAGAGGATGACGGCGCCCGACGAGTTGAGCAGGAACAGGAACACCGTGCCGGGCGCGATCCAGGCCATGAGGACGCAGCCGAAGCCGATCGCCGACGAGCAGAGGATCGCGATGTGGGGGACGCCGCGCCCGCTGAGCCTGACCAGCCGGGCGGGGGCCTCGCGCCGGTCGGCGAGCACGAACAGCATCCGTGACGCCGTGTACAGGCCCGAGTTCAGGCAGGACAGCACCGCGGTGAGCACGACGGCGTTCATCACCTGATCTGCGCCGCGCAGGCCCATGTGTTTGAGCGCCGCGACGTACGGGGAGGCGCCCAGCTCCACCGAATTCCACGGCAGGATCACCACGAGCAGGAAGACCGAGCCGACGAAGAAGATCCCGATGCGCGCCACCACCGACCTCGTCGCCCGCTGCACCGCCAGCTCGGGGTCGCGGCTCTCGGCGGCGGCGACGGTGACGATCTCGGCGCCGACCATGGAGAAAATCACCACCACGATGGCCGCGAAGACCGCCGCGACGCCCTTCGGGAAGAACCCGCCGTGCGCCGTGAGGTTGGAGAAATCGGCGTGGTGATGGCCGGGCAGCAGGCCCAGTACGAACACCGCGCCGACGGCGAGAAAGATCGCGATCGTGGCGACTTTGATTCCGGCGAACCAGAATTCGAATTCACCGAACGACGACACCGAGAACAGGTTCGTCGCGGTCATCAGCACCATTAGGCACAGCGAGAGCAGCCACAGCGGCGCGTGGAACCAATAGCCCAGGACCTTGCCGCCGGCGACCGCCTCGAACCCGACCACGATCACCCAGAAGTACCAGTACAGCCAGGCCACCGAGAACCCCGCCCAGCCGCCCAGGGCCTGCGCCGCGTAGTCGGCGAACGACCCCGTCGACGGGTTGGCGGCGGCCATCTCGCCCAGCATGCGCATCACCAGCACGATCAGCAGGCCGCACAGCGCGTACGTCAGGAACGCGGCGGGCCCGGTGTCCTTGATCACCACGCCCGACCCGACGAACAACCCGGCGCCGATCACGCCGCCCAGGGCGATCATGCTGAGCTGCCGCTGCGATAGCCCTTGGCGCAGTTGGGTGGTGCCGGCCACGGTTAACCACATCACATCGGCGGACGGGCCGCGACCGGTTGCGGCGCCGAGACTGCGCACAGATCGCGGATTTTGCGAAAATCACGCGCTCATCGCAGTCTCGGTGGCGGGGTAGGCGCGGCGTGCGCCCGGTCAGCTCAGAGGTACAAATCCCGCTCGCGGATCCTGGCCGTCGCGATCACGCTGATGACGGCCGTGGCCACCAAATACCCGCACGCCAGCCAGGGCGCCTTCCTGTCGGCGGCGATCAGCGCGGTCAGGATCATCGGGGTGACGCCGGAGGCGTACACGCCGGAGAACTGGTAGACGAACGACAGCCCGGTGTAGCGGGTGGCGGTGGGAAACAGCGCCGAATACAGCGTGCCCTGCGCGCCGTAGAACAGCGCGTGCACGACACCGAACACGACGACCATCGCCAGCCCGAACAGCAGCAGGTTCCTGGTGCCGAACAGCGCGAACGCGGGGAACGCCAACAGGCCGTAGCACACCACGCCAACCAGATACACCCGCCGCGGCCCGAACCGGTCGGTCAGGATTCCCGACACCGGCAGCAGCACCGCCATCAGCAGGGCGGCGACGGTCACGACGACCAGGACCGACACCTTGTTGAACCCCAACGCGCCGGTGGCGTAGCTGATCGCGAAGACACCCCACGTGTTGAACGCCGAGCCCTCGGCCCACCGCGACAGCAGCCCAAGCACGGTGTTGCGCCGGGATCGGGGTTCGCGGACGATCTCACGGATCGGCACGGTGGACGTGGCCTCGAGGTCGGCCAGCTCGCGAAACGCCGGCGTCTCCTCCACCCGCAACCGGACCACGATGCCGATCGCCACCAGCACCAGGCTCAGCAGGAACCCGATCCGCCAGCCGTAGGCCAGGAAGCGGCTGGGGCCCAACGCGATCTGCAGAAACGCGAAAATGCCGGTCCCCAAGGCCAATCCGAGCGCCAGGCCGACCTGCGGAATGGCGCCGAAGCGGCCGCGGCGGTCCGCGGGGCTGTGCTCGACGGCGAGCAGCACCGCGCCGGCCCACTCGCCGCCGAGCGCGAACCCCTGCAGGATGCGCAATGTCAGCAGCAGCAGCGGCGCCCAGGCCCCGATCTGGGCGGCGGTCGGCAGGACGCCGATCAGCGCCGTGGCGACGCCCATGATCAGCATCGTCAGCGCCAGGCTGCGCTTGCGACCGATCCGGTCCCCGATGTGCCCGAACACCAGGCCACCGATGGGCCGCATGACGAACCCGACCGCGAACGTCGCGAACGCCAGAAGCGTTCCCACCAACGAGGTTTCGTTGGGGAAGAACACCTTGCTGAACACCAGGCCCGCGGCGGTGGCGTACAGGAAGAAGTCGTACCACTCCACGGTGGTGCCCAGCAGGCTGGCGGCGACCACGATGCGCAGCCGGCGGCGGCGTTCGACGTCGGATTCCTGGTGACCTTGCGGCGCGGCGACGCCCGCGTCGGGCAGCGTGGTTGCCATGGCCTACTGCGCGGACGCGATCGCGAACGGCGTCGACGGCGCCGGGTGTGATTGGCGGTTGGGGTGCTGCCACAAGCCCTTTCGTTCGAGCAGCGGCAGGACACCCTCACCGAACCAGTACGCCTCCTCCAGGTGGGGATAGCCCGACAGGATGAAGTGGCTGATGCCCAGCCGCGAGTATTCGGCCAGCCGTTCGGCCACCTCGGCGTGCGACCCGACCAGCGCGGTGCCCGCGCCGCCGCGCACCAGGCCCACCCCGGCCCACAGGTTGGGGCCGACCACGAGGCGGCCGCTGTCGCCGCCGTGCAGGTCCAGCATGCGGCGCTGGCCCTCCGACTCGCTGCGCGCCAGGCTGGCCTGCACCCGCTCGACGTCGGCGGGGTCAACCGCGGCGAGCAGCCGGTCCGCCTCGGCCCACGCCTGCTCGGAGGTGTCGCGGCTGATCACGTGGATCCGCAAGCCGTATTGCAGAATTCGCCCCGCATCGGCCGCCCGCCCCCTGATCCAATCGAGCTTCTTGGCGACGGCCGCCCGCGGCTCGCCCCAGGTGAGGTAGACGTCGGAGTACTTGGCCGCGACCGGCCCTGCGGCGGCCGACGATCCGCCGAAGAACACCGCGGGGATCGGGTCGGGCGGGTTGTTCAGCTGCGCGCCGTCGATGCGGATGTGGTCCCCGGCGAAGGTGACCGGCTCCCGCGAGGTCCACAGTTGCCGCACCACGTGCAGGAACTCGGCGGTGCGGGCGTAGCGCGATTCCTTGTCCAGGAAATCCCCGTAGGCGCGCTGTTCGTGCGGTTCGCCGCCGGTGACGACGTTGAGCAGCAGCCGGCCGCCCGAGTGCCGCTGGAACGTCCCGGCCATCTGCGCCGCCAGGGTGGGGCTGAGCAGCCCCGGCCGGAACGCGACTAGGAACTTCAGCGTCTCGGTGCCCTCGATCAGCATCGCCGTCGTCAACCACGCGTCCTCGCACCACAATCCGGTCGGCGTGAGCACGGCCTCGAAGCCGTTGTCCTCGGCCGCCGCGCAGATCTGGTGCAGATACCGCAACGTCGCGGGCCGGTCACCGTGCATCGCGGTGCCGTGCCCGCCCGCGACCAAGTTTCGCGAATCCCCGTACGTCGGCAGGAACCAGTGAAACGCCAGGCTCATTCACCCTCCCTCGTGTCCAACCCCCGATGGTGCGGGACATCGGCGGGACGCGCGAGGGTTGAAAACTGCGAGATTGGATCCCGGGTCGACGCTATTGCGGGTTGCCGGTACGGGGGTCGAGGGCCAGCGCCGGTTGGGTGGGACCGGTGAAATCCAGCATCCCGGTGAGCGCGCCCGCGCGCTCGTCGAACGAGTGGTCGCCGATGCGCCCGGTGCTCCAGTTGTCCTCGATGAACTGCAGGATCGACGTCTGGTCGGTCAACGTGTGGTCCACGAAATTCGTTCTGGCGTAAGGAGATATCACCAGCAGCGGCAGCCGCGGGCCGTACCCGCAGCGGCCCTGATACACGGCGGGCGCGGCGGCGGGATCACCGCATCGGCCCGGACCGTTCAGCGCGTCCTCGGGCGTGGCCGAGGAGGTCACGATCGGCGAGGGTTTGTGATCGTACCAGCCGTCGGAGTCGTCATAGGCGACGACGATCGCCGTATCGCGCCATTGCGGGAGCCGCTGCAGGTGGTTGATCGTCTCGACGAGGAACCGCTGCTCGTCGAGCGGATCCGAGTAGCCGGCGTGCCCGTTTTGGTAGGCGGGCGGTTTGAGGAAGCTCACCGCCGGCAGGTGACCGCCGTCCGCGGCGGCCCAGAAATCGGACAGGTCGTATTGATGGTTGGCCTGGTCGCCGCGCCCGATCTGGTCGGTCGCGCTCGGCGGCAGGTGGTGCGGGTTGGCGGTGGACGGGTAGTACTGGAACGGCTCGTGGTGCGGGACGTAGTCGGGCTTGGTGCCGAACGGCAGCGCCCCGGTTTTGCCGGTCCCGCCGAGGGTTTCGCCGATGTTGTGGGTGGCGCCGCACTCGGCGGTGCCGTCGGGCCTGCGGTTGGTGGGCCGGAAGCCGCCCTGGAACCAGCCCCAGGTGACGCCCTTCGCGGTCAGCAGGTCGCCGATGTTCTTGTTGTCGGCGCTGAACTGCACCTGGTCGCGTGACGAGCAGTCGTCGCCGAAGGGTTGCGAGTCGTTGATCAGGGTGCCTTGGCCGTTGCCGGTGTCGTCGATGACCATGTGCGGCGGGAACGGCTGGCCACCCGGCATGAATTTCTTTGTCACACCGTGCGTTTGGCCCGAGACCAGGTTGATGTGGCCGGGCGACGACGGGCCGAAAGTGGTGTTGTAGAAGTTGTCGCTCATCGAGTAGTGCTGCGCGTAGTTCCACAGCGCGGTTACCGTGTTGCCGTCGTAGTAGCCCATCACCAGGCCGGGTGTGCTGAAGGACGGCGCCGGGCACGGGTCGCCCTCGGTGTGCTCGACGAACCGATCCATCGCGCCGCCGTTGAAGGCCAGTTGTTCGGCCTGGTATTCGTGGTCCTGATCGCAGGTCACGATCTGACCGGGCCCGCCCAACCGCATCGGCTGCACCGAATTGGGATTGTGCGTCAACAACTCTGGGGTCAGGCCGTCCACCGCGGGGGTGGCGGGTTTGGCGGTGAATGGTTGGCCGTCGACGCCCGCCGCGTGGGGATACGTGCCGAAGTAGTGGTCGAACGAGACGTTCTCTTCGAAGATCACCACCAGGTGGTGGATCGGCGTGGCGGTCGCCGGCTCCGCGCTCGGGCTCGTGGGTCGATGCCCGCACGCGGCGACCAGGACGAGTGCCGCCAGCACCGCGGCGAAACGCTGCAATCCCATGCCGCCGAGGCGTACCGGGTCCAGGTCTTCAGCCGGGGCCCATCCGGTGAACGGCGCCTCAACACCAGGCGTACGGACCATCAAAGATCTCCTCTTCGTGACCAACAGATCACGCCAGATCACGCAATGCTTCCAATACGGCGTGGCTCGGCCGGGAATGTCGGCTCGGCGCGGCATCATTGCGATCATGCCTGACCTGACACGCCGGGCGGTGCTCCGGATGGGTGCCGGCGCAAGCCTCGGGGCCGCCGGCGTGTTCGCCTTGAGCGCCCTGCTGGATCCGATCAAGCCGCAAGCGGCGCCCGCGCCGTACGAGCCGTCGGCCGCCAGCAGTAACCTGCCGAACAGACTGACCGGTTCCTTCGTCTCGGCGGCCCGCGGCGGCGTAAAGACCAACTGGGTGATCGCCCTGCCTCCCGGGCAAAAGGCCGAAGCCGGCGCCCTGCGTCCGGTCATCGCGCTGCACGGCAAGGACGGCGACGCCAACATGATGCTCGACTGCGGTGTCGAGAAAGCGCTGGCGCAGTTGGTCAAGGAAGGCAAGCCGGCGTTCGCGGTGGTGGGTGTCGACGGCGGCGCCAACAGTTACTGGCACCGCAGGGCCTCGGGCGAGGATCCCGGCGCGATGGTGCTCGAGGAACTGCTGCCCATGCTGTCGTCGATGGGTTTCGACACCTCCCGGGTGGCCTTCATGGGGTGGTCGATGGGCGGCTACGGGGCGCTGCACCTGGGCGCCAAGCTGGGGCCGGCGCGCACGGCCGGGATCTGCGCGGTCAGCCCGGCGCTGTACACCTCCTTCACCGGCAGCGAGGAGGGAGCCTTCGACAGCTACGACGACTGGGTGCAGAACAGCGTCCTGGGTGTGCCGGCGCTGAACTCCATTCCGCTGCGCGTGGACTGCGGCACCTTCGACCGCTTCTATTTCGCCACAAGACAATTCGTCGCCCAGCTGAAGACCAAGCCGGCGGGCAGCTTCTCGCTGGGCGGACACGACATCGGTTACTGGCGCACGCAGTTGCCCGGTGAACTGACCTGGATGGCGACCTAGCCCACGCACATGACAGTCCGGCAGGAAGTACTCGCCAGCGGCCCACGTCGAGTGGAGCGGCGGACTTCACGGAAGGGATTCCGGCCCGACATCGAGGGATTGCGCGCGGTCGCGGTCATCGCCGTCGTGCTCTACCACGCGGGCATCCCGGGCGTCACCGGCGGCTACATCGGTGTCGACGTCTTCTTCGTCATCTCCGGCTTCCTCATCACCGGCCTGCTGTGGCGCGAGGTCACCAGCACTGACACCATCCGGCTGGGAAGCTTCTACGGCGCGCGCGCCCGGCGCCTGCTGCCCGCCGCCGCCACCGTCGGCGTCGTCACCGCTGCGGCGGCGGCCGCGGTGCTCCCACCCCTGCAGGCGCGCAGCGTCTTGCTCGACGGCATTGCCAGCGCCCTGTACGTCGGCAACTACCGGTTCGCCCGCCAGGGCACCGACTACCTGTCCTCCGACGCCCCCTCGCCGTTCCAGCACTACTGGTCGCTGGGCGTCGAGGAGCAGTTCTATCTGGTGTGGCCGGTGCTCATCATTGGCACCGCGTGGCTGGTCCGCCGCGTGAAAGGCGGTGCCGGCAAGGGGGCGACGCCCTATGCGGTGGTGCTCGCGGTGGTCGGGGCCGCGTCGCTCGCGGCGGGCGTGGTGTGGACCCGCATGTCGCCCGCCTTCGCGTTCTTCTCGTTGCCGACCCGCGCCTGGGAACTGGCGGCGGGCGGCCTGGTCGCCCTGTCGATCCCGGTGTGGCGCAGGCTGCCACTGCTGCCCGCGTCCATCGCGGGGTGGGGCGGCCTGGGGCTGATCGCGCTCACCTGCACCCAGCTGGGTCCGGGCACCCCCTACCCCGGCACCGCCGCGCTGCTGCCCGTGCTGGGCACCGCACTGGTGATCGGCGCCGGTTGTGTGACGGGCGGGCTGGGCGCCGGGCGGCTGCTGTGCAAGCCGGCGATGCGGGCGATCGGCCGGGTCTCCTACTCCTGGTACCTGTGGCACTGGCCGGTGCTGTTGCTCATGCCTCCGCTGCTGGGCGAGCCCGCCGGGCTGCCGGCCCGGCTGACCGCGACCGCCGTGTCGGCGGGCCTGGCCGTAATCACGCTGCATCTGGTCGAGGACCCCGGCCGGTTCGCCGCCGCCCTGCGCCAATCGGCGAAGGCCAGCCTCGCGGTGGCGGGCGCCGCCAGCGCGGCGGCGGCCTGCGCGTGCGTGCTGTTGCTGACGTTGACGCCGGTGCCGGCGGGTCACGGGGTGGCGGCGCCGAAGGCCAACATCGTCGCGGTGCCCCAACCCGGCGCCGCCGCCGTCAGCGCGACCGAAGCGGCGCTGCGCCAGGCCTTCGCGCAGGTTCGCGATGCCGTCGCGGCGTCCGCGGCGCTGCGCGCCGTCCCGTCCAACCTCGACCCGCCGCTCGCCAAGGCGCCCGCCGACAAGGCCGCCGTCTTCGTGAACGGGTGCGTGCGGTCGTGGCGCGACGTGGGCCAAAGCGACTGCGCGACGGGCGATTTGGCGTCGCCGACGAGGGTGGCCCTGGTCGGCGACTCGCACGCCGCGATGTGGGAGCCGGCCTTCCAGCGGGTGGCCGAGCAGCGGCACTGGCGGCTGGAGGCGCTGGCCAAGGTGACGTGCCCGCTGCAGGAACTTCGCATCACCAGCCCGTACCTGGGCCGCGAGTACACCGAATGCGTCCAGTGGCGCGGCCAGATCATGGACCGGCTGAAGGCCGAGCGCCCGCGGCTGATCGTGCTGGACATGAGCCGGCGCTACGGGGCGGATTTCGGTTTCACCTCATACGACCCCGCCTGGATCGACACCCTGGGGCGCACGGTCGAACAGTTGCGGAGCACGGGCGCGGCCGTCCTGGTTCTTGGGCCCGCCCCGGATCCGCACGGGCAGGTGCCGGCCTGCCTGTCGGGTCACCTCGACAACGCCGCCGCGTGCGCGCCGGCCCGATCGGACGCGCTCGACGAGGACGGCATGGGCGCCGAGCGGGCGGCGACCACGGTGGCCGGCGGGCAGTACGCCGACCTGACCGACCTGTTCTGCACCGTCGACCGCTGCCCCGCGATCGTCGGCAACACCCTGGTTTTCCGGGACGACAACCACATCACGACCGAATACGCGCAACTGCTGACACCGGTGATCGGTGCGCTCGCGGACCGCGCCCTGGCGGACGGCTGACGCGTAATGAACTTCTCGCCATGCACGAACGTCATATCAGTGAAAGGTGTTTGGAGGTTTTCAAGATGACTCCGCTGCTGCTGATCTGCATTGCGGCCATCGCGCCCGTCGCGGGCGTCGGGCTGATGCAGTTGCAAACGCGTCTGGAGCAATGGGACTACGAGCGCCACGCGGAAGATTAGCCTAAAGCCTTGCGCGCCTAAGGCTTTGGCTGCTCACCGCGACGTCATCGAGACAGCTGCATGCCGATCAGCGGCGCGATCTTGTCCGCCAGATACTGATGCCCCGCGTCGTTGGGGTGCACCCCGTCCGGGCCGATCAGGTCGGGCCTGTCGACGAACCAGCGATCACCGATCGGATCGACGAACGTCGCGCCGGCGGCCCGCGCCGCGCCGTTGAGCACGTCGCGAATCTCGAGGACGGAATCGGGCACGTCGGCGGTCGGCCACGGCGGCCCGATCACCAGCAGCCTGGCGGACGGCGACAGGCGCCGCGCGAGAGCGAAGGTGTCGCGCACCTTTCCGGCCAGCAGCTCGGGGTCCTCGGGATGGAAGCCCTGGTCGTTGCGGGAGCCGAAGAACACCACGAGGGCATCCTCGGGCTTGACCGCCCTCCCGGTCAGGTCCTCGAAGATGCTGCCGTGGTCACCGGGCACGCCGTAGCCGGCCCTGCCCTCGGCCGACACGTCGGGCACGATCCGCACGCCGCGCTGGGCCAACGTGTGCCAGGCCAGCGCGGTCCACGAATTCGGCCCGAGGCCGCCCTCGTCGGTTCCGGTGGTGTAGGAGTCGCCGACGACGGCCACGTGGTTCAGCCGGGAATCCAGGGTCAGAGTTCGGTAGGCCCGAACCGGTGCCGGGCCCGCCAGGACGATGCCCGCCACCAGGGCGAGGCCGAGCATGAGCGTGGCCAGGCGACTCATGGCTACCTCCCCCCGAAAGCTGTATCGTCGTGCGCCGCATCCGAATCAACGGAATCGTACGAGGAATCGGCGCGTACCGGGCGTCAATCCGCGCAAATGGCGGCTGGGCGCTGTTGCCATGGTATCGACGGGTTCCGGGCGAGACCGGATCCGCGCGCCGAGGTAAATCTCACACCGCGCGCGCCGAAATCGCTTCCCGCGCATCCTCGATCGGACGAACCTTGGCACTGACCGGCGCGGTGTCCGGTTCGCTAGGCTCGGTCTTCGCGGTCGCGGGCCGGACGTCGACCATCCTGCGCATCCAGCGGCGCGCGGGCTCTTCGACGAAGTGATACAGCAGGATTGACATGCCCACGGCGATCGCGAGCAGGCCGACGACGTTCCATTTCCACGGGTTGTCCTGCGGCGTGAGCTCGAACTCCTCGACCGCCCATCCCCAGGCGGTGTGCACCAGCTCGTGGACCATGTACAGGCAGAACGAGATCTGTCCGCCGTACACCATGACCCGGGTGGACAGGATCCTCGACAGGCCCCCCACGCCGATCGCCAGCGCGATCACCAGCGGAACGAACAGCATGTCGACCACCCCGCCGCTGTCGTTCTCCACCACGCCGGGGATCGGGTGCGCGCTGAACCAGTACAGGACGCCCACCATGGCCGCCAGCAGAAGCAGGGACACGTACCCGGCGACGCGGCGGCCGCGACTGGTCAACCGCAACCTGCGCACGGCGGCACAGGCCAGGGCGCCCGCGACGAACTGGGTCACGATTCGAGGCAGCCAGCTCCACGGCGTGTAGAAGTGGCCACTGGCCAGCAGCATCACCACCGGTGGCAACGACGCCGCGAACGCCAGCACCATCAGGCTGCGCGCCCTGGTCGCCTGCTTCATCCGCAGGATCACCAGCACCAGCACGCCGAAGAGCAAGTAGGCCAGCCACTCCGCGCTGATCGACCAGGCCGGACCGTCCCAGCTGGAGTCGTCGAAGAACGGCTGGAACCACAGCTGCACGAGCAGGATCTGGCGCACGTAGCTGATCGCGGTGAGCTGGGCGGCGTCGGGCGACGGCACGTGCCCGACGTGCAGGGTGAAAATCACCCACAGCGCGGCCAGGTGCATGGTGACCAGGTACACCGGCCACACCCGGGCCAGCCGCAGCCACAGGAAGTGCAGGGTGGCCCGCGTCGACCACGAGCGGCCCATGCGGTCGAGGTAGTTCCAGGTCAGCACGAAGCCGCTGAGGATGAAGAAGAGGTCGACGCCCTGGGCCCCGCAGTTGAGCACGGGCGCGAGGGCGTCGCGCAGGTCGGGCGACGCATCGCCCAGCATCGGGCGGAAGTGAAACAGCACCACCCACACCGCGGCGACGATGCGGAGTCCCGTCAGGGCCTTGATCTCTCCCCGGATCTCTGCGCCGCGCACGTTGTTCTTTCCGCCTGGACTCTCGCTGTTTCGTATCAGTTGGGTGCCGGCTGACCGGGCGATGTCAAGCCCCCCGACCGGCAACCGGCAGCCCTCGAAGCGTAACAGCGCGAGCGCGCCGATCGCGTGATGGGCCGTGGCGTGGCACGGGTTTCGGCGGGCGGCCGACGCCGGCCCGCGCAAGCCGTCGGTGTTGCTTCGGCCCAGGCCAGGACCCCCGAAAGTGGCTTCTTAGCAAAGAGTTAGGACCGGCTTTCGGTCTCCTTAGATTTAGCGGGCACCGTTAGGAGGACAGGTTCGAAGGAATGGGGCGCTCATGACGATCACCGATGTCGCGACTCGGCATGGTTACGGCACGTTCGATTGCGGCGCCGCCCAGATCCGCGCCCACTGCCGTCACCTGGCGACTGTGGTGACCGTCCGCGGCGGCATCGACCCCGCCAACGTCGACCGGGTCAGCGAATACCTTTGGCGATTCACGCTCGGGAGCAACCCCGTGGTGCTCGACCTGAGCGACGTGAGCCATTTTGCCGCGGCCGGCGTCGCCTTGGTGCACCGGTTCGACGAGGACTGCCGCGCCGCCGGCGTCGAGTGGACCTTGGTCGCGAGCCCCGCGATCACCGGACTGCTGGGCGACCGGGGCGACTTTCTGATCGCGCGGTCGGTGCACGAGGCGCTGCGCAGCCTCGCCGAGGCCATCGTCAGCCGCCGTCAGCTCGTGCTGCCGCTCATCAAGAAGACGGCCTAGTTCTTCTCGAGGGCCCGCTCCCGGAACGTGTTCCGGTAACCCTGTGGCGACACCCCGGCGACCCGCCTGAATTGTTCGCGAAAGCTGGACGCTGACCGAAAGCCGACCTGGCGGGCGATGAGTTCGATGCTGTCGGGCGTTCGCTCCAACAGTTCCTGCGCGTGGCGGATCCGCACGCCGGTGACCCACTGCATGGGAGTCTGACCCGTCTCGGCCTGGAATCGACGGTTGAGGGTGCGGACGCTGCTGGACGCTTGGGCCGCGACGTCGACGAGAGTGAGCTCCTCGCGAGCGTGTTCCTCGATCCATGCCAGCAGCGGGCCGAGTTCGGTATTGCCAGGGCGGCGATTGCGGACGATGAACTGCGCTTGCCCGCCGCTGCGATGCAGCGGCGCAACCGCCAGCCTCGCCGCCTCGGCGGCAACCGCGGACCCGTAGTCGCGGGCGACCATGTGCAGGCAGAGGTCCAGGCCCGCCGACGCGCCGGCGGACGTCAGCACCCGCCCCTCGTCGACGTAGAGCACGTCGGCATCGAGGGTGACGGCGGGAAAGGCGGCCCGAAACTGCTCCGCGGCCACCCAATGCGTGGTCGCCCGCTTGCCGTCGAGCAGCCCCGCCGCCGCGAGCGTGAAGGCCCCGCTGCAGATAGAGGCGATCCGAATCCCCTTGGCGTACGCGGCTTTCAGCGCGGCCGTGACGTCGTCCGGGAGCGGCGTCGTGACGTCGTTGCGGCCGGGCACGACGACGGTATCCGCCTCGGCGATCGCGTCGATGCCCAGCTCGGTCGCGATACGCATCGGGCCCGCAGTCACCACGGGCTCGGCGCCGCACACGCGGACGTCGTATCCGGGCGAGCCGTCGGATAGGCGAATCCGGCCGAAGACCTCGACGGGGGTCGCCAGGTCGAAGGCCACGGTGTCCGGTAGCGCCACAACCACAACGCGGTGCATGTTGGCAATATAACGGCGGAATATGGCTGTTTGGCCACTGGTCGGCGAGGCCCGCGTCGGCAAACCTCGTACGGGTGTATGCGCAGATCGTGTTGTTCGACGGGTTCGACCCGCTCGACGTCATCGCCCCGTTCGAGGTGCTTGCCGCCGGCGGCGACGCGGTTGGCGGGGACCTCGTCGTGGAGCTCGTTTCGGCCGAGGGCGCGCGGCAGGTCGTCAGCGGCACCCGACGCCTGGCGCTGACGGCGGGCGGGCCGCTGGATCCGGGCAAGCCGGGATACGTCGTGGTTCCGGGCGCGAACGGGCCGATAGCCGGCGACCCGGACGACGGGGTCGCGACGATCCCGGTGCTGCTGGCCCGGGCGACCGAGACCGCACTGACACCCCTGATGCGCGAGGCGTTCGACAATCCCGCGGTCACCGTGGCGACCGTCTGCGGCGGGTCGATCGTGTTGGCGATGAGCGGGCTGATCGAGGGCCGCCGCGCGGTCACCCATCACCTTGGCATGGACCTTCTCGAAGCGGCGGGGGTGCATCCGGTGCGGGCGCGGGTCGTCGATGACGGCGACCTGATCAGCGCCGGGGGAGTCACCTCCGGCTTGGATCTGGCGCTGTATCTCCTGGAGCGCTCCTACGGTCCGCGCATCGCGCGGGTGGTCGAGGAGATGTTCGAGTACGAGCGCCGCGGCACGGTGTGGACGCCGGCCGGGCGCGAGCCGGTGGAGGTGTGAATGAGCGTGTTCGGTGATTGGGACGTCACGATCAAGACGCCGATCGGCTCTCTGGCGGTGTCCTACACCTTCGGGCAGGCCGTCGATGGTCCCGTCGGTACGGCGACCTACAAGGGCGATATCGTTGCGCTGCAGGACATTTCGATCGACGGGGACCGAGTGACCTGGCGGCAGTCGGTGACCAAGCCGATGCGGCTGAATCTGACTTTCGACGTCGTCGTCGACGGCGACTCGCTCGCCGGCCATTCGCGGGCCGGTCGGCTGCCGCGGTCGGCCGTGACGGGCACGCGCAGCAGACGCTCCCCTTGACCGTTAGCGCCGTCGCAGCCGCGCGATGCCCAGCACCGCCAGCACACCCGCGGTCGTCACCAGCACCAGGGCCAGCAACAGCAGCTGGGGGTTGTACACCAGCGACGTGGTGAACGGCTGGCCGTCCGCGATGGGCGCGACGCGGACCGTATGGCGCGCGTGCACCCAGGTCACCCCCGCGCCCGCCAGCGCCGCGCAGGCCAGGGTCAGCAAGAGCAGCGCCCGGAAGCTGCCGAAGCGGGCGGTCACGACGTCGGCCCGCCCTCGAAATCGTCGTCGGCGACATCGGATCCGGCGGGCTCCACCCGCTCCTGGACCAGCGGGGTCAGCGCCGCCCGGAGGTGGCGATGGCGGCGCGCCCACGCCTGGGCGGTGCGATCGTTGGTGAGCTTGAGACCGATCCCGATCCGGCCGCGCGGCACCCCCACCAATTCGCCGAGCGCCCGCGCGGACTGCCACCTCGCCAGCTCCTTGCCGGAGGCCTGGTGATGCTCGGGCGCCGGGTAAACCTTGAGGATCTCCCGCACCAGGATGGTCTCGGTGCCCTGGCGCAGTGCGTCCTCGGTGAGCTCGACGGAGACGTGGATGCGCGCCGCTTTCACCTGCAGCCCCACGAACGCCGACACCAGCACCAAAAAGATCGCCGGGACGACCAGCGACACTTTCGCGCCGCTCCAGATTTCGATCAGGACCATCGCGCCGGCCGACGCCGGGCCCAGCGCCACCCACCACCAGCTGGCGCCGGGCTCGTAGAACAGCGGTTGTGGCTCGCCGCCGCCCGCCCTGGTCTCCGATGTCAAAGCGCGCCCCGTCTCACGAAAGCCACCCCGCCGCGTCCGCGGCCCAGTAGGTGAGCACGATATCGGCACCGGCGCGCCGGATGCTCGTCAGCGACTCCAGCGCGGCGGCGCGTTCGTCGATCCAGCCGTTGGCGGCCGCCGCGCAGATCATCGCGTATTCCCCCGACACCTGGTAGGCGGCCACCGGTACCGGTGAGATCGAGGCCGCCGCGGACACCACATCCAGGTAGCCCATCGCGGGCTTGACCATCAGGATGTCGGCGCCCTCGTCGAGGTCCAGCCGGATCTCGCGCAGCGCCTCGCGGAAGTTGCCCGACTCCTGCTGGTAGGTGCGCCGGTCCCCGGACAGGCTGGAGCTCACCGCCTCGCGGAAGGGGCCGTAGAACGCCGAGGCGAACTTTGCCGCGTAGGCCAGGATCACCACGTCGGCGTAGCCCGCGGCGTCCAGGCCGTCGCGGATCGCGGCCACCTGGCCGTCCATCATCCCGCTCGGCCCGACCACGTGGGCGCCCGATTCCGCTTGTGCCACAGCCAGTTTGACGTAGCGGGCCAGGGTGGCGTCGTTGTCCACCCGGCCCCTGGCGTCCAGCACCCCGCAGTGCCCGTGATCGGTGAACTCGTCCAGGCAGGTGTCGGCCATCAGCACGGTGGCGTCGCCGAGGTCCTTGGCCAGGTCGCGCAGCGCGACGTTGAGGATGCCGTCGGGGTCGGTGCCGGCCGAGCCGGTCGGGTCCTTGTCCTGCTCGCGGGGCACGCCGAACAGCATCAGCCCGCCCACCCCCGCGGCGACGGCGGCTTCCGCGGCGGCGCGCAGCGAATCCCGGTCGTGCTGAACCACGTTCGGCATCGAGGCGATGGGCCGCGGTTCGTCGATCCCGTCGGCGACGAACATCGGCAGCACCAAATGCCTTGGCTCCAGGGACGTTTGCGCCACCAGGCGACGCAACGCGGGGGTCGAGCGGAGCCGGCGCGGACGCTGCCGCGGGTAGGCGCTCATCCTCGCGGTGCGGTTAGGCAGCCGCGAGCGTCCGCAAAATGCCGGCCCCGACGGCGTGTCGGCGTACAAACACGGACTCTCGCGCGTCCGGCGGCGATCGCCACTACCGCCTGCGGCTCTTCTTGCGCGGCGGTGGCAGCGCGCCCTCGGCGCGCAACCGCGCGGCGTGTTCGGCCAGGGCGTCGACCAGGGGGCCGACGGCGGCGGTGTCGGGCTGGACGTCGACCCGCAGGCCGAACTCGGCCGCGGTCTCGGCCGTCTTGGGCCCGATGCAGGCGATGATCGTCCGGGCGTGCGGCTTGCCGGCGATGCCGACCAGGTTGCGCACCGTCGAGCTGGACGTGAAGCACACCGCGTCGAACCCGCCCGTCTTGATCATCTCGCGGGTGGCCGCCGGCGGGGGCGCGGCGCGCACCGTCCGGTACGCCGTCACGTCCTCGATCTCCCAGCCGCGCTCGCGCAGGCCCTCGGCCAGCGTCTCGGTGGCGATGTCGGCCCGCGGCAGCAGGACACGGTTCACCGGGTCGAAAATGCTGTCGTAGGGCGGGAAGTCGTCGAGCAAACCGAGCGAGGACTGCTCGCCGGCCGGCACCAACTCGGGGCTGATCCCGAAGGCGCGCACCCGGTCGGCCGTCGACTCGCCGACGCAGGCGATCTTCACGCCGGAGAACGCGCGGGCGTCCAGGCCGAACTCACCGAACTTCTCCCACACCGCGCGCACCGCGTTGGTGGAGGTGAACACCACCCACTGGAAGCGCCCGTCGACCAGGCCCTTGACGGCCCGCTCCATCTGGGCGGGGCTGCGCGGCGGCTCGACGGCGATGGTCGGCACCTCGACCGGCAGCGCGCCGTAGGAGGTCAGCCGCTCGCTCATCTCGCCGGCCTGGTCCTTGGTGCGGGGCACCAGCACGGTCCAGCCGTACAGCGCGCGGCTTTCCCACCAGTTCAGCTTCGCCCGGCTGGCCACGGTCTTGCCGATGGTCACCACGAGCGGCCCGGTCAGCGGGCCGGCCGGGTCGCTGCCGCCCAGGACGGCCGGATCGGTCAGACCGCTCAGCGTGGTCTCGACCGAACGCTGCTGGCAGGTGGTGCCCTGCGCGGTCACCACGCAGGGGGTGGCCTCGGCCAGCTCGTGCTCGATCAGGGCGCGGGCCGCGTCGGCCAGGTGCGACGCGGTGGCCTGCAGGATCAGCGGGCCGGGAGCCGCGGCCAGCGCATCCCAGTCCACGTCACCGCGCACGTCGGCGACGGTGTGCGACGAACCCAGCGGCAGGCCGGCGTAGGTCGGGACGGCGCTGGTGGCGGCCAGGCCGGGCACGATCTCGATGTGCAGGTGGCTGCGCGCGACGGCGTTCACCTCGGTGATGACGGCGTCGAGCGTCAGCGGGTCGCCGGCCACCAGCCGCACCACGTCGACGCCGGCACGAGCCTCGGCGACCAGCGTCTTGGCCACCTCCGCCGGTTCGCCCAGTGCCGGTCGCACATCGGGTCCGGCGGAAATCACCGCGGGCGCCGCCGCCTGGGCCTGATCATCCGCGGCCCCTTGGCTGTCGCCTTCGGCGGCCGGGCTCGCCGGCGCCGGCCCGGAGACCGGCGGCAGGTCCTTGCCGATCAGGGCGAGCACGGGTTCGGGCACGTCGGGGTCGGTGAAGACCAGGGCGGCGTTCGCCAGCACCGCGGCGGCCCGCGTCGTCAACAGTCCGGGGTCGCCGGGGCCGGAGCCCACGAACGTGATGTGGCCCGGTCTCGGCTTACGCCCTCGCGTCGTCATTGTCGCTCCCAAGTGACTCTCTTCAGTTTCCTCGCGCGGGGTCTTGCCGCGCCCCCCCAATCAGCTCCCGCGCGCCCAGCTCGAACAGCTCCGCGGCGACCGAGAGCCCCAGCTCTCGGGCCCGACCGGGAGTGCCGACTCCGGACGCCCGGATCACATCGGACCCGTCGAGCGCCGCCACACAGCCGCGCAACGACAGCTCTTCGAAGACCCGGCCGTCCTCATCGATGGACTCGACCACCTCGGCGATCGCGCCCACCGGTGCTGTGCAACCGGCCTCCAGTTCGGCCAGCAAGGCTCGCTCCGCGGTGACCGCCGCACGCGTGTCGGCGTCGTCCAACTCCGCCAGCACCGCCGCCAACTGGTCGCCGGCGCGGCATTCGACGGCGAGCGCGCCTTGAGCCGGTGCTGGCAACATCTGCACCGGCTCTAGCGTCTCGGTGACATCGCCGAGGCGGCCCAGCCGGGCCAGACCGGCCCGGGCGACCACGATCGCGTCAAGATCACCACTGCTTACCCTGTTCAACCTGGTATCAAGGTTGCCTCGTAGGGGGCGGATTTCCAAACCGAGACCCAATGCTCTAAGCTGTGCGGCCCTGCGCGGCGACGACGTGCCCACCAGCGAACCCGCCGGCAACTCTCCCAGCACCAGCCCGTCGCGGGCGACGAGCGCGTCGCGAGGGTCGTTGCGCGGCGGTATCGCCGCGATGGTGAACCTCGGGTCGTCGGCGGTGGGCAAATCCTTGTGCGAGTGCACCGCGGCGTCGACGCGGCCGTCGACGATGGCTTCGCGCAGCGCAGTGGTGAAGACGCCCACGCCCAGGCTCTCGATCGGCGCCGAAGACCGGTCGCCCGCCGTCGCGATGGTCACCAGCTCGGCGGGGTGGCCGTTGGCGATCAACGCGTCCCTGACGACGCCGGCCTGGGTGGTGGCCAACAGGCTGCCCCGGGTGCCTATCCGGATCACGTGCGCCAATCGGCTACTCGCCGGACTGTTTTGGCATGCCGGCGTCGAATCCGCCTGGCATCACGGGCAATTCGCCGGCGGCGACGGCGTCCACAGCGGTCTGGTCGAGTTCGAAAAGTTCACGCAGGGCCTCGGCGTAGCTGTCGCCGCCGGGGGAGCTGGCCAGCTGCTTGATCCGCACCGTCGGCGCGTGCAGCAGCTTGTCCACCACCCGCCGCACGGTGCGGGCCACCTCCTCGCGATGGGCGCTCTCCAGGCCCGGCAGCCGGTTGTCGAGGCGCAGCAGCTCGGCTTCGACGACGTCGGCGGCGCGCTGGCGCAGCGCCGTCACCGTCGGGGTGACCTCCGCCATCCGCTGTCCGGCCAGGTAGCTGGCGACCTCGGCGGCCACGATGTGGCGGGCGGCGTCGACGTCGGAGGCCGCGGCGTGCGCCGACGGCTCGTGTTGGACGCGCTCGACGTCGACCACCCAGACGCCGGGCAGCCCGGCCACCGCCGGGTCGACGTCGCGCGGCATGCCCAGATCGCAGATCACCAGGGGATGGTTGGTCTCGTCCCGGCGCGCGGTGGCCAGGGCGTGGTGCACGTCGGCCAGCGACACCACGGGGCTGACCGCGCCCGTGCAGCTGACCACGACGTCGGCGTCCGCCAGCGCGTCGGCCAGCCGGTCGAGGGTCAGCGCCTCGGCCTGCACGCCGGACTCGCGGATCTTGCGGGCCAGCCGCTGGCCGCGGGAGGCCGACCGGTTGAGCACCAGAACACGGTCGATGCCGGCCCGGGTGAGATGTGCGGACGACAGCGCGCCCATCGCCCCGGCGCCGATGACCGCGGCGGTCTTGCCCGCCAGCCCGCCCAGCCTGCGTTCGGCCATGGCGAGCGCGACCGACACCACCGAGGCGCCGGCGGCGTCGATGGCGGTTTCGGAATGCACCCGCTTACCCACCGACAGCGCCCGCTGGGCCAGCTCGTGCAACACCCGGCCGACGGCGCGGTTGGCCTCGGCGGCCGCGTAGGCGCGACGCACCTGGCCCAGCACCTGCTGCTCGCCGATCACCGCCGAATCCAGGCCGCTCGCGACGGCAAAGAGGTGTTCGACGGCGGCCTCGCTGTAGCGCACGTAGGCGTACTTGGTCAGGTCACCCATCGACATGCCGGAGTGTTCCGACAGCACCTGCCCGACCACCGCCAACCCGCCGTGGAACGCGTCGACGACGGCGTATACCTCGACGCGGTTGCATGTCGAGAGCACCATCGCCTCGGTCACCAGCGGCGACTGCAACACCCGATCGACGATCTTGACCTGATCGGCCTCGTCGATGCTGAGCTGTTCCAGGACGGAGACCGGCGCACTGCGGTGCGAAACCCCGAAGAGCAAGACGCTCACGGCAGCATCACCTGGCCAGCTCCCTTGCTTCCTCCAGTAACTGAACTGGTGTCCACGGTAAACGTTAATCAGCTGGGCTACCAAATGAATGGTCGCCCGGGCTACCGAGCCAGATCGGCCCTCAGGCGCGGCTCGTCGATCTCCCAGTAGCTGTGCTCGAGCCCGTCCAGCAGCACCACCGGCAGGCGGTCGCCGAACTCGGCCCGCAATCCGGGGTCGCCCGACGCCGCCGCGACGTCGACGTCGGTGGTGGTCAGTTCGAAATCCAGCTCACCGGCCAGTTCGGCCAGCCGGGCGTGCACCCGCTCGCAGAGGGTGCAGCCGTCTCGGGTCAGCAGCTCGACACGTCGCCGGGTCATGCGCTCCAGTGTGCCTAGTGAATTGTGGGGCCGAGCGCTACGGGTGAATTGTCGGTCCGCCCCAAATTCACTAGCGTGCCGGTATGGGCGCTGAGGGGACGCTCCACGTCGATGCCATGGTGATGCGGGAGTTTGCCGCCTCCGTTGGCGGCGCGGCCGAGCATCTGATGGCGCAGCTCGAGCAGCTCGACGATCAGGTGGGTCAGATGTTGGGCGGCTGGCGTGGGGCGTCGGGGACCGCATACGGGTCGGCATGGGAGCTGTGGCATAAGGGCGCCACCGAGGTGCACGCGGGCCTGGCGATATTGGCGCATCTGGTGGGCCAGGCCGGCGGCGCTTACGAGCAGAACGAGGCGAGGGCCGCCCAGGAGATGCGCGGGGTTTACCGTGGCTGAGGCGTTTCGCGTGGACCCCGAAGCGTTGGCCGATGCGGTCCAGCGAATGACCGAGTTTCAGCGCCAGGCCGAAGAGATGCTCGCCGAAATCGATTCGCGGGCAAAGCGTTTGCATGCAGCCTGGACCGGGGAAGGCGCGGCGGCTCACGCCGAGGCACATCAGCATTGGGCCCGCGGCGAGGCGATGATGCGTGAGGCGTTGGGTCAGCTGCGCGCGGCCGGGGCGACCGCCCACCGCAATTACACCGGCGCCATGTCAACGAATTTGGGCATGTGGCCCTGACCTGACCGCGCCCCCATCCAGCTCAGGCGCAGAAAACCGCCTCTAACATCCGCCGGATAGGGTTGATAGCGGCCGCCCCCCGGATAGCGGGCGGCACAGCGATCTGGGAGGTTTGGCGATGACTTCCTCTGAGTCGGGCGGCGGCGAGCACACCGGCCGCGCCGACCTGGATGCGCTGGTCGACAACGCGAGCGCCGAACGCGCGCTCGAGGACCTGCAGGCCGCGAGCGCCGCCGACGAGGGCCGCCCGCAGCCGCCGATCGACCTGACCGCGGCCGCGTTCTTCGACGTGGACAACACACTGGTCCAGGGCTCGTCGGCCGTACATTTCGGCCGCGGGTTGGCCGCCCGCAACTACTTCACCTACCGCGATGTGCTCGGATTCATCTACGCGCAGGCCAAGTTTCAGTGGCTGGGCAAGGAGAACAGCAACGACGTCGCCGCCGGCCGGCGCAAGGCGCTTACCTTCATCGAGGGCCGCTCCGTCGAGCAGCTGGTCGCGCTGGGCGAGGAGATCTACGACGAGATCATCGCCGACAAGATCTGGCCGGGCACCCGCGAGCTCACCCAGATGCACCTCGACGCCGGCCAGCAGGTGTGGCTGATCACGGCGACGCCGTACGAGCTCGCGGCGACCATCGCCCGGCGGCTCGGCCTGACCGGCGCGCTGGGGACCGTCGCCGAATCGGTCGACGGGGTCTTCACCGGCCGGCTGGTCGGTGAAATCTTGCACGGCCCCGGCAAGGCCCACGCCGTGCGCTCGCTGGCGATCCGCGAGGGCCTCAACCTCAAGCGCTGCACCGCGTATTCGGACAGCTACAACGACGTGCCGATGTTGTCGTTGGTGGGCACCGCGGTGGCGATCAATCCCGATGCGCGGCTGCGGGCCCTGGCCCGCGAACGGGGCTGGGAGATCCGCGACTTCCGGACCGCTCGCAAGGCGGCACGGATCGGGGTGCCGTCGGCGCTGGCCCTGGGCGCGGCCGGCGGCGCGCTGGCGGCAGTGGCATCCCGGCGCCAATCGCGCTGATAGGCTGCGCCGCTAGATGTAATCGAGCGGAGAGCAAGCGGCATGTCAGTACTCCCCCAAGGCACCCAAGACCTGATCGGTAGCCATTACCGGGCACCGGACTACTTCGAGGTCGGACGCGAGAAGGTCCGCGAGTTCGCGGCCGCGGTGCAGGACGACCACCCGACGCACTTCAGCGAGACGGACGCGGCGAATGCCGGTTACGACGCGCTGGTGGCTCCCCTGACCTTCCTGGCCGTTGCGGGACGCCGTGTGCAGCTGGAGATCTTCACCAAGTTCGACATCCCGATCAACATCGCCCGGGTCATGCACCGCGACCAGAAGTTTCAGTTTCACCGCCCGATCCTTGCGAACGACAGGCTGTATTTCGACACCTATTTGGACTCGGTGATCGAATCCCACGGCGCCGTCGTCGTCGAGATCCGCAGCGAAGTCACAGACGCCAACGGTGATCCCGTCGTCACTAGCATCGTTACGATGCTGGGGGAAGCCTCACACGAAGACGCGCGCGCTGAAGAAACCGTCGCCGCAGTCGCATCCATATCAGCCGGAAAGTAGGGTCGATTTCCATGTCACAGGATGAATCGCGTGGCACACAGCTGAAGCCGCCGGTCGAAGCAGTCCGATCCCACTACGACAAATCCAACGAGTTCTTCAAGCTTTGGCTTGACCCGTCGATGACCTACAGCTGCGCCTATTTCGACGAGAACCCTGACCCCAAGAACCTGACCAAGACGCTCGAAGAAGCGCAGTACGCCAAGCGCAAGCTCGCGCTGGACAAGCTCAACCTCGAGCCCGGCATGACGCTGCTCGACATCGGCTGCGGCTGGGGATCCACGATGCGCCACGCGGTCGCCGAGTACGACGTCAACGTGATCGGGTTGACGCTGAGCGAAAACCAGTACGCCCACGACAAGGCCAAGTTCGAGGAGATGGACAGCCCGCGCCGCAAGGAGGTGCGCATCCAGGGCTGGGAGGAATTCGACGAGCCGGTGGACCGCATCGTGTCACTGGGCGCCTTCGAGCACTTCGCCGACGGCGCCGGTGACGCCGGATTCGAGCGCTACGACACGTTTTTCAAGAAGTTCTACAGCCTGACGCCCGACGACGGCCGGATGCTGCTGCACACGATCATCGTGCCCAGCCCCGAGGAGGCCAAGGAGCTCGGCCTGACAGCGCCGATGAGCCTGCTGCGCTTCATCAGGTTCATCCTGACGGAGATCTTCCCGGGTGGCCGGCTGCCGCAGATCCCGCAGATCGACCACTACTCGTCCAACGCGGGCTGGAAGGTCGAGCGCTACCACCGGATCGGCAAGAACTACGTGCCCACCCTGAACACCTGGGCCGATGCGCTCGAGGCACACAAAGAAGAGGCCATCGCCCTGAAGGGGCAGGAGACCTACGACATCTACATGCACTACCTGAGGGGCTGCTCGGACCTGTTCCGCGACCACTACACGGACGTCTGCCAGTTCACCCTCGTCAAGTAGGCGGCGACGGGCGCTAGCCGAAGAAGATGTTGCGGCGGCCGGCGAGCAGCCGGTACAGCGTCTGCTGGATCGTCTCGCGCACCTGGTCGGTCAGCTCGAAGGTGACCATCGGGTCCTCGGCGTCGGAGGCGGCGTAGTCGTTCGTGTGGATCGGTTCACCGAACGCGATGCGCCACTTCGACGGCAGCGGCACCAGGCCCGCGGGCCCGGCCAACGGGAACAGCGGGGTGATCGGGAAATAGGGCAGCCCGAACAGCCGCGCCAGCAGCTTGACGTCGGTGAGCATCGGGTAGATCTCTTCGGACCCGACGATCGAGCACGGGATGATCGGGGCCTTGGTACGGAGTGCCGCGGTCACGAAGCCGCCGCGGCCGAACCGCTGCAGGCGGTAGCGGTCCTCGAAGCGCTTGCCCAGCCCCTTGTAACCCTCCGGGAAGACGGCAGTCAGCTCTCCCGCGGCCAGCAGGCGGTGCGCGTCCGTCGTGCAGGCCATGGTGTGGCCCGCCTTGCGGGCGGCTTCGCCGACCACGGGCAGGTCGAACACCATGTCGGCGGCCAGCAGCCGCAGGTCCCGCTGCGCCGGATGTTCGTCGTGCACCGCCACCGAAAGCATCAGCCCGTCGAACGGCAACACCCCGGCGTGGTTGGCCACCACCAGCGCGGCGCCCTCGCTCGGCAGGTTCTCGATGCCGCTGACCTCGACCCGGAACCAGGACCGGAAGAAGAACCTCAGCAAAGGCCGAACGATGGCGCTGTTGAAGTGCGGATCGAAGCCGAACTCGTCGACGGTGTAGTCGCCGGTGAGCCGCTGCCGCAGGAAGCCGGCGACCGCGGCGACCCGTTGCGCAAGATCGTTGAGCGGCGCCTCGGCGGTTGACGTCGCGCTCGCCGCGCGGCGGTGTTCGTCGATTTCGCGGACGACCGCGGCGATTTGTTCGGCAGATGCGCGGCCTCGCGGATCGGCGAGCATTGACGGGTGTTGACGGGACGAGTCCGCCCTCTGGTCGGCTCTCCGGCGAGCCGCTACCCGACCCCTATTCGTATGCAGTGGAATGACGTTCGCTCTGGTTTCGCCCGCCACGATACCTACCTGCCCCCACCCCATGGAATTGCATTTCGGCTTCCCCAGCGCTGCGCTAACGCTATGGCGCGACCCTCCAGGGAGCGTACCCGATCAGGGTCGATTATGGGAGTCAAGCCACGGCCGCGGACGTAGTCGTCAAACGCCTCGGCGGTCGTCCATTTCGGCTGGAAGCCGAGCTCCGTGCGCATTCGCGTGGTGTCCATGACGCGGCCGTAACTCAGATAATTGAATTGATCCCGAGTGATTTCGGTATAGCGATTAGCCCGTCTCAGCGAATCCAGCGCCCATACCCCAAATCCGGGCACTGGCACCGGGATTCGGCCGGCCCGGCGGATGGCCTGCGACAGCATGATGATGCCGTCCGCGCCGATGTTGAACGTGCCGGCCTTGCCCGCCATCGCGGCGCGCTCCAGCGCGCCCAGCGCGTCCTGCTCGTGCAGCAGCTGCAATCGCGCGTCCCGGCCGAACATCGTCGGGACCAACGGGCCGGCCAGATACCGCGACAGCGTCGTGTCCATCGCGGGGCCGATCATGTTGGCCAGCCGCAGAATCGTCACCGCGATGTCGGGCCGGCGCCGGCCCAGCCCGCGCACGTAGCCCTCGATGTCGAGGCTGTCCTTGGCGAATCCGTCGCGGAAGGGCCGGCGGCTGCTGCTGTCCTCGGTGAACATCACCGGGTCGTGCGCCGTGGACCCGTACACCTCGGAGGTCGACTTCAGCACCACGCGGCGCACCGAGGGCGCCTTCTGGCAGGCCGCGAAAAGTTGCATCGCGCCCATCACGTTGATTTCCTTCAGCGCCGCGCTGCCGCCGGCTCGGGGCGCGTAGGACGCCGCCGCGGCGTGCACCACCGTGTCGACGTCGCCGTTGCGAATCACCTTGGCAATGAAGGGATTGCGAATGTCGGCACGGACGAACTCGGCGCGCCCCATGCGGCGCAGCATGTCCTTGCTGGGGGCGATCGCGTCCACCGCGATGACCCCTTTGATCAACGGGTTCTGGGCAAGCCGCGCGGTCAGGTAGCCGCCCAGAAACCGGCACGCACCGGTAACCAGCACAACTTTGGGGTAGTGCACGGTGCCGCTGGTGCCGGCACCTTCCCCGCTCGACTGATCCACTCAAACAGCCTAACGGGCTGGCGCGACGACGGCGTTAAGGCGGCGTGACGGTCGACGTGGGCCGGCTGGCGCTTACTTGCCGAGTTTTCTGCGCTGCACCCGGGTGCGACGCAGCAGCTTGCGGTGCTTCTTCTTCGACATTCGCTTGCGCCGCTTCTTGATTACTGAACCCATGAACTCCGCTATCTGACCGGGGACTGCTCACATGACCAAAAGACCCCGCCACTTTACCCGGCCCGCAGCACCGAACACCAAACCGGCGACCGCGTGACGTCTCGACGGCCCCCAGGTCAGCCGGCGTCGAAGTACGAAGTCTCCAGCATGTCGTGGACGGCCTTGGCGTGCACGCGGAAGGACCGGCCCACCCGGACCGCCGGCAACTCGCCGTTGTGCACCAGGCGGTAGACGGTCATCTTGGAGACGCGCATCAGCGCTGCCACCTCGGCGACGGTAAGAAACTGTGTCCTGGCCTGCTGGCCATCAGCGGAACCGGAGTCCCGCCCCTTAGCAGCGGAATCTCGCGCCGATGGCCCGTTCGTAGACGTCATCGCAACCCAATCGTGTCAGGCTCGCGCAATGCCAGCGGCTTCCCCTCCGCTGGCACCCACACGTGCATACAAAGAGGAGAATAGCGGGACTAGTGGGGTTAATGGTACTGGTGAGGGACAATCAATCCGGAAATCTCAAATTATTCCGATGTAATTCTTAGCTGCTCAGAGCGCCTTTTCGCGGCCTGGACGGCGGCGTCGACGGCCACCCGCAATCCCCCTCGCTCCAGTTCGCGCAGCGCAGCGGCGGTCGTGCCGCCGGGCGAGGTGACCGTCGCGCGCAGCTGCGCCGCCGACGCGTCCGCCCGCATGCCCGGCGGCTCGCCCTCGATGGCGCGCTCGGCATCCATCCGCTCGAGCAGCATCGCCGCCGAGCCGGCCATCGTCTGCGCGGTCAGGTCGGTGGCGACCTGGCGGCTCAGACCCGCCGCGACGCCCGCGTCCACCAGAGCCTCGACCATCAGGAAGAAATACGCCGGACCGGAGCCGGACAGCGCCGTCACGGCATCCATCTGGGATTCCGGAACGGTCAGCACCCCGCCGACGGAGTCGAACAGCGCCGACACCTCCTCGAGCTGGGGTTCGGTGACGAAGCGGCCCCTGGCCAGCGCGGTCACCCCCGCGCCCACCAACGCCGCGGCGTTCGGCATCGCGCGGACCACCGGCGTCCCGGCCGGCAGCTTGGATTCGAAGTAGGTGATGGTGATGCCGGCGGCGACGGTGACGAACACCTGCTCGGCGCTGTCCGTCTCGGCCGCGCCGGCCGCCTGGACCAACTCCCCGAGCACCGTCTCGACGTCGGCCGGCTTGACCGCGACGACGACGAAGGTCGCGTAGTCCACCGCCTCCGCGACCGACGCCAGCCGCACCGAATAGGTGTCCGCCAGGTACTTGGCGCGCTCGGGCACTCGCTCGGCCACCACCAGGTCCTTGACCTGCCGGCCGGCCCGCAGCAGGCCCGACAGCAGCGCCTCGCCGATGCTGCCGCCGCCGATGATCGCGATTCTCGCCATGGGAGAAAGCATTCCAGACAGCGAGCGCTAGCGAGCGGCAGGGACCAACGCCAGCTGGCGCGCCTGCACCACCAGGCGGCCGAGCTGGTCGACGACGATGTGGTCCTCGTCGAACCAGTCGTGCCCGATCTCCACGCAGGTGGCGATGATTCGCAGCCAGCCGTCGGCGGGCAGGGCGCGCAGGAAGGCCGTCAGCTGGATGGTGGGCGCCCAGCCGGTGCGGTCCACGGCGAACGTCACCGGCGCCGACAGATCCCCGCACATCAGCGCGAACAGCGCGTCCGGGGCGACGTCGCGGGGGCGCGCCCACATCTGGATCACCGGCGGGTGGCCGTTGCGGGGCCGCATCGTCGAGAGCAGCGGTCGCACGTCGCAGCCCTCGCCCAGGTGCACCAGGCCGGCCAGCGGGTGGCCCGGGCCGATCGGCTCGGCGTCGTCGGGCGGCTCGGGTGCCATCAGGTCCAGCACCGGGTTGGCCGACAGCAGCGGCGCGTGCGAGCCGTCGGGGGGATAGTGCTCGGGCTGGCCGAGGTTGACCACGGCGTGCACCGCGGTGCGCTCGCCCTGCATGAGCTCGACGTCGACGACGCTGATCCGCCGGCCGCGCTTGCGGAAGGAGGTCAGCAGCCGCATCGGCCCCGGGTCCGGCGCCCACAGGAAGCTCGCGGACACGGCCACCGGTTGCACGGCCCGTTCGGGGCCGTCGGGGCCCCGGCCGCACGCGGTCCGCGCGGCGTTGGCGCACAGCGCCAGCATCGCGCCGCCGTGCACCTTGGGGCCGATGGTCCAGTGCTTGTCCAGCTCGCCCTCGTACACGCCGGGGCCGGCCTCCCGCAATGTCATCGCGGTGGTGAATAAGGCGTTCATGTTCTCCTGGGTGGTCTGTCGCGGATCACCGCATCAGGTGGGTGCGCGCGAACTGCAGCGACTCGAGAAGCATGGCTTCCCGCTCGTGCGCCGAACGCGCGCTGGACGTCGACACCTCCAGGATCACGTGGCCGGCGAAGCGGCCGCCGGCCAGCATCTGGCACACCTCGGCGGTGGGTTGCGTGCCGCGCCCGGGCACCAGGTGCTCGTCGGCGGGCAGGCCGCTGCCGTCGCACAGGTGCAGGTGGGTGAGGCCCTCGCCCATCCGCTGGGCCATATCCAGCGAATCGGTGCCCGCGGTCGCCGTGTGGGACAGGTCGAGCGTGTAGTTCGCGTGGTTGCCGTCCAGCGGGTCGTAGGACGGCGCGAACGCCGAGATCGCCGGGCCCGGTCCGCCGCCCCGCCGGCGCATCCGTTCCAGCGACTGGCCGGCGCCGAAGAACCGGTCGGCCCGGAACGGGAACATGTTCTCCACGGCGATCTTGACGTCGCTGGACGCCTCCAGCGACGCGACCTGGTCGCTGAACCCCTCGGCGTAACGCCGCTGCCAGCGGAACGGCGGATGCACGACGACGGTCTGGGCGCCGAGCTGTTCGGCGGCCCGCACGCTGCGGTCCAGCTTGGGGATCGGGTTGGCGCCCCACACCCGCTGCGAGATCAGCAGGCAGGGCGCGTGCACGGACAGCACCGGCACGCGATAGCGCTGGGACAGCTTCTTGACCGCGGCGATGTCCTGGCTGACCGATTCGCTCCAGACCATCAGCTCAACGCCGTCGTACCCCAGCCTGTCCGCGTATTCGAAGGCGGCCTCGGCCCGCAACGGATAGACCGAGGCCGTCGATAGGCCGACTTTGATGGCTGGGCGCACTGTCGGTGGGTGCCGCCTAGCCCGACTGCAACGACAGCGCCAACGGTCCCAGGGTGATCAGCGCGCCGACCGCAACGGCGATCAGCGTGCTGGCGATGTCCTCGGTCTTGCGGACCACCCGGACCCCGACCACCAGGCCGAGAATGACCAGCACCGAAAGCACCAAAGCCACGATGCTGTTCCAGCGCCACAGCTCGTCGAACGCGACGAACAGCCCGGCGCCGAACGCGACGGCCAGCATCGACTGCAACACGACCAGCGTTCCGCGCCACAACGTCTGCAGCCTGCCGGGCGCCTCGTGCGCGCGCTCGGCCTCGGTGCCCAGGTGGTCGTCGTGGCGTTCTTCTTCGGCGAGCGCGTCCGCGCCCCGCTCGGCGCCGCGGCGCCGGGCGACCTCGTCGGCCAGCGTCTGCCCGCCGAACAGCGTGGAATCCGACTGCAGGTAGGAGCGCACGTAGGCGGAATCCTCGGACGCCGGCTCGGCCTCGCGCACCTCGGAGTCCATCACGTCCACCGGGATGTCGGAGTAATGGTCGACCGGGTCGGGGCTCATGCCCTCGGCGCCGGACTGGCCGGTCCGGTCGGCGGGCACGTCGGCGTGCCGCAGGGGTCGGGGGTATTCGCTGCGCTCGGGCCCCGTCAGCCGTTGCGGCTGGGGCGGCGACTTGGGCCAGCGCGGCTCGGGTTCGGACCAGTACGGGGCTTTGGGCTGTTCCTCGGTGACCTGCTCGGCGGTCTGGACCGTTGCGTTGGCTGGAGGTTCGAGTTCGTCGTCACGGATGACGGGGATCTCGCCGGTCAGTTCGGCGACGGTGACCGCGTCGCTGTCGCCGCGCCGACGGCGGCGCCGCCGGGTGACCGACGGTTCGCCGATCGTTCCATTCCTGGCCAGGAGTTCGGCCACCGAGATGGGCCGAGTGCCAGGGCTCTCGGTCTCGGAGTGCGGTCCGCTCATGATTTGTCGCCCTTCGATCGGTTGGCGTTCCGATCAGCTTTCTGACCTCCAGCATCGCGCACCGAAGTCTCGACGAGTGCAGTTCCGTCGGCCTCGCTGTCGAGTTTTCGCAAGATGAGACCCTCCCGCAACGCCCACGGGCAAATGTCCACCTCGTCGATCGACAGCACTCGCATACTCGCCTCGGCCACCAGGGCGCCCGCCACGATCTGGGGTGCCCGCTCGGCGCTCACTCCTTCCAGTTCAGCCCGGTCAGCGGTCGTCATCCTAGAGATGAAAGATATGAGTTGTCTGAGGCCGTTTGCTGTCAGCGTCCGCTTCACCCGCGGCCCGGCCGCCGACGGCGCCGCCCCGGTGAGCCGTGCCAGCGAACGAAACGTCTTCGACGTGGCGACCGCGAGATCGGGGGCGCCCGCGTCCAGCACCGTCTCGCAGGCTTCCGCGAGCTCGGCGTCCAGCCAGTCGCGCAGCATCGCCACGCGGCGACGCCCGGGCGGGTCATCGGGCAGCCATTCGCGGGTCAACCGCCCCGCGCCCAGCGGCAACGACAGCGCGACCTCGGGCTCCTCGTCGACGCCGCTGGACAACTCCAGCGAGCCCCCACCGATGTCGAGGTTGATGATTCGCCCTGCGCTCCAGCCGTACCAGCGGCGCACCGCCAGGAACGTCAGCCGCGACTCGTCGACGCCGCGCAGCACCTCCAGCTCGACGCCGGCCTCCTTGCGCACCCGGGACAGCACGTCGTCGGAATTCTCGGCGTCGCGGACCGCCGATGTGGCGAAGGCCATCAACTCCTCGCAGCCGGAGCTGTCCGCGATCTTGGCGAACTCCTCGATCGTCGAGACCAACTTGTCGGCGCCGCGCTTGGTGATCTTTCCCGAGCTGTCGATGGACTCGGAGAGCCGCAGGGTGGCCTTCGTCGAACTCATGGGTGTCGGATGCCCACCGCGGTGGGCGTCAACCACCAACAGATGGACTGTGTTGCTGCCCACGTCGAGCACACCTAACCGCACAGAAACAACCTAGTCGGGCTGCAGGGGGTGCGCCGCGGAGGGCAGCCGTGTGTCAGCGGCGTCACCAGGCGGAATCGTGGACTAACGTTGACCAAATGACGAATTCGCACCCGCAACCGGGTCAAGAGGTCGAATTGGACTTCGCCCGTGAATGGGTGGAGTTCTATGACCCGGACAACCCCGAGCACCTGATCGCGGCCGACCTGACCTGGCTGCTGTCGCGCTGGACGTGTGTGTTCGGCACCCCGGCCTGCCGCGGCACGGTCGAGGGCCGCCCGGACGACGGGTGCTGCTCGCACGGCGCGTTCTTGTCCGACGACGACGACCGCGCGCGGCTCGACGATGCGGTCAAGACGCTGACCGACGACGATTGGCAGTTCCGCGAAAAGGGCTTGGGGCGCAAGGGTTATCTGGAGCTCGACGAGCACGACGGCCAGCCCCAGTACCGCACCCGCAAGCACAAGGACGCCTGCATCTTCCTGAATCGGCCGGGCTTCGCCGGCGGCGTGGGATGCGCACTGCACACCAAGGCCCTCAAGCTGGGCGTGGCGCCGCTGACCATGAAGCCCGACGTCTGCTGGCAGCTGCCCATCCGGCGCAGCCAGGAGTGGGTGACCCTGCCCGACGGCACCGAAATCCTCAAAACCTGGGTCACCGAATACGATCGCCGCGGCTGGGGCTCCGGCGGCGCAGACCTGCACTGGTATTGCACCGGCGATCCGGGCGCCCACGTCGGCGCCAAGCAGGTCTGGGAAAGCATGGCCGACGAGCTCAGGGAGCTTCTCGGGGACAAGGCCTACGCCGAGCTGGCGGCAATGTGCAAGCGCCGCAGCAAGTTAGGGCTCATCGCGGTGCACCCGGCCACCCGGGTCGCCGAATAGCCCGAGCCCCGGCTCAGGCCTCGTGAGTTTTCCTGTACGCCAACACCATTCGTAGCGCGCTCGCGTTTAAGTAGCCCTCGACCGCCGCGGCGGCCGCCTCGGCGTTGCGAGCCAGCACCGCGTCGGTGATCGCCGTCAGGTCGGCCACCACCGGGGCCGCGTCCTCGTAGGCGGCGGTGAGCTCGTGCTCGCGGCCGCCGAACGCATGCTCGACCCAGCGATACATCAAACCCAGCGCGCGGTTGCGGCTGCCGTGGATGAGCACCCGGAAATAGGCGACGTCGGCGGCCTGCAGCGCCGCGGGACCGTCGGCCTCGGCCACCGCCGCCAGCGCGGCGCGCAGCGCCTCGGCATCCTCCGGCGCTCCCCGCTGCGCGGCCAGCCGGCCGATCAGCGGGCCCAGCGCCGCCCGGATCTCCAGCAGTTCGGCCAGGAACTCCGGGCCGAGCCTGCGAACCAGCGCTTCCACCACCGCGGGGTGGGTGAGCGCCTCGGGGTCGCGCACCACGTTGCCGCTGCCGTGCCGCGCCTCGATGAGCCCCATCTGCTGCAAACGGGCCAGGCCCAACCGCAGTGACGTGCGGTTCACGTTGAGCTGCTCGGCCAGCTCCCGCTCGGGAGGCAGCAAGGATCCGGGCGGAAAGGCGCCGTCAAGGATGGCGTCGGCGATCGACGCGGCGATCTGTTCGTCGACCCGCTGTCGATCCGGCGGCTGCAGCGCACTTGACTGGTTCATTGGCTCAACCAATATAGTGGACGAACCGGGCGCGGGGCAGCACGCCCACCGGCGCGTCCCAATCGGAGGTGAGCACATGGACGACGAGATGCGATCGGCCACGGCCCCGCGCTGGCGGGGCAAGGCCGGCCGCCTGGAAGTCTGGTACGCCACCCTGTCGGACCCGGCGACCCGCGCCGGGCTGTGGATCCACTGCGAGACGGTGGCCCCCCTGCACGCGGCGGACGCCCCCTACGCCCACGGCTGGGCGACCTGGTTCCCGCCCGACGGCACGCCGCGCACCGAGCGGTTCGGCCCCGAACCCACGTCACCCGCGGCGGGAGCTGCCTGGTTCGACGCCGCCGGGGTGCGCGCGTCCCACGAAAGGCTGGCCGGCAGCGCCGGATCGCTCGCGTGGGACCTGTCGTGGAAGGACGCCGGCACGCCGCTGTGGACGTTCCCGCGCGCGGCCTGGGAGCGCGAGCTGTTGCCGGGCGCACAGGTGGTCCTGGCGCCGACCGCCGAGTTCGCCGGGTCATTGACGGTCGCCGACGCCGCGGTGCAGGTCGACGGCTGGCGCGGCGGCGTCGCCCACATCTACGGGCACGGCAACGCCCGGCGCTGGGGATGGATTCACGCCGACCTCGGCAACGGCGACGTCGTGGAAGCGGTTACGGCCGTCCCCCACAAACCGGGGTTGCGCAGGCTCGCGCCGATGGCGTTCGTCCGCTTCCGCATCGACGGAAAAGATTGGCCCACAAGCCCTTTGCCGTCACTGAGGATGCGCACGACGCTGGGCGTGCGGCACTGGCAACTGGAGGGGCGCATCGGCGGTCGCCGGGTGCTCATCCGGGTCGACCAACCCCCCGAGCGGTGCGTGAGCCTGGGCTACACGGACCCCGACGGCGGCCGCGCGGTGTGCACGAACACCGAGCAGGCCGACATCCACATCGAGGTCGACGACCGGCACTGGTCGGTGCTGGGAACCGGGCATGCCGAGGTCGGGCTGCGCGGCGCCGACGCACCGGAGATCAACGAAAGGATCCCCACGTGAGTTTTGCTCTCGACCCGCCCCTGCTTGTTGCCGCCGGAGTGCTCATCGAGCGGCAACTTCCCTCCGACCGCCGCGATCTGGCCGAGGCAGCCACGCTCGGGGTCTTCTTCGGCGGCTCGTTCGGGCTCTACAACAACGTGCCCGGCCTCGGAGTGCTGTGGCGGCCCTTCCGCGCCCGCAACGGGCGCGACTTCATGTGGAACAGCGGCGTTTTCGGCGTCGACACGGCGCGGGCGGGCTGGCCGCTGCACGCGGCTGCGGGCGCCATCTTCGCCACCTATCCGTTCTTCATCAAGTTGGGGCGCCGGCTCGGGCGAATCATATGAGCCGTCTCGCCGCGTCGTTCGGCGCCGCGCTGCTCCCCGAGGAGTCCGGCGGCCCGGCACCGGCCCAGCTCGCCGAGCGCGTCGACCGCTACTTGAACCGGCTGCCCGCGACCTCTCGGTGGGCCGTGCGGGCCGGACTGCTCTCGGTCGCCGCGGCCAGCTACCTCACCAGCGGCCGATCACTGTCGCGGCTCGACGCCGGCCAACGGGACCGGGTGCTGCGGCGGGTCGCGGCGCTCGGCCCCGACGCCGGCGCCGCCATCGAGGCCATGAAGGCGGTCGTGTTGCTCGCCAATGGCGCGGAAACCTATGCGCCGGAACTGCTTTCGCGCGCCCAGCGACATGACATCGCGCGTCCCGATGCGCCGTTGACCATCACCCCGTCGACCGAGAGCCCCTCCATCGTCGCCGCCGACGCCGTCATCGTGGGGTCCGGCGCCGGCGGCGCGATGGTGGCCCGCACCCTGGCGCGGGCCGGCCTCGACACCGTCGTGCTCGAGGAGGGACGCCGCTGGACGGTCGAGGAGTTCCGCAGCACCCACCCGATCGACCGCTACGCCGGCCTGTACCGCGGCGCGGGGGCCACCGTCGCGCTCGGACGTCCGTCGGTGGTGCTGCCCATCGGTCGGGCGGTCGGCGGCACCACCGTGGTGAACTCGGGCACCTGTTACCGGCCGCCGCCCGGCGTGGTGCGGCGCTGGAGCGCGGACTTCGGCCTGCACCTGGCCGATCCGGACCGGCTGGCCGAGCGCCTCGACGACGTCGAGCGCACGCTGCGGGTGGCGCCGGTGCCGCTGGAGATCATGGGCCGCAACGGGCGGCTGCTGCTGGACGCCGCGACGACGCTGGGCTGGCGCGCGGCGCCGATCCCGCGCAACGCACCGGGCTGCGAAGGCTGTTGCCAGTGTGCGATCGGCTGCCCGCGAAACGCCAAGTTCGGCGTGCACCTCAACGCGTTGCCGCAGGCGTGTGCCGCGGGGGCGCGGATCATCTCGCACGCCCGCGTCGAGCGGGTGCTGCACCGGCACGGACGCGCCCGCGGCGTGCGGGCCCGCCGACCCGACGGCACCGCGCTGGACGTCCTTGCGGACACCGTCGTCGTCGCCGCCGGGGCCACCGAGACGCCGGGGCTGTTGCGGCGCAGCGGTTTTGGCGCGCATCCCCGCCTCGGCCGAAACCTCGCGCTGCACCCGGCGATGATGCTGGCCGGGCGGTTCGACGACGACGTCGTCGCCTGGCACGGGGTGCTGCAGAGCGCGGCCGTCCACGAGTTCCACGAGTCCCACGGCGTGCTGATCGAAGCGACCTCCACGCCGCCGGGGATGGGCTCGATGGTCTATCCCGGCTACGGCGCCGAGCTGCTCGGCTGGCTGGACCGCGCGCCCCAGGTCGCGACGTTCGGGGCGATGGTGGCCGATCGGGGCGTCGGCTCGGTGGCCTCGATGCGCGGCGAGACGCTGGTGCGCTACAACCTCGCCCGGACCGACGCCGCCAAGCTGATGGTTGCGATCGAGGCCATGGGCCGGCTGCTGTTCACCGCGGGCGCCGTCGAGGTCCTGACCGGCCTGCCGGGCGCGCCGACGGTGACCTCCTTGGCCGCGCTGCGCGACGCGCTGGGCCGAAGTGACGCGCGAAGCCTGCACCTGGCGGCCTTCCATCCCACGGGGACCGCGGCCGCGGGCGCCGACGAGCAGCTGTGCCCGGTCGACGAAACCGGGCGGCTGCGCGGCGTGGACGGCGTCTGGGTGGCCGACGCGTCGATCCTGCCCAGCTGCCCGGAGGTGAACCCGCAGCTGTCGATCATGGCGCTGGCGCTAGGGGTGGCCGACGAAATCGTCGGCGCGCGCTAGTTGCGCGTGCGGCCTGGGCGCCCTGAACGCACAATCCCCGCCCGCAGTACACACTCGACCGCCCTGAATACACAGTCGTGGCGGTGAGCGGCGACGCGGACCGTTAGCCCTCGAGCTTGTATCCCAACCCGCGCACCGTGACCAGGTGCACCGGGTTGGCCGGGTCGGCCTCGATCTTCGAGCGCAGGCGCTTGACGTGCACGTCGAGTGTCTTGGTGTCACCGACGTAATCCGCACCCCACACCCGGTCGATCAGCTGGCCGCGGGTCAGCACCCGTCCGCTGTTGCGCATCAGGTATTCGAGCAGGTCGAATTCCTTCAGCGGCAACGTGATCGTGTCACCGTTGACGGAGACGACGTGGCGTTCGACGTCCATCCGCACCGGCCCGGACTCCAGCACGCCGTCGCTGATCTCGGAGTCGTCGTCGCCGCCGCGGCGCAGTACCGCGCGGATCCGGGCGATCAGTTCGCGCGCCGAATAGGGTTTCGTGACATAGTCATCCGCGCCCAGCTCGAGGCCGACGACCTTGTCGATCTCGCTGTCGCGGGCGGTCACCATGATCACCGGCACGCTGGAACGAGCGCGCAGCTGCTTGCACACGTCGGTGCCGGACATGCCCGGCAGCATCAGGTCGAGCAGCACAATGTCGGCGCCGCCGCGATCGAACTCGGCGAGTGCTGCGGGTCCATCGGTCACGACCGTGGCCTCAAAGCCCTCCTTGCGCAGGAGGAATGCCAGAGGATCGGCCAGCGACTCCTCGTCCTCCACGATCAGCACGCTCGTCATCTACTCAATTCTTCCTCTCGTTGTGACCGGTTGGGTCGCACCTCACGACCCCGCGGTTGCTCGGGTTCCTCGTCGCCGTCCTGGTAGGCCGGAATCGACAGGGTGAACGTCGATCCGGTTCCCGGCTTGCTCCACACGCCGATGCTGCCGTTGTGGTTGGCCGCAACGTGTTTGACGATCGCGAGTCCCAGGCCGCTGCCGCCGGTGGCCCGCGAACGCGCCTTGTCTCCGCGGAAGAACCGCTCGAAGACGCGCTCCTGGTCTTCCAGCGCGATCCCGATTCCGCGGTCGGTCACGGCGATCTCGATGTTGTCGCCGCGGCGCCGCCGGCTGATCGAAACCGGCGAGCCTGGGGGCGAATACGCAATCGCGTTGGACACCAGGTTGGCCAGCGCGGTCACCAGCAGGGTTTCGTCGCCCAGCACCCGCAGGCCGCTGGGCGCGTCGGTGCGAATCTCGATGTCGGCGTTCTCGGCGGCCACCTTGTGGCGTGAAATCGCCTCGGAGACAACGGTATCCACCTCGACGTCGGTGACGTTGGGCAACGGGTCGGCGCCCTGCAGCCGGGACAGCTCGATCAGCTCGGCGACCATGTCCCCCAGCCGGTTGGCTTCCACGAGCACCTTTTCGGCGAAGCGGCGAACGGTTTCGGAGTCGTCCGCGGAGGCCAGCAGGGCCTCGGCGAGCAGCGCCATGGCGCCCACCGGGGTCTTGAGCTCGTGGCTGACGTTGGCCACGAAATCGCGCCTGGTGGCTTCCATCCGGGCGTAGTCGGACTGGTCGTGCACGAACACCACCGCGAACCGGCGGTCCTCTTCGCTGAGCAACCGCGCCTGCCCGTGCACCGAAAGCCCCGAGCGGCCCGCGGCGCGTTTGGGCGGCCGCAGGTCGAACTCGACGTCGACGCCGGTGAGCGCCTGCTGGGCGGCCTGCCAGGCCTGGTCGTCGAGCTGCCGATCACGAACCAGCCCCAATTCCCTAGCCCGGTCGTTGAGATAGACGACGTCGCGATGCGAATCCACCACCGCGGCTCCCAGCGGCATCAGCGCGACGATGCGTTGCAGCATCTGCGCGACGGTGATGCCCGTCCATTCGGTGGTGGATTGCTGACGGCGCTCGACCGCCCGCGGCGCCAGCCGGACGCCGGCCGCAACACCTACGGCCAGTGCCAGCACTGACAAGACCCCGGCCAGCAACAGCGCCGAGAACACAGTCACAACAAAATCCTACAAATTTGGTGAACGCCGCCCTAGCGGAGCGCGGCCAAAATCGGACAAGTCACACCCTACGCAACAGGTGTTCCGCTGCCGTTTACGCGATGTTTGGCAAAAGGGCCTTTAAAAGCTGCTGGTGGGCGCGGAGGAGCTCAGCCGCGCCCCTGGCTGGCAACGGCGGCGGCGCCGGCCGCGGCCGCCTCCGGGTCCAGGTAGGTCCCGCCCGGCAGCACGGGGCGCATGTCGGCGTCCAGGTCGTAGCGAAGCGGAATCCCGGTCGGGATGTTCAGCCCCACGATCTCCTCGTCGGACATGTCGTCGAGGTATTTGACCAGGGCGCGCAGCGAGTTGCCGTGCGCGACGATCAGCACCGTCTTGCCGGTCCGCAGGTCGGGGACGATGACGTCGGTGAAGTACGGCAGGAAACGGGCCACCACGTCAGCGAGGCATTCGGTCAGCGGGCCGCCGCCGATGTTGGCGTAGCGGGGGTCGGTGTCCTGGCTGAACTTGCTGCCCCGCTCGATCGGCGGCGGCGGCGTGTCGTAGCTGCGCCGCCAGGTCATGAACTGCTCCTCGCCGTAGCGCTCCTTGGTCTCGGCCTTGTTCAGGCCCTGCAGCGCGCCGTAGTGGCGTTCGTTGAGCCGCCAGCTGCGCCGCACCGGGATCCACAGCCGGTCGGCGGTGTCCAGCGCCAGGTGCGCGGTGGTGATCGCGCGGCGCAGCAGCGAGGTGTAGAGCACGTCGGGCATCAGACCGTGTTCGGTCATCAGCTCGCCGCTTCGGACCGCCTCGGCCCGGCCCTTCTCGGTCAGCCCGACGTCGACCCAGCCCGTGAACAGGTTGAGGGCATTCCAGTCGCTCTCGCCGTGGCGGAGCAGCACCAGCGTGGCAGTGTCTCCCATGCCGGAAAGTCTCTCACGCGGCGCTATTGGTCGTCGGAGTCGTCGTCGTCAATCAAGTGTGCGAACGCCTGCAGGTTCTTCAGCGACTCCCCGCGCGACACCCGCCACTCCCACTCTTTCTGGATCGACGAGCGAAAACCCAACTCCAACAACGTGTTAAAGTCCGAGTCCACCGCCTCGAGCACCTGGCCGAGCACCCGGTCGATCTCGTCGGCGTCGACCGACGCCAGCGACATGCGGCCCACCAGGTAGATGTCGCCGACGTTGTCCAGCGTGTAAGCGACCCCGTACAGCCGGCGATTGCGCCTGAGCAGGAACCGGTAAACGCCCTCGTGGTTCTCGTCGGGCTTGCGGCACACGAACGCCTCCACGCGCACCGAATGCTCGCCGACGCTCAGGATGGTGTTGGTCTTGAGCTTGCGCTCGCCGGGCAACTCCACCACCAGGCCCGGCAGACCGCCGTGCGCGCCGGGGAATTCCGAGTAGGTCAGCCCGCTCGCCCGCAGCGTGTGCTCGATCACGGCCTGCACAGTCGTGTTCACGCGTCCACCCCGCGACGCGTCGTCCACCGCCGGGGCTTGCGCATCGAGGCCCGGTCGCGAAACCGGCGCTGGCGCAGGGCGGTGAAGTCGCCGATCGCGCGCCGATAGCTGGCCAGCAACGCGTCGGTGGTGTTGTCCCAGGAGAAGGTGGCCGCGTGCGCGGCGGCCGCGCGGCCCATCGCGTCGGCCTGCGGCGTGGGCAGGCGCAGCAGCCGATCCAGGGCGTCCGCCCAGTCGCCGACGTCGTGGCCGGACACCAGCGCGCCGGAGATCCCGTCGCGCACGGCCACCGGCAGGCCGCCGACCGCGGCGGCGGCAACCGGGGTGCCGCACGCCTGCGCCTCGACGGCGACGAGCCCGAACGACTCCGAATAGCTCGGCACCGCAACAAGATTGGCGGCCTGGAACAACGTCGCGAGGTCCACGCGGGACTGCGGCGGCAGGAACGTGACACGGTCGGTGATGCCGAGTTCGCCGGCCAGCCGAACCAGCCCGTCCGGTGAAGCCAGACCGCTGCCCGACGGGCCGCCGGCCACCACGATGCGCACCCCGGGCAATTTCGCGGCGGCGCGCAGCACGATGTCCGGCGCCTTCAGCGGCTGGATCCGGCCGACGAAGGCCACCACGTCCTCGTCGGGCGGGAGGTCGAGCGCGGCCCGTGCCGCGCGGCGATCACCCGGGCGGAACACGTCCAAATCCACGCCGGGGTGGACCACGTCGATGCGGGCCGGGTCGGCGCGATGAATCGAAATCAACTGCCGCGCTTCGTCTTCGGTGTTGACGATCAGCCGGTCGGCCTCGTCGACGACCTGCTGCTCGCCCACCGTGCGCAGCGGCGGCTCGGGCGCATCCCCGTCGGCCAGGGCGGCGTTTTTCACCGCGGCGAGCGTGTGCGCGGTGTGCACCAGCGGCACCGCCCAGCGGTCCCGGGCCAGCCAGCCGACCTGCCCGGACAGCCAGTAGTGGGAGTGCACGATGTCGTAGTAGCCCGGCTCGTGCGACGCCTCGGCGCGCAGCACCCCGGCCGCGAACGCGCACAGCTGGGTCGGCAGGTCGTACTTGTCCAGGCCCTCGAACGGCCCCGCCACCACGTTGCGGACCAGCACGCCGGGCGCCACGTGGGCGACGGGCGGATCGGCCGACGCGGTGGCCCGAGTGAAGATCTCCACCTCGATGCCGCGGCGGGCCAGGTGCAGCGCGGTTTGGAGCACGTAGACGTTCATGCCGCCGGCGTCGCCGGTCCCCGGCTGGGCCAGCGGTGAGGTGTGCACCGCCAACACTGCGACCCGGCGCGGGCCGTTCAGCCGGGGGACGTCGTCGTGCCGCACCCCTTCATCTTTACAGGACGGGCCGCGAACCGACCCAAGCGCGCCGTTCGCGCTAAGCGGACGTCTCGTCGGCGGCGACGTCCCGCAGCCGGGCGTCCAGCGCCCCGGCGCGGCGCATCGCGCCGAGCGGGTCGGCGTACAGCCCGCCCAGCGACACCGTCCCGGCCCCGGCCTCCTGCACCCGGTTGCCGAAGGCGGTGACGCGGATATCGCGCGGCGCCAGGACCGAGTTTTCGGCGAACGCCGCCTCCACGTGCTCCATCGCCTCGGGGTACTCGGTGAAGGCCTGCCCACCGACCACCAACTCGTCGGGGTTGAGCATGTCGCGCAGCAGGGCGACCGCCTCGCCGAGGACCCGGGCCCGCTCCGCCAGCAGCTCCCTGGCCTGCTGATTGCCGGCCCGAGCCACCCGCAGTAGGTCGGTCATCGCGGTCGCGGACCCGTTTATGCGGGTCGCCGGAGCGACACTGGGAAGGATCTTGAGCCGGCGCGCGGCGGCCAGCACCGCTTCGTCGCTGACGGTGGACTCCAGCTGTCCTGCTCCGCCGAGCAACTCGGAGTGGGCGGGCAGCGTGGCGATGGTGCCGGGGCCGCTGGTTGGGCAGTGCACCCGCCCGCCGATCACCAGCGCATAGCCGACGGTCTCGCGGGCGTAGACGTACAGGCTGGTCGGCGAGCTCGGCGCGAATCGCCGCAGGCCGAGCAGCAGCTCGGCGCCGGCCATGGCGTCGACGTGCGAGGCCACCGAGACCGGCAGTCCGAGCGCGTCGGCCAGCACGGGGCCCACCGGCGCCTGCCGCCAGCCCAGCCTCGGGTGGTCGACGTGTCCGGTGGCGCTGTCGACGGTGCCACCGATCGCCACCCCGACCCAGAGCGGGCGGCGCCGGTGCCAGCGCCTCAGGTACCGGCTGGCGCTCTCGGCCAGCGATGCCAGCGCGGGCCCGGCGGCGCTGAGCGGCGTGGGGGTCTCGACGGTGTCCAGCGTGCGGCCGAACAGGTCGGTCGCCACGATGCTGGTGGTGCGCGCGCCGATGTGGATGCCGAGCGTCACGAACGGTTCGTGGTTCAGCTCCACGGGCACGCGCGGGCGTCCGATGGCGCCGGATACGGCCAGGTCGGCGCGCTCGCGCAACAGCCCGGCGTCGAGCAGCGCGATGACCTGGCGGTTAACGGTGGCGATGCTCAGCGACGTGACGCCGGCGATGACGTCACGGCCGACCGGGCCACGCAACCGGACGGCGCGGAATACCGAAGCCGCGGCCGAGTCGGAGATGTGCAGCGCCGGGGGCAGGATCTGGCGGTGCAACCGGAGGGGGGCCTTGCGGCTGGGGGAATGGGTGTGGGTGAGAGTCGTCGTGCGCACGAGATTCCTTTGTCCGAGTTCGAATGGCCGGCTTCGGCCACGCCTGAAAGGTCAGGAGCGGCAAAGTGCGCGGCAACAACACGCACTCGCCGCGCAAAGACACGCGGCGGTGTTGTCGAACAGGGCGCTGAGGTGCACTCCGAGAATTTAGCACGTTTATTAGAGTTATTCCGATGAACGCAGTAGGGGGGCAACAGCGGGTCGCGGTGGTCACCGGCGCCAGCTCCGGGATCGGCGAGGCGACCGCCAAAGTCCTTGCGGCCCTTGGCTTTCACGTGGTCGCTGTGGCGCGCCGCGCGGATCGGATCAACGCGCTGGCCGACGAAATCGGCGGGACCGGCGTTGTGGCCGACGTCACAGACGATGCCGCGGTGCAAGCGCTGGCGGACAAGCTCGGACGCGTCGACGTGTTGGTCAACAACGCCGGTGGCGCTTGGGGACTCGAACCCGTCGCCGAGGCCGACCTGGAGCACTGGCGGTGGATGTGGGAGACCAACGTGATGGGCACGCTGCGCGTCACCCGCGCGCTGCTGCCCAAGCTGATCGACTCCGGCGACGGCCTGATCGTCACCGTCACCTCGGTCGCGGCGCTGGAGACCTACGACGGCGGCGCCGGCTACACCGCGGCCAAACACGCCCAGGGCGCGCTGCACCGAACGCTGCGCGGTGAACTACTCGGAAAACCGGTGCGGCTCACCGAGATTGCGCCGGGCGCGGTCGAAACCGAGTTCTCGCTTGTCCGTTTCGACGGCGACCAACAGCGCGCGGACGCGGTGTACGCCGGGCTGACGCCGTTGACGGCCGCCGACGTCGCCGAGGTGATCGGGTTCGTCGCCTCGCGGCCGTCCCACGTCGACCTCGACCTGATCGTCATGAAGCCGCGCGACCAGGCCAGCGCGACGCGGTTTAACCGCCAGGGCTAGGCGAAGGCGTGGTGGTCGTCGGAGAAGAAGTGGGCGTGCCCGACAGCGTCGGGGCGTTCGACGGGGTGACCGGCGCGGTCACCGGGATCTGCGTGGCCGGCGGGTGCGCCGTCGGGGGCGGCAGCGCCGACATCGCCACCCAGGTGTCCCAGTCCACGGCCCAGTCCCAGATGTCGCCGTCGGAGTAGGACAGCTGGATCGAGCTGCCGGTCACCTCGACGGGGTCGCCGTAGATCGCGGTGCGGTAGTACTCCTCGGCGTCGGAGGTCGACAGGTTGATGCAGCCGTTGGTGACGTTGCTGTTGCCCTGCGCGCCCGCGCTCATCGGGTTGGCGTGGATGAACTCGCCGTTGTTGGAGATCCGCACCGCCCAGCGCTCGTGAGCATTGGAGTAGCCCGCCGCCGGGTTGGACATGTAGAAGTCGGCGTACTTCTCGGTGACCACGTGAATGCCGTTGCGGGTGACGTTGCGCGCCTTGTCGGCCTCGCCGTAGCTGCATGGGAAGTCCATGATGACGCCGGCGTCGGTGACGACCTGGATGCGGTGCGAGGAGACCTCGGCCTTGACGACCTGCTTGCGGCCGATCTGGAAGTGCAGCGAGATGTCGTCGGCGCCGAACGCACCGTCACCGAACGGCCGCCCGTACAGCTTGGCGTCGACGTTGACCGTGGTGCCCGCCGGGTAGTACTCGCGCGGGCGCCAGTGCACGCGCGCCCCCTGCGCCTCGTCGGGCAGCCACGCCCAGCTGCCCTCGACGGGGGGCGTGGTGGTGACGGTGAGTGCCTTCTCGACGGAGGCCTTGTCGCTGATCGGCGCGTCGAACTGGATGATGATCGGCGCGGCGACCCCGACGGTCTGGCCGTCGGCCAACTGGAAGGCGCCGCCGATCTTCTTGCTCGGCGTCACGGTGGTGAACTTGCCGGTCACCGGGATCGCCTTGCCGTTGTGGCCGACGGCCGAACCGCTCCAGGTGTAGGTCGCGTCGTAGCCCAGCGGCTCGGTGGTCGTGAAGACGGTGCGGTCGGCGTTGAAAGATCCTGCGACCACCTTGCCCGACGAGTTCGTCAACGCCACCTTCTGGAACCAGCCGTCGCTGACCTGGACGCTGATCGGCGAGATCGGAACCACGTCGGAGGCGGCGTCCGCCGGCTGGAACTTCAGCTGAGGCGCCGGCGGCTCCTTCTTGGTCTCGGCTTGCTTGGCCGCGGTGCCCGCGCAGGCGGCCAACACGCTGGGGGCGAACACGCCGAGCCCGAGGGCCGCCAGGGCCAAGCGCCGGTTAACCGGCGGCGGGGTACTGGATGTGCTCACGACATCTAAAGATACCGGGAGAATAGACCCCAACGGCGCCACGACAATTCGGCGCCGACGCGCAATCACGGGGGATTTGCCGCTACAGCCTGCAGCCGAGCAGGACAGGCTCCGGTTCCAGTGTGATGCCAAACACAGCATGGACTCCGTCACGCACCGTGCGGGCCAGCGCGATGACGTCGTTTGCGGTGGCCCCGCCGCGGTTGGTCAGAGCAAGCGCGTGCTTGGTCGAAAGTCGGCAACGTGCCGCTTCATCGTGCGGATAGCCCTTGCCGAAGCCGGCACGCTCCACCAGCCAGCCCGCCGCCAGCTTGACCCCGTCCGGCGCCGGGTAGTGCGGAACCGGCCCCTCGACGTCGCGGGCCAGCCGTTCGTAGGCCTCCGGAGCCGCCACGGGGTTGGTGAAGAACGAACCCACGCTCCAGGTGTCGTGGTCGCTCGCGTCGAGCACCATGCCCTTGCGCGCCCGCAGCATCAGCACCGCCTCGCGCACGGCTTGGGGATCGGCGCGCTCGCCGGCGGTGGCGTTCAGCGCGGCCGTCAGCTCGCCGTAACGCAGCGGCGCGCTGCGGCCCGACGGGTCCAACACGAACTCCACTTCCAGTACCGCCCAAGGGATTTCGCGGCCCGAATGGGACGCCTGCTTGAAGACGCTGGTGCGGTAACCGAAGCCGAGCTCGTCGCCCGGCACCCAGCGCACCTCGCCGCTTTCGCGATCCAGCACCCGCACCCGGGTGATGGTGTCGGACACCTCCGCCCCGTACGCTCCGACGTTCTGCACGGGCGTGGCGCCGGCCGACCCGGGGATGCCCGACAGGCACTCCAGCCCGCCCAGGCCGTGCTCGATGGACTCGACCACCACGTCGTCCCAGACCGCGCCCGCCTCGGCGCGGACCACGTTGCCGTCCACCGTGATGCCGTCGTTCGCCAAGCGCACCGCGGTCAGGTCGGTCAACGTGTCGGCGATCACCAGGTTGGACCCGCCAGCAAACACCAGCACCGGCGTCGCCCGGGCTTCGGAGTCCAACTGACGCAGCACGGCGACCACCTGATCGGTGCTGGTGCAGGTGATCAGCCGTCGCGCGACCGGCCCGACCCGCAAGGTGGTCAACGGCGCCAGCGGCACCGCCTCATCGACACGCGCGCCGGCGAAGAGCGAACCGGCACCGCTCGAATTCATGGCCCGTAACGGTAGCCTGGCCAGCTATGCCGCATTCATTCGAGTTGTCGGCCGAGTACGAGGAAAGCGTCGAAGACGTCCACCGCGCTTTCCAGGAGGAGGGGTACTGGCGGGCCAGGCTGGCCGACATTCCCGTCGACGAGGCGAGGCTGGAGTCGATGCGGGTCGGCGGCGAGTCCGGACGGGACGGCACCGTCGAGGTGGTCACATTGCAGGTGGTGCGCAGCCACAACCTGCACGCTGTCGTCAAGCAGCTGCACCGGGGCGACATCTGCATCAGGCGCAAGGAAACCTGGGGTCCGCTCGTCGACGGCACCGCCACGGGCTCGATCGCGGTCACCATTCTGGACACCCCGGCGAACGTGTCCGGGACTGGGGAACTGGCACCGATCGCCGGCACCGGCGGCGCCCGGCTCACCTCCCGGATCACCGTCCAGGTGCGGATCCCGATCATCGGCGGCAAGGTGGAGCGGCTCATCGGCGCCCAGCTGGACGAGCTGGTGAGCCGCGAACAACGGCTGACCGCGGAGTGGATCGCCCAGAGCGCCTAAGCCGCGCCTAAGCCGAATCGCCCGCTTCCTCCTCGCGCCGCACGCGGCGCGCATCGTCACCGCGCCTAAGCCGAGGCCTAAGCTGGCGCCCATGCGAATCGCGCTGGCGCAGATCCAAAGTGGCAGCGATCCCGCGGCGAACCTCGAGCTGGTCCGCGAGAACACCCGCCGGTCTGCCGACGCGGGCGCCGCGCTGGTGGCCTTCCCGGAGGCGACCATGTGCCGGTTCGGCGTCCCCCTGGCCCCGATCGCCGAGCCCGTCGACGGGCCCTGGGCCAACGAGGTGCGCGCGATCGCGACCGAGTCGGGGATCACGGTCATCGCGGGCATGTTCACCCCGTCCGGCGACGGCAGGGTGAAGAACACGCTGATCGTGGCCGGGCCGGGCACCCCCAACCGGCCCGACGCCCACTACGACAAGATCCACCTGTACGACGCATTCGGGTTCACCGAGTCGCGCACCGTCGCGCCCGGCCACGAACCGGTGGTGGTCGACGTCGACGACGTCCGGGTGGGATTGAGCGTTTGCTACGACATCCGGTTCCCGGCGCTCTACACCGAGCTGGCCCGCCGCGGCGCCCAGCTGATCGTCGCCTGCGCGTCCTGGGGATCGGGGCCGGGCAAGCTCGAGCAGTGGACGCTGCTGGCCCGGGCCCGCGCGCTGGACTCGATGAGCTATGTGGCCGCGGTCGGTCAGGCCGATCCCGGCGCGGCCCTGACCGATTCCGGGTCGGGTGCGCCGCTGGGGGTGGGCGGCAGCCTGGTCGCCTCGCCGCTGGGCGAGGTGGTCGCCTCGGCCGGCGACGGGCCGCAGCTCGTGGTCGCCGACATCGACGTGGACCGGGTCGCCGCGGCCCGGGACAGCATCGCGGTGCTGCGCAACCGCTCCGACTTTGCTCAGGTGGATAGGGCAGAATCGGTTGGGTGACGAACCCACAGGGCCCACCAGGACCACCGAACGAGGGCCCGTCGACATGGGCCCGTCCCGGCAACCAAGGCCCCTTCGGCCAGCCCCCGACTGAGCGTCCGACCGAACGCATCAATACCGGCGGCCCGACTCAGCAGTCCCCGCCGCCGGCCGCTTCCGGTCAGCAGACCGAGCAGCTGAGCGTCCCGCATCAGAACCCGCCGCGGCCCCCCTACCCGCCGCCCCCAGCCCCGCCCGTGGGCCCGACGGAGAAGCTGGCCACCCCCGACCAAGAGCCGGCACCGGTGAAGAAGAAACGACGCCTCCTTCGCGACCCGCTGTCCATCGCGCTGATCCTGATCATCGTTTTCGCGCTCCTGCTCGCCGCTTTGATCGGGGGCGAGCTGTACGTCCGCCACGAGGCGAACTCCAAGGTCGCCCAGGCGGTGGCGTGTGAGGTCAAGGACCAGGCCACCGCATCCTTCGGCGTGACGCCGCTGATGCTGTGGCAACAGGCCACCAAGCACTACACCAACATCTCGGTCCAGACGGCCGGCAACAACATCCGCGATGCCAAGGGCATGAAGCTCAACCTCAACATCCGCGACGTGCGGCTCCAGTCGAACGCCAACTCAAAAGGCACCATCGGCTCGCTGGACGCCACCATCACGTGGACCAGTGACGGGATCAAGCAGTCGGTGCAGAACGCGATCCCGGTCCTGGGTCCGTTCGTCACCAACAGCGTGACGACTCACCCTGCCGACGGCACCGTCGAGTTGAAGGGCATGTTGGACAACATCACCGCCAAGCCGGTGGTGTCCGGCACCGGGCTGCAGCTGCAGATCGTCAGCTTCAACGCGCTGGGCTTCACCATGCCCAAGGAATCGGTGCAGTCGACGCTGGACGACTTCACCGCCAACTTCACCAAGAATTACCCGCTGGGCATCCACGCCGACAGCGTGCAGGTCACCGATACCGGTGTGACAAGCCACTTTTCGACGCAGAACGCCACCATCCCGAACGACAACACCACCGACCCCTGCTTCGCCAACCTCTAAGGGTCGCCGCCGAGCCCGTCGAGCACCGCCCGGCTGGCCGACAGGCCGAGCCGGGTGGCACCGGCATCCAGCATCGCTAGCGCGTCGGCGGCCGTGCGGATGCCGCCGCTGGCCTTGACGCCCAGCCGCCCGCCGACCGTCTCGGCCATCAGGGCGACGGCGTCCACCGACGCCCCGCCCGCCGGGTGAAAGCCGGTCGAGGTCTTGACGAAGTCGGCTCCGGCGTCCTCGGCTGCGCGGCACACGTCCGCCAGGGTTTCCCCGCCCGCGCGCGCCAGCAGCACCGCCGATTCCACGATGACCTTGAGCACGGCCTGGGGCACAGCGGCCCGCACCGCCTCGATGTCGCGTCGCACGGCATCGATGTTGCCGTCCAGCGCGGCGCCGATGTCGATGACCATGTCGATCTCGCCGGCGCCGGCCTGCACGGCCAGCGCGGCCTCGCGCGCCTTGACCTCCGGCACGTGCTTGCCCGACGGAAAGCCCGCCACCGCCGCCACCCGAACGCCGGAGCCGGCGGCGTGCGACGCGGCCGGGACCATCGACGGCGAGACGCACACGGCGTACACACCGAGGTCGGCCGCCTCGGCGACGAGCGCGGCCACGTCGGCGCGGGTGGCCTCGGGCTTGAGCAGGGTGTGGTCGATCAGGGCCGCCAGCTGGGCCCGCGTGGGTTGCCTCGCCAACTAGAACCCTTCTTCCGGACCGCCGGGGTTGCAGCCGGTGGCGAACATTTCGGCGTCGTCGACCACTGGGCGCCAGGGCTCGAGGTTCCAGCTGGTCTTGCCCGGCTGCACGAACTCGGCGAGCTGCCAGTGGCAGACGAACTGCGCGCGCATGCCGGGGGTGTCGGCGTCCGGCGCCAGCGCGAGCACCTCGGCCCACGCCTCGTCGGCCTGCGACGCGGTGCCCGGTTGTCTGGCGGCTAACCGCCCGGATGGTGTGGGAAAGACCCGCAGGCTGGACAGGCCCTGCCAACGGGACCACTGGGTGTGGTCGACGAACGGGGGCGCGGGGGTGTCGTCGGCACGTGCGACGGACGCCGGGGCCGGCGGGCCCAGCAGCGCGACCAGCACCACCGCCGGCGCGGCCAGCAGGGCCTTCATCCGGCTAGCGCGACTTGCCCTGAATCTCAAGCAGTTTCGGCCGCACGTCGACCAGATACACCCCGGCGGCGCAGGCGGCGATCGCCATGCCCAGCACGCCGAACACGAAACTCAGCACGGAGGACAGCGCCACCGCCACGCCGAGGATCACCAACCACACGGGCTTGGTCAGCTTGTCTGCGGCGGTATAGGCGTCGGTTCGTTGCAGCGCTGCGTGCACGAACGCGTACACGGCCGTCAGCGCGACGGCGATCTGCAGGACGAACATGACGATGCTCACGGCGTGGGTCACGCATCAAGGGTATGCGGGCACCGTCCAAAACGTCGACTCCGAGTTGCCCGGGGACAACTCGGAGTCGCGCGTCTGGTTACTTCTGGGTGACCTTCTTGGCCGACGCCTTCTTGGCCGGGGCCTTCTTGGCCGGAGCCTTCTTGGCGGGGGCCTTCTTGGCCGTGGCCTTCTTGGCCGACTCGGCCTTCTTGGGCAGGTCGATGCCGACCAGCTTGGCGGCCCGCTCGCCGACCGCGCGGGTCTGCGACGCGACGGTGCCGAGCGCCTCCTGGGTCAGCTCGACGGCCTGGTCGACGTAGCCCTCGGCACGCGCCGACGCGTCCTCGAAGGGCCGCTGGCTGCGCAGGCGCTCCAGGGCGGCCTCGCCGCGGTCGACCAGCTCGTTGTAACGGCTGGTCGCGGCCTCCAGGTAACCCTCGGCGGCCTTGCGCAGCTCCTCGGAGGTGAAGCGCTCGCGCAGCTCGGTGAACTGCTCGGGCAGGTCCTCCTGCAGCTTGGACAGGCGAGCGCGGCGCTCCTCGACCCGGCTGCGGGTCTCGGTGCGGGTCTCTTCGGCGCGCTCACGCAGGTTGGTGATCAGGTCGTTGACGGTGGCGAGCGCCAGGTCGGCCGCGCCGAGCGCCGCCAGCAACGGAGCCCGCAAGTCGTCGACGTTCGGGTTTTCAGCCATGGTGTTTCCTTTCATAATTTGTTTCTTATTGGGGTTACTGCGACTTCGATGGGCCTGGCGTCAAACCCCTTCCCTTCGGGTAACCAAGCGCCCTGGCATCTATGCGTCACCAACTCGTTGGTGTCACTAGCGCGACTGCGAACGCGTCACTCGTCGCTGTCAGGTTCGCTCGGACTCTCCTCGAAATTGGATTCGTTCTGCTCGGCAAATGACGCGTAGATGTCGAGCAGGATCTGCTTCTGGCGCTCGGTGATCGCCGTGTCGGTGATGATGGCGTCGCGCACCTGGTTCTTGTCGCTGGGCTCGAGGATCCCGGCCCGCACATAGAGCACCTCGGCGGAGATCCGCAGCGCCTTCGCGATCTGGCTCAGGACGTCGGCGGACGGCTTGCGCAGTCCACGCTCCACCTGGCTCAGGTACGGGTTGCTGACGCCGGACCGCTCGGCGAGCTGCCGCACCGAGACCTGCGCGTTCTCACGCAGGTCGCGGATGAAGCTGCCGAGGTCGGAGGCCATATCGGAGGCCGCCGTCGAAACCTTGGCGGAGAGCTTCTCCTCCTGCGGCATCGAGCACTCCTCGGGTCTGGTGGCCTGGCTTACGGCAACAGACTACGACCCAGTGCTTGCTTTTGCAAGCACTTGTTAGCACCCCTAGAAAAGCAACTGGGCGACTGCGTAGATGATCAGCCCCGCCAGGGACCCGACGACCGTCCCGTTGATCCGGATGAATTGCAGGTCGCGGCCCACGTGCAGTTCGATGCGCCGGCTGGCCTCCTCCGCGTCCCAGCGCTCGATCGTGTCGGTGATGATCGCGGTGATTTCCACCCCGTACTCGGAAACCAGATGCTGGGCGGCCCGCACGATCCAGCTGTCGACCTTGTCGCGCAGGTCGGCGTCGTCACGCAGCGACTCCCCGATCCGGACCACGGTGTCGGCGATGCGGGTTCGCAACGTGCTGGACGGGTCATCGACGCCCTCGAGCACCAGCCGCTTCAGCGTCTTCCACGCCGTCGCGGCCGCGGTGGCGATCTCGTCGCGCGCCATCAGCTGTTCCTTGACCGCATCCGCGCGCGCGATGGTCTCCGGATCGTGCTGCAGGTCGTCGGCGAACTCGAACAGGAAACGCGTCGCCGAACGGCGCAACTCGTGGTCGGGGTTGCGGCGCACCTTGTCGGTGAAGTCCATCAACTCGCGGTGGATCCGGTCGCCGACGAGGTGGTCGATGAACCGGGGCGACCAGCTCGGCGAGTCACGCTCGACGACGCGCTGGATCACCTCCCCGGCGTTCAGCGACCACTGGAACGCCCGGTCGGCCAGCAGTTGGATCAGGGCCTCCTGGCGGTTCTCGGCCAGCAGGGTCGCCAGCACCCGGCCCACCGGCGGGCCCCACTGCGGTTCGGCGATGCGGCGCACGATCATCCGGTCGATCACCTGCTGGACGTCCTCGTCGCGCAACAGCTCCACCAGCACCCGCAGCACCGTCGCCGTCTCGCCGGCCACCCGCTCGGCGTGGGCGGTCTCCGACAGCCACTTACCGAGCCGGCTGGGCACCTGGGCGTCGCGCAACTTGGTCTCGACGACGGACGGCGACAGGAAGTTCTCCCGCACGAAGGTCCCCAGGCCCTCGCCGAGCTGGTCCTTCTTGCGCTTGATGATCGCGGTGTGCGGAATCGGTATGCCCAGCGGGTGCTTGAACAGGGCGGTGACCGCGAACCAGTCGGCCAGCGCGCCCACCATCCCGGCCTCCGCGGCCGCACCGACGTAGCCCACCCAGGTTGCCGTGACGGCATGGGCCTGCGCCCACCGGCAGGCCAGGAACAGGCCGGTGGCGCCGACCAGGAAGCTCAGCGCCACCAGCTTCATCCGGCGCAGCGCCACCCGCCGCTCGGCGTCGGCCGCCGGATCCGCCCCGGCGAACGATTCCGCCAGGGACGTCGGCCTCGCTGCGGGCGGGCCCGGTGCTCCGCCCCCAGGGGAGGCTCGGTGTGTCACCACACCATCATGTCTCGCCGCGGCCGGTTAGTGTTACTGCCCTGCTTGGACAGCCCCCGCTCGCGCGGCCCATCCGCCAAAAGGCACCCGGCAAGCCGTAGTATCAGGGGCGTCTGATGAGTGAGAAGCGGCGACAGTGGCAGAGCGGATCCGGGCTGTGACCGTAAAGACGGATGGTCGCAAGCGGCGCTGGCACCAACACAAGGTGGAGCGCCGCAATGAGCTGGTGGACGGCACGATCGTGGCGATCCGGCAGCGCGGCCGCTTCCTGAGCATGGACGAGATCGCGGCGGAGATCGGGGTCTCCAAGACCGTGCTGTACCGCTACTTCGTCGACAAGAACGACCTGACCACCGCGGTGCTGATGCGCTTCGCGCAGTCGACGCTGATTCCCAACATGGCGGGCGCGCTGACCTCCAACCTGGACGGCTTCGACCTGACCCGCGAGATCATCCGGGTGTATGTCGAGACGGTTGCCGACGAACCGGAGCCGTACCGGTTCGTGATGGCCAACAGCTCGCCGACCAAGAGCAAGGTGATCGCCGACTCCGAGCGAATCATCGCCCGCATGCTGGCAATGATGCTGCGCCGCCGCATGCAGGAGGCCGGGATGGACACCGGCGGCGTGGAACCGTGGGCCTACATGATCGTCGGTGGCGTGCAGCTCGCGACCCACTCGTGGATCTCCGACCCGCGGATGACCGCCGACGAGCTGATCGACTACCTGACCATGCTGAGCTGGAGCGCGATCTGCGGCATCGTCGAGGCGGGCGGGTCGCTGGAGAAGTTCCGCGAGCAGCCGCACCCGTCGCCGATCGTGCCGCCGCGGGCGCCATGACGTCGGGCCCCGATGGCTGACGTGAGCGCCGGCTCACGCCTCCGGTCGTGGGCCTACGCGCTTCGCACCACCAACCCGCCCCCGGACGGGCCGGTCGACGCCGTCACGCGCTGGCTCGTGGTCACCCGGGCCGCGGTGCTGCCGATGACCCTGGTCTCCGGGCTGGTGGCGGCCCTGCTGGCGGTCGGCAAACCCGGGCTGGACTGGCGCTGGCTGGTCCTGGCTGTGCTGGGCATCACGCTTGCGCACACCGCCAACAACCTTATGAACGACCTCTACGACACCCAGGTCGGCACCGACAGCGCCACCTACCCGCGCGCCCTGTACGCCCCGCATCCGGTGCTGTCGGGGCTGATCAGCCGGCGCACGCTCGGGCTGGCGATCCTGGCGGTCAACGTGGCGGATCTGGCCATCCTGGTGACGCTGGCGTGGGCGCGGGGGTGGCCGGTGGTGGCGTTCGCGCTCGGCGGGTTCGCCCTCAGCGTCGCCTACACGGCGCCACCGCTGCGGCTGAAGAAGCGCGGCCTCGGCGAGCCGGACGTCTTCGTGGTGTGGGGACCGCTGATGGTGTGCGGCACCTACTACTCCGCGGTGGGCGCGGTCGGGTGGGACGTCGTCGTCGCATCGCTGCCCTACGGGCTGTTGTGCACGACGGTGCTGATGGGCAAGCACATCGACAAGATCCCCTACGACGAGCCGCTTGGCATCCGGACCCTGCCCGTGCTGCTCGGCGAGGCGCGCGCCCGGGCCGTCACGCTGGGCATGATGGTCGGCTTCTATGCGCTGGTGGCCATCGCCGTCGTCGTGGGGGCGATGCCCTGGCCCGCACTGATCGTCGTGTTGGCGCTGCCTCGGCTGGCGAAGGTATGGCCGTATTTCCGCCGGCCGAGGCCCGACGAACCGCCACCGAACTTCCCGGTGTGGCCGCTGTGGTACGCGGCGTTGGCCTGGGTGCACGTGCGCCAGGCGGGGGCGCTGCTGGTCCTGGGGCTCGCCGTCGGCGCCGTGTTGCGCACGGCTGTGTGACGTACGTGTGACGCAAAGCCGACTTTGGAATGCGACTTGTAGGGCCTTAACGGCTAGCATGCAGGGGATGCATCGGGGGTGAACCGCGGCGCATGGCCGCCAGGCCGCCCGGAGCCCCGAGATACAGAAAGGCCCTACCACTCATGTCCGTGCAGCTCACGCCGCATTTCGGGAACGTGCAGGCGCACTACGATCTGTCCGACGACTTCTTCCGGCTGTTCCTGGACCCGACCCAGACCTACAGCTGCGCCTACTTCGAGCGCGACGACATGACGCTCGAGGAGGCGCAGCTCGCCAAGATCGACCTGTCGCTGGGGAAGCTCGGGCTCGAGCCGGGGATGACCCTGCTCGACATCGGCTGCGGCTGGGGAGCCACGCTGCGGCGCGCCATTGAGAAGTACGACGTCAACGTCGTGGGCCTGACGCTGTCGGAGAACCAGGCCGAGCACGTCCAGCAGATGTTCGACGGGCTGAACACGAACCGCTCGGCGCAGGTGCTGCTGGAGGGCTGGGAGAAGTTCGACGAGCCCGTCGACCGCATCGTCTCCATCGGCGCCTTCGAGCACTTCGGCCGGCAACGGTGGGGCCACTTCTTCAAGATGGCCTACCGGGTGCTGCCGGCCGACGGGGTCATGCTGCTGCACACCATCTCGCGTCCGACCTTCAAAGAGGCCAGGGCCCAGGGCACACCGTTGACCCACGAGGTCGTTCACTTCACCCAGTTCATCCTGGCCGAGATCTTCCCCGGCGGATGGCTGCCGACGATCCCGTCGGTCGAAGAGCACGCCGGCGACGCCGGTTTCAAGGTGACCCGGATCCAGTCGCTTCAGCTGCACTACGCCAGGACGCTGGAAATATGGGCCGCGGCCCTCGAGTCCAACAAGGACAAGGCCATCGCGATCCAGTCGGAGAAGGTCTACGACCGGTACATGAAGTACCTCACCGGCTGCGCCAAGTTGTTCCGCCAGGGCTACACGGACGTCAACCAGTTCACCTGCGAGAAGTGACCGGCGGCGCCGGCCGCCGGGACGTTACTTGGCCAGGGTGAACTGGCCGACGTTGCTGATTCCCTTGCGGAAGAAGTCCTCGCACCCCGTCAAATAGTGCATATAGCGCTCGTAGACTTCCTCGGACTGGATGGCGACCGCCTTTTCTTTGTTCGCCGCCAGGTTGGCCGCCCAAATATTCAGCGTCCGTTCATAATGCTCGCGCAGCAATTGCACTTTTTCGACACTGAATCCGGCGGCATCGGCCAGCGCGAAAATATCTTCCTGCGCCGGCAACTGCCCGCCCGGGAAGATTTCCGTGTAGATAAATCGCGTGAACCGCACGTCGCTCATCGTCAAAGCGATGCCGCGCTCGTGCATCTGCTTCTGTGAATGCGCCAAAATTGTGTGCAGGAGCATCGTGCCGTCGTCGGGGAGGATGTCATAGGCGCGGTCGAAAAACGCGGGCCAACGCTCGGCCTTGAACGCTTCAAATGCTCCGATGCTGACGATCCGGTCGACCTTGTCGTCGAACTCTTCCCAGCCCTGCAACCGCACTTCGACGTTGCGCTCGGTCGGGATCCCCGCCAGCCTGGTTCTGCTGTATTCGAACTGGTTGCGGCTGAGGGTAATTCCGATCACGTTCACGTCGAACTTCTCGACCGCCCGTTGCAGCGCCCCGCCCCAGCCGCAGCCGATATCGAGCAGCGTCATCCCGGGCTCGAGGTTCAGTTTTCCCAGCGCCAGATCGAACTTCGCATTCTGCGCTTCCTCGAGGGTCATATCGTCTCGCTCGAAGTAAGCGCAGGTGTAGCCCATTGTCGAGTCTAGGAATAGGGCAAAAAACTCGTCCGATACGTCATAGATAGATTGCGACTCTTCGTAATACGGCTCCAACGAAGTCATGGTTGCCCGATACACCTCTCGTTTGTTGACCGGGAGGATGATATCGGATGCGCAGATCGGTTGCTACACAGACACCGGCCGCGTCAGTAAGTATAGAAACCCTGACCGGATTTTTTGCCCAGCCGGCCCGCCTCGACCATGCGCAGCAGCAGCGGCGGTGGACCGTATTGCGGTTCTTTGAATTCCTCGAACATTTTATCCGCGATGAGTTTGAGGGTGTCGAGGCCGACGAGGTCGGACAGCCGCAGCGGTCCCATCGGGTGCGACAACCCCGCGACGACGGCCTTGTCGACGTCCTCGACGCTGGCGAAGCCGGCCTCCACCATCCGGATCGCCGACAGCAAGTAGGGCACCAGCAGCGCGTTGACCACGAAGCCGGACCGGTCCGAGCAGCGCACCACCTGCTTGCCCAGCACCGCGCCGGCGAACTGCTCGGTGCGCGCGGCGGCGGCTTCGTCGGTGACGAGCGTGCACACCAGCTCGACCAACGGCAGCACCGGCACCGGGTTGAAGAAGTGCAGGCCGAGCACGCGCTGGGGGTTCTTGGTGGCCGCCGCGACCTTCATGATCGGGATGCTGGAGGTGTTCGACGCCAGCACGGCGTCGGGATCGGTGACGACCCGGTCCAGTTCGGCGAACAGCTCGGCCTTGACGGCCTCGTCCTCGACGATGGCCTCGATCACCAACTGGCGGTCGGCCAGGTCCTTCAGGTTGGTCGTGAAGGTCAGCTTGCCGAGCGCGCTGTCCCGCTCCCGCTCGGTCACCTTGCCGGCGCTGACTCCCCGCTCCAGCGACTTGACGATGCGGTTGCGCCCCGCCGTGATCAGCGCCTCGGTCGGCTCGTACACCGTTACGTCGACTCCCGCGCGGACGGAGACCTCGGCGATGCCGGAGCCCATCTGCCCCGCACCGACAACCCCGACCCGCTGAATCGCTGCGTCGCTCACTTGTTGTCTCTCTCCCGAGTCGTGTTGTCATGCACCGCAATAGGCCCCGCCCAGCGTGGCCGGGCGGGGCCTATGCTACTTCAGCCGCGAGCAGACGCAGACTCGCATGATCTCAATCGCAAACGTGCGATTCTGCGTCTGGTCGGCGGATTAACTCAGTGGAACTGGCCCTCTTCGGTCGAACCGGTCAGCGCCGTGGTCGACGAGGTGGGGTCCACCGTGGTCGCGATCCGGTCGAAGTAACCGGCACCGACCTCGCGCTGGTGCTTGGTGGCGGTGTAGCCACGCTCCTCGGCGGCGAACTCGCGCTCCTGCAGCTCCACGTAGGCGCTCATCTGGTTGCGGGCGTAGCCGTAGGCCAGATCGAACATCGAGTAGTTCAGCGCGTGGAAGCCGGCCAGCGTGATGAACTGGAACTTGAATCCCATTGCGGCAAGCTCCTTCTGGAACTTCGCGATGGTGCCGTCGTCCAGGTGCTTGCGCCAGTTGAACGACGGCGAGCAGTTGTACGCCAGCATCTGGTCGGGGAACTCCGCCTTCACCGACTCGGAGAACTTGCGCGCCAGCTCGAGGTCGGGCGTGCCGGTCTCCATCCAGATCAGGTCGGCGAACGGGGCGTAGGCCTTCGCCCGAGCGATGCAGGGCTCGATGCCGTTCTTGGTCCGGTAGAAGCCTTCCTTGGTGCGCTCGCCGGTGATGAACGGCTGGTCACGCTCGTCGACGTCGGACGTGATCAGCGTCGCCGCCTCGGCGTCGGTGCGGGCGATCACGACGGTCGGCACGCCGCACACGTCGGCGGCCAGCCGGGCCGAGGTCAGGGTGCGGATGTGCTGCTGGGTCGGGATCAGCACCTTGCCGCCGAGGTGGCCGCACTTCTTCTCCGACGCCAGCTGGTCCTCCCAGTGCGAACCGGCGACGCCGGCGGCGATCAGGGCCTTCTGCAGCTCGTAGACGTTGAGCGCACCGCCGAAGCCGGCCTCGCCGTCCGCGACGATCGGCGCCAGCCAGTTCTCCACCGACTTGTCGCCCTCGACCTTGGCGATCTGGTCGGCGCGCTGCAGCGCGTTGTTGATCCGGCGGACCACCTGGGGCACCGAGTTGGCCGGGTACAGGCTCTGGTCGGGGTAGGTGTGGCCGGACAGGTTGGCGTCACCGGCGACCTGCCACCCCGACAGGTAGATGGCCTTCAGGCCGGCGCGAACCTGCTGCACGGCCTGGTTGCCGGTCAGCGCGCCCAGCGCGTTGACCCACTCCAGGTCGTGCAGCTCTTCCCACAACACCTCCGCGCCGCGGCGGGCCAGGGTGTGCTCCTCGACAACAGTGCCTTGCAGCGCGACGACGTCCTCGGCGGAGTAGGTGCGCGTGACACCCTTCCACCGCGGGTTGGTGTCCCAGTCGTGCTGGATCTGCTCGGCGCTCTTGGGCGTGCCAACGACAGACATTGGGCTTACTCCTTAAACGGTCTTCAATTGCTGAACTGACGCTGAACGGTCCACGCCACCCGCCTTGCGGCGGTAGCTAGGGCTCAACTTCACTGGCGTGCTAACTCGAAGATGGCACAGCTTGTTCGTGCAGGTCCACCCGTTTCATTTGCCAATTTCGGCAACACGATCGCTCAATTTTGCGAACTTTGCGAAGATGAACGCAAACTTAACCGTTTCAGAAGCTACCGGTCAGTAACCATATTTTCGCAGGTCAGAACGCAAATTGAGGGGACCGACGGTACCGCTATAAAGCGAAGATCGCGGCGACGGCTTTTGTCTCGTCGCCGACCGCATATGTGAGCGTTGTAACAGCCCGGTCCGCCAGGTTCGGACCGAATTGATCGGTCGAACCGGCCGGGTGGACATGCGAAATGATCTCGAGTTTGTCGCCCAGCGCGACCGGCGCCTCGTGCTCGATCGTGGTCCGCAGCGGCCACCGCAGCAGCTCGGGATGCGAAGCCAGGTAATCCTCGATCACGCTCCAATACACCGAGTTGTTCATGTGGTCGAACAGGTCGATGTCGGTCACCCGGACGGGGAACTCGTGGATCTCGGTCGCGTCGTCGCGGCTGCCCGGCTTGAGGTAGCCCTTCCACTTCAGGCGGGTCACCGAGGTGGTCTTGTGCAGGCCGGCCAGGAAGTCGTCGGCGATGCGCGACGGCATCTGCGTTTCCCGGTTGATGTTGATCCAGAAGGCCTCGGACTCGATCAGGCCGCCCTTGCGACCGTCGATGCGGACCCGCATCTCGCACCATCGGTTCGAGGTGCCCGAACACCAGCGCCGGCACCGCAACATGTCCTGAAACTCGATCGGGCGGATCAGGTCGACCATGGTGCGCCGCACGATCCACAGGGGGTGGGTCTCCTCGAAGCCCATCTCGCGCAGCTGGTCCTGGCCGATGTCCTGGATGTGCCGGGCGGCGGCGTCGAGCCGCAGCCGGCCGGTGCGGTCGATGTCGGCGACCCGGAGCGGCCACTCGCGACCAAATACATCCGGGTGCCCGTCCGGCACCGGCATCAGTATCTTGTCCAGGCTCACGGCTGTGCTCCCCGTTCCCTCCGCATCGGTATCCCAGGTTAACCCCGGCCCGCGATGCGAATACTGCCAAAGCGCAACTTCAAAACACCAATCGCGACGCGAAAGCGACTCCGTGCCAACTCTGCTAACAGCGCCTTCGCATCGGCCGGTATTCTTCGTTAAGTGGCAAAAACCTTCGTCGGCTCCCGCGTTCGGCAACTCCGCAACGAGCGCGGATTTTCCCAGGCCGCGCTGGCCCAGATGCTGGAGATCTCGCCGAGCTACCTCAACCAGATCGAGCACGACGTTCGCCCGCTGACCGTCGCGGTGCTGCTCCGCATCACCGAGGTGTTCGGGGTCGACGCGACCTTCTTCGCCTCCCAGGACGACACCCGGCTGGTCGCCGAGCTGCGCGAGGTCACCATGGACCGCGACCTGGACATCGACGTCGAGCCGACCGAGGTCGCCGAGATGGTCAACGCCCATCCGGTCCTGGCCCGCGCGGTGGTCAACTTGCACCGGCGCTACCGGATCACCACCGCGCAGCTGGCCGCCGCCACCGAGGAGCGTTACACGGACGGCAGCGGCAGCGGGTCGATCACCATGCCCCACGAAGAGGTGCGCGATTACTTCTACCAACGCCAGAACTATCTGCACGAGCTGGACACGGCCGCCGAGGACCTCACCGTCACGATGCGGTTGCACCACGGCGACCTCGCCCGCGAGCTGACCCGCCGGCTCACCGAGGTACACGGGGTGCACATCACCCGGCGCATCGACCTGGGCGACACCGTGCTGCACCGCTTCGACCCCGGCACCAGGACGCTGGAGATCAGCAACCACCTCTCCTCGGGTCAGCAGGTGTTCAAGTTGGCCGCCGAATTGGCCTACCTGGAGTTCGGCGACCTGATCGACAGCCTGGTGGCCGAGGGCAAGTTCACCAGCGAGGAGTCGCACACGCTGGCACGGCTGGGGCTGGCCAACTACTTCGCGGCTGCCGCGGTGCTGCCCTACCGCCAGTTCCACGACGTCGCCGAGAACTTCCGCTACGACGTCGAGCGGCTGTCGTCGTTCTACTCGGTGAGTTACGAGACCATCGCACATCGACTTTCGACGCTGCAACGGCCGACGATGCGCGGGGTGCCGTTCTCGTTCGTCCGGGTGGACCGCGCCGGCAACATGTCAAAGCGCCAGTCCGCCACCGGTTTTCACTTCTCGTCCAGCGGCGGGACCTGTCCGCTGTGGAACGTCTACGAGACGTTCGCCAACCCCGGCAAAATCCTGGTGCAGATCGCTCAGATGCCCGACGGCCGCAACTACATGTGGGTGGCCCGCACCGTGGAGCGCCGCGCCGCGCGGTATGGTCAGCCCGGTAAAACCTTCGCGATCGGGCTCGGCTGCGAGCTCCGCCACGCGCACCGGCTCGTCTACTCGGAAGGGCTCGACGTCTCGGGAGGACCAGGAACAGTGGCCACACCGATCGGCGCGGGCTGCCGCGTCTGCGAACGCGACAACTGCCCGCAGCGGGCGTTCCCGGCGCTGGGCCGCGCGCTGGACCTCGACGAGCACCGCAGCACCGTGTCCCCGTATCTGGTGAAGCAACCGTGACCGCGCAAAGCGGCCGGATCCCGTCGGGACGCTTCCGCGAGCTGGGGCCGATCAACTGGGTGATGGCGAAGGCGGCCGCGCGCCGGATGGGGGTGCCGGAGATGCACCTGTTCACCACCCTGGGGCAGCGCCGGGCGTTGTTCTGGACCTGGGCGATGTACGGCGGACGGCTGCTGCGGGGCCGGTTGCCGGCGATCGACACCGAGTTGGTGATCCTGCGGGTCGCGCACGTGCGCGGTTGCGAATACGAGCTGCAGCACCACCGCGGGATGGCCCGCCATCAGGGCCTGGACGACGACCTGCAGGCCGCGATTTTCGCGTGGCCCGAGACCCTGGACCGGGTCGAGGCGCGCCTGACCGTGCGCCAGCAGGCGCTGCTGGCGGCCACCGACGAATTCGTCAAGGACCGCACGGTCAGCGACGCGACCTGGCGGGAGCTGGCCACTCACCTGGACCGGCGCCAGCTCATCGAATTCTGCTTGCTGGCAAGCCAATACGACGGCCTGGCCGCGACGATGTCGGCGCTGGCCATCCCGTTGGACAAGCCCGGTTAGAAGTAGACGTCGGCCAGCACGGCCAGCGTCAGCGCCAGGGGCGCGACGGGCAGGCCGACGCCGAACCCATACCACGCGTACTTGCCGCGCCGGCGTTGCACCAAAGCCCACAGCACGGCGCAGACCGCGAGCACGGCCGAGCCGAGCAGCACCGTCGGGGCCCACCGGCCCACCGCCGCGTTGTCGTCGGCGATCGAAAAGGCCACCAACCACAGGACATAACCCGCGGCGACCCCGCCGATCGCGCCCACGGTCATGGCGGTGGTGTCGCTGCTGGTCACGACGAGCTCAGAAGTTGATCATGTGGCCGGTCAAGCCGTGGAAGCATTCCTGCAGCGCCTCGGACATGGTCGGGTGGGTGTGCACGTTGCGGGCCAGCTCGGTGGCGGTCAGGTCCCATTTCTGGGCCAGCGTCAGCTCGGGCAGCAGCTCGGACACGTCGTGGCCGATCAGGTGTCCGCCCAGCAGCTCGCCGTACTTGCTGTCGGCGACCAGCTTGACGAAGCCGCTGGGGTCGCCCACCCCGTGTGCCTTGGCGTTGGCGGTGAACGGGAACTTGGCCACCACGACGTCGTAGCCTTCGTCGCGGGCCTGCTGCTCGGTGAGCCCGAAGCTGGCGACGTTCGGCTGGCAGAAGGTCGCGCGCGGCAGCATGCGGTAGTCGCCGAGGGCCAAAGTCTCGGCGCCGGCGATGGTTTCGGCCGCCACGACACCCATTGCCTCGGCAACGTGGGCCAGCATCAGCTTCCCGGTGACGTCGCCGATGGCGTAGATGTGCTCGACGTTGGTGCGCATGTAGTCGGTGATGCCGATCGCCTTGCGGTCGGTGAGCGCGACGCCGGCCGCCTCCAGGCCGTAGCCCTCGACGTTGGGCGCGAAACCGATGGCCTGCAGTACCTTTTGGGCCTTGATGTCCTCGGACTTGCCGTCCTTGCTGACGCTGACGGTGACCACCGAACCGTCGTCGTTGATGGCCTCCACCTTGGTCCCGGTCAAGACCTTGACACCCAGCTTCTTGAACTGCTTCTCGATCTCCTTGGACACCTCGGCGTCCTCGTTGGGCAGCGCGCGCGGCAGGAACTCGACGATGGTGACGTCGACGCCGTAATTCTTCAGCACGTAGCCGAACTCCATGCCGATTGCCCCGGCCCCGGCGATGACGATCGACTCCGGCAGCTCCCGCGTCAGGATCAGTTCCTCGTAGGTGACCACGTTTTCCGACAGCGAGGTGCCGGGCACCAGCCGGGTGCTGCTGCCGGTGGCGATGATGACGTTGTCGAACGTGACCGTCTCGTTCCCACCGTCGTTGAGGTCGACGGACAGCGTGTGGGGGTCGGTGAAGCGGCCGTACCCGTGGATCTCGGTGATCTTGTTCTTCTTCATCAAAAAGTGCACCCCGGCGACGCGGCCCTCGGCCACCTTGCGGCTGCGGTCGAAGGCGACGCCGTAGTCGAACGTCGCGTCGCCGCTGATGCCGAAGGCCTGGGCCTCTTTGGTGAAGATGTGCGCCAGTTCGGCGTTGCGCAGCAACGCCTTGGACGGGATGCAGCCGACGTTGAGGCAGACACCGCCCCAGTACTTCGGCTCGACGATGGCGGTGTTCAGGCCGAGCTGTGCGGCGCGGATGGCTGCGACATATCCGCCCGGACCGGCTCCGAGGACGACGACGTCATAGTGGGTCACGAGCCCTACCCTAACGGCCTAAAAGGTGACCTGTAATCGTGGTGGGCGCTCGATGGCGATTTGAACGCTGTGGGTAGCGGGTCATGCTTGTGTCGTGACGAATAACGTCGTGGGCCTCACCGAGGAGTTATCGTTGTTTCTCCGGGCTCTGGTCACCGAAAATGGTTGCGCGCCTGAGCGATTACGAAATCAAGGTTGTCAAACTTGATGGCGGGTTGGTCTGGCATAGCCACGAAGACACCGACGAACTGTTCCTGGTCTTAGCACGTTTAGCTGACGATCCGGCTGCGTGATCGAGACGTCGTGGTGGGGCGGGACAACTGTTCGTTGTTCCCCGTGGAGTTGAGCACTGCCCGGTTGCCACCGAGGAGGTCAATGCTGTGCTGACCGTCGTTGCGGTTACCGGGCCAGCAGTGACTGGCTACCAGCACGCGGCGCCGGTGAGCACAGATGATGATCTGGGTGGTTGACGCTGCGGCGGTAGTTCTTACTGACGGCGGTGATCGACTGATCGTGCACCGGGATGAGAGGGCCGTGATGATCCACGGCCCGGTGCCGCCGGTCGGAATGGGCTGTAACGCGCGGGCAGCACCGCACCAGGTAATGGATGACGCGGTCCACCCTGGATTGGCTGGTGTAAAACAGCGCCGCCAGCGCGCGGGTGGTCAGGTTTGTGCGCAGATGGGCGAGCACCAGCAGCACCCGCACCGCCAACGGCAGGGCCGAGGGCCGTCCGAGAAGTGGCGGCAGCCGCTGTGCGGCCATGGCGTACAGCGGCTGCACCTAGGCGCAGGTTAGCCCGGTGAGCGGCAGCAGGTTTCGCCATCGGTGTCGCAGCGTGTCGGTGTCAGTGGGTGATGGTTTCATGACGCACATGGCAGCCAGCCCCACCGCTATCAGCGATGAGATGATTCCGCGGCGGCGCGGCAAGTCGAAGGCCCCCAACTTCACATACCGCGGGCCGGTGTCGGTGATCCGCCTGGAACTCGACGTCAGCGACCCGGTGGTGCGGCGGCGGGTGGACCGGCACTGGGAGGCGGTGTTTCGGCTGCGCCGCGCGCTGCAGCGCGACGCCCAAGCGCGGTGTCAGGTGTATCGGGCGGCCCGCCAAGAACGGGCCCGTGATCCGAACGCGGTGCGCGAGCGGCTGGGATTGACGCGCAAAGGTCTTGAGGCCGCGGCCAAGCGCCATATTGAGGACAGCGGATGGATGCGGGATCACCTGACCAAAGCCATCGGGTTGCACGTGGCTGACGAAGTGTGGGAAACGGTGGATCGGCATCTGTTTGCCCACGCCTCGGGACGCCGGCACGGCCCGCCGCGGGTGGGGTCGTGGTGGGAGTTCACCCGCATTCCCGGCCGGGCCCGGTCCCACACCAAGAGTCGGCCGACGTGGGAAACCTACCGGCTGGTCGGCACCTTGGATGGGCACCTGGGCGAATATCGGCACCCAGGGCTGCCTGCTGCAGTGAGCACGGCGACCGCGGCGACCGGTCGGGTGGCGGGCACCTCGGTCCTGGGCCAGCCCGCTCGGCTGGCGCCACCGAGGCGGCCGGCCAGCGGCTCCTGGTGGGATCACGATGGTGTTCTGGCGGTGGTATTCACCGGGCTGCCCGCCGGAGATCTCGTGCTACCTGTGCGGCTACCGCAAGGGGCGGGCCGGTGGGCGCATCTGGCCCATTTCCTGGCCGATCCGGATGTGTGGCACAAGATCGACCTGGTCCGCGTCGCCGATCGTCGGGCCCCTGGCGGCTGGCGCTACTACGCGCACCTACTGGTCCATCAAAGCGGGTATCAGTCCCCGGCCACCCGAGCCCGCCGCGCCGAGATTCCGGCCGGCCGGCGGGCCGGGGTGGATGCCAACGTGTCCAACCTGGCGGTCGCCTCGTTCCCAAGCCAGTGTCCCGCGCAACTGGTCATCGATCGGATCGACTGCACACCTGAACAACAGAAGGCCGCGGCGCGGGCGGCCAAGAAGGCCCGGGCACGGCACAAGGCGTTGGATCGGTCGCGGCGTAACAGCAACCCCAATCAGTACGGCCCATCGCAGCGGCAGCACAAGCGAGCGGCCCGTCGAGCGGCGGCCGGGTTGGCGGCACGCCAGATCACCAACCCCGGCGGGCCGAGGGCTGCCCGCGCCGATGGGGTGCCACTGCGTGCCTACCGCCACGACACGCTCTCCCGCCGCTATCAGCGCACCCGCAGCGATCGCACCAGCGAGTCCCGCACCGCCAGTCAGGCCAAACAGGCCCGCGCCGAGCAGGTTTCCGCGCGGATCGTTGCCGCCCACGGCAACGCGATCACCGTGGAAGACTGCCGGATCTCGACCTGGGCCAGGTTGTGGGGCAAGCGTATTCAGTTGTTTAGCCCCGGCATGCTGGTGGCCGCCCTCGAACGCGAATGCCAAGCCGCCGGCGGCAGACTGTACCGTGCCAGTACCCGCAGCACCGCACTGTCCCAGCACTGCTTATGCGGTCATCGAGTGCCCAAGACGCTCGCACAGCGCACTCACCACTGCCCCGAATGCGGATTGCAGGCCGACCGCGACGTCACCTCGGCGATCCTGGCGGCATGCGTCGAGCTCGCCGATCCCGATGATCCGCGCACCGCGCGCGTCGACTACACGCTTGCCAACACCCTGCAACGGGTGTGGCTTGCCTCCCAGCAAGAGTGGGAGGGCTCAGTCAACCGGCACCAGCCACGACCACCATCAAATGGTGCTGGCTCGGCCAGGACCGGCAGCCATCACCCGGTGGTGGCCTCTGCTGAGCAAGCAGCACCCGGCCCACCCCCGAACAGACCAGACTCCAAGCCCGGACGTCGCGGGACCAGCCGAAAACAACCAGCCCCCAAGCTGATTGGTGCCGCATGACCCAATATGGGTCAACTCTTAGTACGGGATGACGCCGATCAGGCAGTGGCCCGTATGGGCGCAGTAGTAGTAGCCGTATAGGGGCGCCGCGGCGGCGACGGACGCGAACGGCCCCGACATCACCGCGAGCGACAGCGCGGAGATCAGCGCCCTGCCCTCCGCCATGGCCAGCAGCACGCCGCCCACCGCGCACGCCACGACGTACACCAGGACCGTGAACACCGCGGGCGTCTTGTCGATTGAGTGGTACCACCAATAGAAGAGCCCGAGCCCGACCACGCCCGCCACGATCCACCCGCCGAAGAGGACCAGAACCAGGTGCCACCACCGCAGGTACTGGTAGCGACCGGGCACGGCGACCGGTTGCACCGGCAGCCCGCCGGCTTCGGCCCCGGCCTCCTCCTCGGCGGGGACCTCGTCGGCGGCGCCCTCGTCGGCGGAGCCCTCCTTTTCCTCCGGGAGTGACTCGGCCGCCAGCCGCGGGCCGGTGTCGTCGTCGTCGGAAAAGTCCGGGACCCATGACTGGGTGCCCGTGTCCTCCTCGTCAGCCACCGCAGGTCACCCGCAGGGCGACGAGCACGCCGAACCAACCCGGCCCGAGCGACAGGATGAACGCGCCGAGCGCGGTCACCCAGCGGCGCCCGGAGAACAGGACCGTCAGCAACCCGAACACGGCGGGGACCCCGACCACCAGCGCGATGACGACGTCGGGCCGGATCCTCGCGTGCACCAGCACGGTGAGCGCGACCCCGGCCAAAAACCCGACGGCACAGCCGATCAACATGGCGCCGGCCAGCTGCCAGGGACGCGGGAGCGGGATCACGCTGACGAGGGTAGCGCCGTCATCGAGTGGGAGGGCTGCACGTCCCGGCGCGGCCGCTTGATCGGGCGTCACCACCGGGCCGCGCGCCGACGGGCGTTCGCCACGCTCGTAGGCGGCGCCGGTGATGACGGATTCGGCCGCCAGCTCGGCCTGCTCTTCGTCGGTGAAGACGCGCCCGCGCGACAAGAACCGCACGCCCTCGGGCGCCTCGAGGCTGAACCCGCCGCCGCGTCCCGGGACGACGTCGATGACCAGTTGGGTGTGCTTCCAGGTCTGGTACTGCGGGCCCGAGATCCACACCGGCACCCCGTCCCCGACGTCGAGCACGCCGAGCAGCACGTCGCGGTCGCCGACCAGGAAATCCCCGCGCGGGTAGCACATCGGCGACGACCCGTCGCAGCAGCCGCCGGACTGGTGGAACATCACCGGGCCGTGCCGCTCCTGCAGCCGGGCCAGCAGGTCCGCGGCCGCGGCGGTGATCACGGCACCCACGGCATCATGGCGCCGCTCCTCCTCATCGCTGCGCTCTGCATCGTCGTCGGCGCGCATCAGAAGAATCCCTGCGCCTTTTCGGAGTAGGACACCAGCATGTTCTTGGTCTGCTGGTAGTGGTCGAGCATCATCTTGTGGTTCTCCCGGCCGATGCCGGACTGCTTGTAACCGCCGAACGCGGCGTGCGCCGGGTAGGCGTGGTAGCAGTTCACCCACACCCGGCCCGCCTGGATGTCGCGTCCGGCGCGGTAGGCGGTGTTGCCGTCGCGGCTCCACACGCCGGCGCCCAGGCCGTAGAGGGTGTCGTTGGCGATCGAGATCGCGTCGTCGTAGTCGGTGAACGACGTCACCGCCACCACCGGCCCGAAGATCTCCTCCTGGAAGATCCGCATCTTGTTGTTGCCGGCGAAGATCGTCGGCTGCATGTAGTAGCCGCCGGCCAGGTCGCCGCCCAGCTCGGCGCGCTCGCCGCCGCAAATGACCCGCGCGCCTTCGTTTTTGCCGATTTCGATGTAGGACAGGATCTTTTCCATCTGGTCGTTCGACGCCTGCGAACCCAGCATCGTCTCGCTGTCCAGCGGGTCGCCCTGCCGGACCGCCTTGGTGCGGATCGCGGCGAGCTCGAGGAACTCGTCGTAGATGTCGGCCTGGATCAGGCTGCGCGACGGGCAGGTGCACACCTCGCCCTGGTTGAGGGCGAACATCGTGAAGCCCTCCAGCGCCTTGTCCTGGAAGTCGTCACCTTGGGCCATGACATCGTTGAAGAAGATGTTGGGGCTCTTGCCGCCGAGCTCCAGGGTGACCGGGATCAGGTTCTGCGAGGCGTACTGCATGATCAGCCGCCCGGTGGTGGTCTCGCCGGTGAACGCGACCTTGGCGATCCGGTTGCTCGACGCCAGCGGCTTGCCGGCCTCGGCGCCGAAGCCGTTGACCACGTTGAGCACCCCCGCCGGCAACAGGTCGCCGATCAGCGACATCAGGTAGAGCACCGAAACCGGTGTCTGCTCAGCGGGTTTGAGCACCACCGCGTTGCCGGCCGCCAGCGCCGGCGCCATCTTCCAGGCGGCCATCAGGATGGGGAAGTTCCACGGAATGATCTGTCCCACCACCCCGAGCGGCTCGTGGAAGTGGTAGGCGACGGTGTCGTCGTCGATCTGCGAGAGCGAACCCTCCTGCGCGCGCAGGGCCGCGGCGAAATACCGGAAATGGTCGGCCGCCAGCGGGATGTCGGCGGCCAGCGCCTCGCGGACCGGTTTGCCGTTGTCCCAAACTTCGGCCACCGCCAGCGCGGCGGTGTTCTCCTCGATGCGGTCGGCGATCTTGTTCAGGATCGCCGCCCGCTCGGCGGGCGCTGTCTTGCCCCACGCCGGGGCCGCGGCGTGCGCGGCGTCCAGCGCCTTGTCGATGTCGGCTTCGTCGGATCGGGCGACCTCGCAGAAGGTCTGGCCGGTGACCGGCGTGGGGTTTTCGAAATAGCGGCCGCCCGCGGGGGCCACCCACTGGCCCCCGATGAAGTTCTCGTACCGGGATTCGTACGACATCAACGCGCCGGCATCGCCCGGACGTGCGAAAACAGTCATCTGTCCGCTCCTTGTTGGACCGTGTGTAACACACCTCACACTACCGCCGGGGCCAGAATGGCTGCCATGACATCCGAAGGCGCCGCCGCCCCCGACCCGAGCTCGCAAGACCCCTACCTCTGGCTCGAGGACGTCACCGGCGACGACGCGCTGACGTGGGTCCGCGCACGCAACGAGCCCACCCTCGCCGAGTTCTGCGACGAAGAGTTCGAGCGGATGCGCGGCGAGGCCCTCGAGGTGCTCGACACCGATGCCCGCATTCCGTATGTGGTCCGCCGCGGCGAATACCTCTACAACTTCTGGCGCGACGCCGCCAACCCGCGCGGGCTGTGGCGCCGCACCACGTTGGACAGCTACCGCACCACCGCCCCAGAGTGGGACGTGCTCATCGATGTCGACGAGTTGGGCCGCCTCGATGACACGAAGTGGGTGTGGGCGGGCGCCGGTGTCATCGAACCCGACCACAGCCGGGCGCTGGTCGGCCTGTCCCGCGGCGGCTCGGACGCGTCGATCGTGCGCGAATTCGACATGCTCACACGCGAATTCGTTCCCGGCGGTTTCGAACTGCCGGAGGCCAAGTCGCAGATCGCCTGGGCGGACCCGGACACCGTGCTGCTCGGCACCGACTTCGGCGCCGATTCGCTCACCGAGTCCGGCTACCCACGTGTGATCAAGCGCTGGCGGCGCGGCACCCCGCTGGAGGCCGCGGAGACCGTCTTCGAGGGAGCCCGCTCCGACGTCCGCGTTTCCGCCTCGGTGGATCGGACGCCGGGCTTCGAGCGCACCTTCCTGGGGCGGGCGCTCGACTTCTGGAACGAAGAGGTCTACGAGCTGCGCGGCACGGAGTTGATCCGCATCGACGCGCCCACCGACGCGGGCCTGTCGATGCACCGCGAGTGGATCCTGATCGAGCTGCGCAGCGACTGGTACCTCGGCGACGCCACATACGCCGCGGGTTCGCTGCTGGCCGCCGACTACGACGAATTCCTGTCGGGCACAGCGGAATTGGCCGTGGTGTTCGAGCCCGACGAGCACACCGCCCTGAACCACTACGCGTGGACGAAGGACCGCCTGCTGATGGTCACGCTGGCCGACGTCGCCAGCCGGGTGGAGATCGTCACGCCGCCCGAGTGGCGCCGCGAGCCGGTCGCGGGCATCCCGCCCGCGACCAATACCGTCGTCGTCGCCGCCGACGACAAGGGCGACGAGTTCTTCCTCGATTCCAGCGGATTCGTCACACCGTCGCGCCTGATGCGGGGTACCGCCGACTCGCCGCTCGAGCCGATCAAATCTGCCCCGGCGTTCTTCGATGCCGAAAGCCTTTCGGTGTCACAGCATTTCGTCGCGTCCAAGGACGGCACGTCCATCCCGTACTTCGTCGTGCGGCGCGCGGGCTCAGACGGCCCCGGGCCCACGCTGCTGAGCGGATACGGCGGATTCGAAACCGCCAACACGCCTGCCTACAGCGGCGTGCTGGGCCGGCTGTGGCTGGCCCGCGGGGGCACCTACGCCTTGGCCAACATCCGCGGCGGCGGCGAGTACGGGCCAGGCTGGCACACGCAGGCGATGCGCGAGAACCGGCACAAGGTCGCAGAAGACTTCGCCGCGGTGGCAACCGATTTGGTGGACCGCGGCATCACCACGGTCGGGCAGCTGGGCGCCCGAGGCGGCAGCAACGGGGGCCTGCTGATGGGCATCATGCTGACCCAATACCCGGAGAAGTTCGGCGCGCTGGTGTGCGACGTGCCGCTGCTGGACATGAAGCGCTACCACCTGCTGCTCGCCGGGGCGTCGTGGATGGCCGAATACGGCGACCCGGACAATCCCGAGGACTGGGAGTTCATCTCCGAGTACTCCCCGTACCAAAACATTTCGGACACCCGCGACTATCCGCCCGTGCTGATGACCACGTCCACCCGCGACGACCGGGTGCATCCGGGCCACGCCCGCAAGATGACGGCCGCGCTCGAGGCCGCCGGCCACCACGTCGCCTACTACGAGAACATCGAGGGCGGGCATGCCGGCGCGGCCGACAACGAGCAGGTCGCCTTCAAGTCCGCGCTCAGCTTCTCCTTCCTGTGGCGGATGCTGAGCAACGGTTAAGCTCGAAGGCGATCTAACTAATGTTGTCGAGGAAGGCGTGGATCATGGCAGCACTGAGGTTCATCGGCTTGGCGACAGTGACGGCGATCGCCCCGATCGCGATCGTCCTCGGAGCCGGCCCCGCGCACGCCGACACCGACCTCGGTAAGCCGTGCTCGCCGGCGGGAGCGAAGGTCTGGGGGGTCCCCGGCCCGATCTACTGCGAGCCACAGCCCGACGGGCAGGCGCACTGGGTGTCCATTCCCGTCGACGCCATGTGCGTGGCGTTCTGCGTCAATCATCCGTAGCGGCCTCATCCTCGCTCCGGTTGCGGCGCCCGATCAGCCAGGCGACCACGACCACGGCGATCGCGAGCCCGCCGTACCGCAGCGCCGAAGGCCACCAGGGTTCGGAGTGCGGGGCGGGCTGCTTGAGGGCGGCCAGCGCCGCGAGATAGCTGCCGTTGTCGGTCGGCCCCGCGGCCGGTAGCGACTGAGTCTTGGTGACCCTGATCTGGGCGGGGTTGCTGGGATCGTTCACCTGACCCCAGGCCAGGGTGGAGTCGTCGAGCAGAAAGGTGTCCTGGCTGCCCGCGGGTTGGCCGGCGTCGTGCCCCAGGACCACGACCTGACCGACTTCGACGGTCTGGTTGTCCGCGGCGATATTGGCGGCGACGTGTTCGTACACCTCCGGGGGCGCCGGTGGGTTGTAGTTCGGCGGCGGCGGCCCGCTCGAGTCCGGTGGCGGTATCCAAGCCCCGCCGTAAAAGCTGCCCGCCACCACGTGGCTGTAACCGACCCCGGTGAACGGGAACACGCCGGCGGCGGCGGCGTCGAGCACGATGCGGCCCCCGGCCGGCACGAACGCCTCCCGATAGGCGCCGTCGTAGAAGTAGCGGAACGTCATCGCCTCGCTGAGCGGGTTGAACAGGGCCGGACGGTGATTGTCGTCGTAGTCGACGTACTCCCAGTGCCGGGGGCGCACCAGTTCCTGGTTGTCCGCCTTCACCACGTCGACGTTGCCGTTATGCGCGTCGACCACGTTGCGCACCTGCTGATTGAAGTCGTACACCTGGCTCGGCGGCTCGAGTGGCCTGGCGGGGTTGATGCGCGTCGCCGGAGCGGCCTTGGCGTCCGCGACCTCGTTCGGCGGCACGTCCAGTCCCTTCGGCGGTGCCACCTCCGGGGCGCTTCCTCGCGCACTGGGCGGCAGTTTCGAGGTCTGCACCGGAATCGGGGTGGGGGACGTCGGGCTCGGCGGAACGGCGCGGGGCGGCTGCACCGGCGGCGCCGGCTCCAGCGGAACAGGCTCCGGCTCGGGCACCGGCACCCGGGTCGGGGGCGGCTGGGCGGTGCGGGGCGGCGCGGCGCTGTAGCAGACGTTCGCGGTGTGGTACATCTCCACGTAAGACAGGCAGTTCTGGCAGGACACCGGGTTCGACCCATCGCCGGCGCACGGCGCCGCCTGTGCCACACCGGTTGTGGCGGCCGGGACGCCGAGCGGGGCCAGCGCTATCACGGCCGCGGCCACCGCCGGGATAACCTTGCCCATTGCGCACTGCCCGATCAGCCTCGGCAGACCTTCCGATACCCCCACCTGGTGGACATGCTAGCGGCCATAGGATCGTCGCGTGGCAGCCACCGAACGCATCGAACTCACCCTGCTGGCTACCGGTTTGATCTTCGTCGTGGCCGGGGCGGCGCAAGCGCGCTACCGGTTCATCAAAGAACGCCGCCCGGGCCGGCGGTTCTACTGGGCCACCTCGATTATCGGGATCGTCTCGTTCGCGGCCGGGGTGGGCAAGCTCTGGCCCAACGCCGTCGTCGTGGCGGCCATCTTCTCCGCCGTCGTCGCCTTCTCGGCCTACCTGACGACGCCCTATCTGAAGATCGGCGGCCGCATCTACGCGTCGTCGCCGGAAAACCGGCAGCCCGACCCCTAAAGGAAGCCATGCCCGCCTTCGAGACCCTGCTGTACGCGACGGCCGGCCCGGTCGCCACCATCACGCTGAACCGCCCCGAGCACCTCAACGCGATCGTTCCGCCCATGCCCGACGAGATCGAGGCCGCCATCGGGCTGGCCGAGCGGGACCAGGGCGTCAAGGTCATCGTGTTGCGGGGCGCCGGCCGCGCGTTCTGCGCCGGCTACGACTTCGGCGACGGCTTCCAGCGGTGGGGGGACGCCATGATGACCGACGGCAAGTGGGACCCCGGCAAGGACTTCGCAGTGATCACGGCCCGCGAGACCGGACCGCATCAGAAGTTCATGGCCATCTGGCGGGCAACCAAACCGGTGATCGCGCAGGTGCACGGCTGGTGCGTCGGCGGGGGCAGCGACTACGCGCTGTGCGCCGACATCGTGATCGCCAGCGAGGACGCCGTGATCGGCACCCCGTACAGCCGGATGTGGGGCGCGTATCTGACCGGCATCTGGCTGTACCGGCTGAGCCTGGCCAAGGTCAAGTGGCACGCGCTGACCGGGCGGCCGCTGACGGGCGTCCAGGCCGCCGAGGTCGAGCTGATCAACGAGGCGGTGCCGTTCGAGCGGCTCGAGGCGCGCGTCGCCGAGATCGCCGCCGAGCTGGCGCGAATCCCGTTGTCGCAGTTGCGGGCGCAGAAACTGATCGTCAACCAGGCCTACGAGAACATGGGCCTGGCCTCGACCCAGCTGCTGGGCGGCATCCTCGACGGCCTGATGCGCAACACCCCCGAAGCGCTCGACTTCATCGAGACGGCCCAGACCCAGGGCGTGCGCGCGGCGGTCGAGCGCCGCGACGGCCCGTTCGGCGATTACAGCCAGGCCCCGCCGGAGCTGCGGCCCGATCCCCGCAACGTCATCGTGCCTGATCGCGATGGATAGTGAGCTCAACTACGAATTTGCCCCGGGCGCCCCATCGCGGCTGGAGAAAGTGCTAACGTAACGACTATGTCTCGGCTGAGTTCCGGCCTGCGCGCAGGCGTCGTTTTTGTTGCTTTCCTGGTAGCCATGAGCATCGCGGCTGCGACCTTCCCGAAGACGGCCGCGGCCGACTCCACGGAAGACTTCCCCGTCCCGCGCAGGCAGATCGAGACCACCTGCGACGCCGAGCAGTACCTGGCCGCCGTCCGGGACACCAGCCCGGTGTACTACCAGCGGTACATGATCGACTTCAACAACCACGCCAACCTTCAGCAGGCGACGATCGATAAGGCGCACTGGTTTTACTCGCTGTCGCCGGCGGACCGCAGGACTTATTCGGAAAACTTCTACAACGGCGATCCGCTGACCTTCGCCTGGGTCAATCACATGAAGATCTTCTTCAACAACAAGGGCGTCGTCGCCAAGGCCACCGACGTGTGCAACCAATACCCGCCCGGCGACATGTCGGTGTGGAACTGGTCCTAGATCCACTCTGGTCTTTATTCACGAGCCGGTTTAAGATCGGCGACTGTCGGGAATCGTTTATTTCCCCGCTTTAGGGGACAAATCAATAGTTCTTGACTGGCATTCCGTGCAATTGGGGATACCGGTCCGCTCGACCACCTTCTACAGGACTGACATGATGCTCATGCCGGGATGCCGCGGCCCCGTGGGGACGCGATGAGCGCGGTAGATCCGCAGTCGGACGCGCTGGCGACCCTCGACTGGCAGGACATCACGTGCCAATCCGAGGGCGGCTGCACCAACCGCGCGACGCACATCGTCTACCGGCACGCCGTGGACCAATGCAACCGGCCGAACCTCGACCCATCCGGCAACATCGTCGAGATCCTGTGCATCGGCTGCCTGCGCCGCCTCAAGACCCAGGTGTTGGCGCAGGTCGACCGGATTAACCGCTGCCCGGGCGGCTACTGCCTGACCTGTGGCGCGCCGGTGCACAAGCTGAGCGACGTGATGCGCAAGATGGTGCAGCTCCGCACCTACGCCTGAGCGCGAAATCGGCACCGTACCAACGATTGTGACCGCGGCGGTGCCTGCCGGCTAGATCCCTGAGGCTGTCCCAGGTCACAGCTCGCAGACGATTTCGGGTTACGCACGTGATATGCGTTACACTCCAGGGCGCGAGGGGAAGGAGTCAACGGTCCCAGGGCGGGCGACACACCTGGCCGTGATTTACTTAGGTAAGCCTTGGCTGTTTTCCTACCGGGATCGGCGGACGGGCGCAGCGCGGCGATCCGTGGTTGCCACGTTCGGCGGCGACGGACCGCACGCAGAACTACCGACCGCTGAAAGGGATTCCAATTTTCAAGGTGCTGTCCCGAACGTGGATTCCACTGGTCATCCTGGCGGTCGTCATGGTCGGTGGCTTCATCGTGTATCGGGTCCACGGCTACTTCGGCTCGGAAAAGCGCGAATCGTATGCCGACAGCAACCTGCAGAATCCCAAGCCGTTCAACCCGAAACGAATTGTCTACGAGGTCTTCGGGCCGCCCGGAACCCTCGCCGACATCAGCTATTTCGACGTGAACGCCGACCCGCAACGCATCGACGGCGCACCGTTGCCGTGGACGCTGCGCGTCACCACCGACAAAGCGGCCATGATGGGAAACCTCACGGCGCGGGGCGATAGCGACAGCATCGGCTGCCGCATCACGGTGGACGACGTGGTCAAGGCCGAGCGCATCTCCAACGGCGTCCATGCCTTCACCTTCTGCGTGGTGAAGTCCGCGTGACCAGTCGATTCGCCGAATTCGCGCGCGACGCCCACCCCGAGCGGCCGTTCCTCGCGCGGATGATTCACACCCTCGCGGTGCCCATCATCCTGTTCTGGGTGGGCGTGGCCATCGTCCTCAGCCTGTTCGTCCCGTCGCTGGAAGTGGTCGGGCAGGAGCGGTCGGTGTCGTTGAGCCCAAAGGACGCACCGTCATTCGTGGCGATGAAGCAGATCGGCCATGCGTTCAACGAGGGCGAGACCGACAGCTCGGCGATGATCGTGCTGGAGGGCAACCAGCCCCTCGGCGACGACGCCCACCGGTACTACGACACCGTGATCCGCAAGCTGCGCGAGGACAAGGCGCACGTGCTGAGCATCCAGGACTTCTGGGGCGATCCGCTCACGGCGGCGGGCGCGCAGAGCAACGACGGCAAGGCCGTGACCGTTCAGGTCAACCTCGCCGGTAATCAGGGCGAGCCGCTGGCCAACGAATCCGTCGAGTCCGTCCGCAACATCGTGAACAGCGTGCCCGCACCGCCCGGGGTCAAGGCGTACGTCACCGGGGTCTCGGCGATGGCCGCGGACCTGCACCACAGCGGCGACAAGTCCATGGTCAGGATCACGCTGACGACGGTCGCGGTGATCCTCATCGTGTTGCTGTTCGTCTACCGGTCGATCCTCACCGTGATCCTGTTGCTGATCACGGTGGGCTTCGAATTGACCGCGGCGCGCGGAGCCGTCGCGGTGATAGGGCACTTCGGGCTCATCGGGCTTTCCACCTTCGCGGTCAGCCTGCTCACCTCGCTGGCGATCGCGGCCGGGACGGACTACGGCATCTTCATCGTCGGCCGGTATCAGGAGGCCCGCCACGCCGGCGAAGACAAGGAATCGGCCTTCTACACCATGTACCGGGGGACGGCTCACGTCATCCTGGGCTCCGGCCTGACGATCGCCGGCGCGATGTTCTGCCTCAGCTTCGCGCGGATGCCGTACTTCCAGACCCTCGGTATTCCGTGCGCGGTGGGCATGCTGCTCGCGGTGCTGGTCGCGCTCACGCTGGGCCCCGCGATCCTCACCGTCGGCAGCCGGTTCGGCGTCTTCGACCCCAAGCGCAAGCTCGGGGTCCGTGGCTGGCGCCGGGTCGGCACCGCGGTGGTCCGCTGGCCGCTTCCGATCCTCGCCGTCACGTGTGCGGTCGCCCTGGTCGGCCTGCTGACGCTGCCCGGCTACCGGGCCAACTACAACGACCGCGAGTACCTGCCCAGCACCATCCCCGCCAACGCGGGGCTGACGGCGGCGGACCGCCACTTCTCCCAGGCCCGGATGAAGCCGGAGATCTTGATGATCCAGGCCAACCACGACATGCGTAACCCGACCGACTTCCTGGTCCTGGACCGGTTGGCAAAGGGCATCTTTCGGGTCCCGGGAATCTCCCGCGTCCAGGCGATCACCCGGCCGGACGGGACGACGATGGACCACACGTCGATCCCGTTCCAGATGAGCATGCAGAACGCCGCTCAGACGCAGACCATGAAATACCAGCGCGATCAGATGGACAACATGGTCAAGCAGGCCGACGAGATGACCAAGACGATCGCCAACATGCAGCGGATGTACGACTTGATGACGCAGCTCGTCGGCACCACACACCGCATGGTCGGCGACACCGAACAGATGCAGCAGATCACCAACGAGCTGCGGGACCGTATCTCGGACTTCGACGACTTCTGGCGGCCGATCCGCAGCTACTTCTATTGGGAGAGGCACTGTTTCGACATCCCGATCTGCTGGTCGATTCGCTCGATATTCGACGCGCTCGACGGCCTGGACCAGATCGACGAGAAACTCAACACGTTGGTCGGTGACATCAAGGATCTGGACCGGCTGATGCCGCAGATGGTCGCCCAGTTCCCGCCGATGATCCAGACCATGGTGAACATGCGGACCATGATGCTGGACATGCACAGCACCATGTCCGGGATCTTCGACCAGATGAACGAGATGAGCGACAACGCGACGGCGATGGGCCACGCCTTCGACGCCTCCAAGAACGACGACTCGTTCTATCTGCCGCCGGAAGTGTTCAAGAACAAAGACTTTCAGCGCGCCATGAAGAATTTCCTGTCCCCCGACGGGCGCGCGGCGCGCATGATCATCCTGCATCGCGGCGATCCCGCGTCGGCCGAGGGCATCGCCAGCATTGACAAGATCCGCACCGCGGCCGAGGAGTCGCTCAAGGGCACCCCGCTGGAGGACGCGAAGATCTACGTGGCCGGCACGGGGGCCGTCTTCAAGGACATCGCCGAGGGCGCCAAGTGGGACCTGGTGATCGCCGGAGTCTCGTCGCTGTGCCTGATTTTCATCATCATGTTGATCCTGACCCGCGCGCTGGTCGCCGCCGCGGTCATCGTTGGCACGGTGGCGGTTTCGCTGGGCGCTTCGTTTGGCCTGTCGGTGCTCGTCTGGCAGCACATCCTCGGCATCGATCTGCACTGGATGGTGCTGGCCATGTCGGTGATCGTCTTGTTGGCCGTGGGCTCCGACTACAACCTGTTGTTGGTCTCCCGGTTCAAGCAGGAAATTCATGCCGGCCTGAACACCGGCATCATCCGGTCAATGGGCGGCACCGGCAAGGTGGTGACCAACGCGGGCCTGGTGTTCGCGTTCACGATGGCGTCCATGGTCGTCAGCGACGTGCGGATCGTCGGGCAGGTGGGCACCACGATCGGGCTGGGCCTGATGTTCGACACGCTGATCATCCGCGCGTTCATGACCCCGTCCATCGCCGCGCTGCTGGGACGCTGGTTCTGGTGGCCGATGCGGGTGCGCTCGCGGCCCCTGCGGGTTCCGTCGCAGCCGGTGCAGCCCCACCCGCCGGACCGCTCCCTGGCCTACAGCGACTGATCCGTAACTGCCGCGGCTCCGAATAACAACCATGCCCACAGTCGCGTTGATCGGATTCCTCGGCGGCCTGATCACCGGCGTCTCGCCGTGCATCCTGCCGGTGCTTCCGGTGGTGTTCTTCTCGGGGGCCGGCAGCTCACGTGACGCCGCCCCGGCGGCCCGGCCGTACCTGGTGATCGCCGGGCTGGTCTGCAGCTTCAGCGTGGTCACCCTGGCCGGCTCGGCCCTGCTGTCGGCGCTGCACCTGCCGCAGGACGCGATCCGCTGGGCGGCGCTGGTGACGCTGACGCTCATCGGCCTCGGCTTGATCTTCCCGCCGCTGGCGCACCTGATCGAGCGCCCGTTCGCCCGCATCCCGCTGCCCCAGCTCGGCCCGAAGCGCTTGAGCGGCAACGGTTTCGGGTTGGGTCTGACGTTGGGCGCGCTGTATGTGCCGTGCGCGGGACCGGTGCTGGCCGCGATCGTCGTCGCGGGCGGCACCGCCTCCATCGGCCCGCCGGTGCTGGTGTTGACGGCGGCGTTCGCGATCGGCACCGCGCTGCCACTGCTGGTTTTCGCGCTGGCCGGGCGGCGCCTCACCGAGCGAGTCTCGGCATTCCGCCGCCGGCAACACGTGATCCGGGTCGCCGGCGGAATCACGATGATCGTGCTGGCCGCGGCGCTGGTCTTCAACCTGCCCGCCACGCTGCAGCGCGCCGTCCCCGACTACACGACCGCGATGCAAAAAGGCATCGGGGCCAACCAGATTCGCCACCAGCTGGGCGGCGCGGTGTCCGGCCAGCTGGCCGACTGCGTTGATGGTTCCAACCAACTGCAGCAGTGCGGCCCGGCCCCCGCCCTCACCGGGATCACCGGGTGGCTCAACACCCCGGGCGGCGCGCCGATCGACCTGGCCTCGCTGCGCGGCAAGGTCGTCCTGATCGACTTCTGGGCCTACTCCTGCATCAACTGCCAGCGCGCCATCCCGCACGCGGTGGGCTGGTACAACCGCTATCGCGACGACGGTTTGGTCGTCATCGGCGTGCACACCCCCGAGTACGCGTTCGAACAGGTTCCCGCCAACGTGGCCAGCGGCGCCGCCGCGTTGCACATCACCTATCCCGTTGCGCTGGACAACGACTACTCGACCTGGAACGGCTACCAGAACCTGTATTGGCCGGCCGAGTACCTCATCGACGCCAACGGCGCGATCCGCCACACCAAGTTCGGCGAGGGCGACTACGACACGACCGAACAGCTCATCCGCGACTTGCTGGTCGCCGCCAACCCGGACGTCAAGTTGCCCGCCGCGACGAACCCGGTGGACGACACCCCGCACGGCAGGCTCACGCCGGAGACCTATCTGGGCGCCGGCAAGGCCGTCAACTACGGCGGCGCCGGCGAATACAAGCCGGGCACCGCCACGTTCGCGTACCCGGCGACCTTGCCCGACGACCGGTTCGCGCTGCGCGGGCGCTGGACACTGGACGACCAGGGCGCCACCGCGGACAGCGATGACGCCGCCATCCGGCTGAACTACACCGGCAAAAGCGTCTACGTCGTCGTCGGCGGCACCGGCACGATCACGGTGACCCGGGGCGGCAGGACCACCGTGACAACGATCGGCGGGCCGCCCACCCTGCACCAGATCGCCTCCGATGACACCGCGCACCGCGACCAGCTCGACATGCAGGTCGGCAAAGGCCTGCAAGTGTTTTCGTTCACATTCGGTTGAGCCCATCCACTCCGGTGGCGGCTCCGAATCACCGGTGTGGATCAGCCTGGTGCACGTGCTGCCGGAATACCGGGAACGGACGGCGTATTTCTTTACCCGCCACCGGCATAGGCGCACCGATGACGGACGCTAGGCTACCGATCGATGAGCAACGAGCTCGACACCTTGCTGCGCCAGGTCGCGCGCGGGGACAGCGCCGCCTTCGCCACGATCTACGACCTCACCAAGGCCCGGGTGTATGGACTGGTGACGCGGGTGGTGCGTGATCCCGGCTACAGCGAAGAAACCACCCAGGAGGTCTATCTCGAGGTGTGGCGCTCGGCGTCGCAGTACGACCCGGCCAAAGGTTCGGCCCTGGCGTGGCTGCTGACCATGGCACACCGGCGGGCCGTGGACCGGGTGCGCGCCGAACAGGCCGGCAGCAGGCGCGAATCCCGCTATGGCGCGGCCAATGTCGAAAGCGCGGCAGGTGCCGCGCAGGATCCAGTGGCTGACTCGGCGATTTCCGGTGACGAGCGTCGCCGGGTGGCCCAATGCCTCGACGCGTTGAGCGACGCGCAGCGACAGTGCATCGAGCTGGCCTACTACCAGGGGCTGACGTACAGCGAGGTGTCGCAGCGGCTGGCCGCCAACTTGTCGACGATCAAATCGCGCATCCGCGACGCGCTGCGCGGCCTGCGTAACTGCCTGGACGTGGCATGATGACCGAACCGACCGAATTCGAACTCCTCGAGCTGGCCACGCCGTATGCCCTGCACGCGGTGTCGGACGCGGAGCGCGCCGAGATCGAGCGCCTGCGCGCCGCGGCGCCGTCGTCGGTGGCGGCGGCCTTCGATGACGAGGTCCGTGCCGTCCGCGAGACGATGGCGGTCGTGTCGGCGGCCACCGCGAGCGAACCGCCGGCGCAGCTGCGGGACGCCACGCTGTCGGCCGTAAAGCCGAACAATGTCCGCCAAATACCTTGGCGCAGAGCCGTGTTGGCTTCCGCCGCGGCGGCGGTCGTGGTGGGCGCCGCGGCGTTCGGCGCCGGCGTGCTGATGCGCCCCCCGGCGAAGCCCACGGTCGCCGAACAGATCATGTCAGCCCCGGACGTCCAGACGGTCTCGCGTCCCCTGGCCAACGGGACCGCGACGGTGATGTTCTCCCGTGACCGCAACGCGGCGCTGCTGGTGATGAACAACGTGCCGCCCCCGTCCCCCGGCACCGTCTATCAGATGTGGCTGATCGGGGCCAACGGCCCGACCTCGGCCGGAACGATGGACGCGGCCGCCGTGTCGCCGTCGACCAAAGACACGCTCACCAACATCGGCGCCTCCACCGAGCTCGCGTTCACCGTCGAGCCCGGCAAGGGATCGCCGCAGCCGACCACCCCGATCCTGGCCGAGCTGCCGCTCAGCTAGGGCTTTTCCGCAGCCCGCCCAGAACCGCCGCGAGCACCCCAGCGGCGACCAGCGCTACCCCGGCGACCAAGGTCAGGTCGAGCCAGCCGCGCAGGCCGGCCTCGGCATGGGCGACCATCACCTCGGCGATCTGGCGGACGTTACCGGTGGTGCGGTTGAGCGCGTCGTTGACGTAGCGGCCGCTCGCCTCGATGCAGGCCCAGCCCGCCCCACCGACAAGCAGCGCCGAGACGCCCAGGCTGGTCAGCGCCTTGCCCCGGCCGCGCGCGGCGGCCAGCGTCAGGAGCGCACACAGACCGCTCAGGGCCGCCGCGCCGGCGCTGATCCACGGCCCCCACCTCGCCAGCGCGCTCAGCCGCCCCGGCCGCACCGACGACGGCATCGACTCCGTGAGCGGCACCGTCAGGTTCGCCGGCACGGTCACGTGGTGCCGGGCCAGCACCTGCTGCATAGCGGCGTCGTTGAGCATCGGGGCCACGTCGATGGCCCATTCCGCGGACCCGTCGGCGGTGAACAGGTAGCGGTGTGCCGCCCGGTTCGCGCGGGCGAACAGCGGCGGGAACCCCGGCCCGGCCGTGAAGGCTGCGGCGACGTCGTGCACCTCCGAGCCGTCCACGGGATAACGTCCCCCGCCGTGCGCCGCGATCAGCGCCATCGCCCGGGTGGTGAGCTCGGCCGCCATCGCCGACTGCAGGGCGGGATCGCCGGCCGCGCGCTGCGCCAGCGCGGCGTAGCCGTCCTCGCTGACGAGGTTGCGCTGCGCCCACGACGCCGGGATCGCTACTGCCAGGACGAGCGTGGCGGCCAGCCACAGCAGCACGGTCGCGGCGAATCGCACGCCCTAGAACCTACTGAATGCCCCGCACATAGGCGGCCTGCCCGAGGTGCTGGGCGCAGTCGTCGATGATGCTCACCAGCCGGGCGCTGGCCGTCACCGGCGGGTCCCAATTGGTGTCGACGACGCGGGACAGCTCGCCGGCGGTCACGCTGGCAATGTATTCGAGGGTCAGCTTGTGCACCGCGTGGTAGTAGCCGGCCAGCAGCTCTGCCGGCGCCTTGACCTTCGCCACCTCGTCGGGGCCGTGCCCGTAGCCGGTGTCGTTGCGCGGCAGGTCCAGCCCCAAGCGGTCCACCCAGCCGTCGCGGGTCCACACTTGCTCGACGGCGGCCACGTGGGCCAGCTGAATGTCCTGCACCCGCGCGCTGTGCCAGATCAGCCAGGCGATGCTGTTGGCGTTCGGCGTCGGCCGGTAGTCGGCCACCTCGTCGGTCAGCCCGTCGACGAGCTCGTCGACGTGCTCAATCAACCGGGTGAACGCGTCGCGAAGCAGTTCCTGTGTGGCGGCGTCGCTTTCAGCTCCCATACGGCCGACACTACGCGCCGTGCCAGACCGCCTCGACGTTGTTGCCGTCGGGATCACGCACGAAAGCGCCGAAATAGCCGGGGTGGTATTCGGGCCACAGCCGCGGCTCGTGCAACGACTCGGCGCCTCGTTCCACGGCCGCCCGGTGAAAGGCGCGCACCGCGTCCTCGTCGGCGGCGGCGAAGGCCAGGTGCACCTCCCGAGCCGGACCCATCCCCGCCCCGTCGGAAATCCAGAACGTGGGCTTGCCGTCGCGGCCATATCCGATGGCCCGGCCGAAATCCATTTGCCGCGAGAACCCGAGCACTCCCAGCACGCTGTCGTAAAAATCCTGCGATTTCCGATAATCGGCGCAATTGATTCCGACGTGATCGATCACGGAAGAGATCCTGGCACGACCCACCGGCGCGGTCGTAGATTATTTAGATGACCTACGACCTGATCATCCGCAACGGCAGCATCGTCGACGGGCTGGGCGGTGAGCCGTACGTCGGCGACGTGGCGGTAGAGGGCGGCATCATCAAGAAGGTGGGAGCCGTCGGGTCCGTGAACGGGGATGGCGCCACGCGGGAGATCGACGCCACCGGCCTGCTGGTCACGCCCGGCTTCGTCGACCTGCACACCCACTACGACGGCCAGTCCATCTGGTCGGAGCGGCTGACGCCGTCGTCGGCGCACGGGGTGACCACGGTGGTGATGGGCAACTGCGGGGTCGGGTTCGCGCCGTGCCGCCGCGAGGACCACGACGTGCTCGTCGACGTGATGGCCGGGGTCGAGGACATTCCCGGCGTCGTCATGACCGACGGCCTGCCGTGGAACTGGGAGACCTTCCCCGAGTACATGGACGCGCTGGACGCGGGCAAGCGCGATATCGACGTAGCCGCCTATCTGCCGCACTCGCCGCTGCGGGTGTACGTGATGGGCCAGCGCGGCGCCGACCGCGAGCCGGCCACCGCCGAAGACCTGGCCAAGATGCGGGCGCTGGCCAAGGAGGCGATCGAGGTCGGCGCGCTGGGCTTCGCGTCGTCGCGGCTGACGATCCACAAGACCGAAAGCGGTTCGCCCATACCGAGTTACGACGCCGCCCGCGAGGAGATCGAAGAGATCGCCCGAGGCGTGGTCGACGGCGGCGGCGGCCTGCTCCAGTTCGTGCCGGACATCCCGGCCGGCGGCTATCAGCCCGTCCTGCAGACGGTGTTCGACGTGGCCGAGGACGTCGGGCTGCCGGTCACGTTCACCCTCGTCGTCGCCAACGCGGGCGACCCGACGTGGCCGGACGCCATCACCATGATCGAGAAGGCCAACTCGAGGACGGCCGGGGACGAGCCGCAGGTCACCGCGCAGCTGCTGCCCCGCCCGATCGGGTTGATCATCGGGCTGCAACTGTCCGCCAACCCGTTCGTGCTCTATCCCAGCTACCGCGAGATCGCGCACCTGCCGCTGGCCGAGCGGGTCGCCGAGATGCGCAAGCCGGAGGTCCGCGCCCGCATCCTGGCCGACAAGCCCGGCGTCGGCCACCCCATCCTGTACGTGGCCCAGATGTGGGACTGGATCTTCCCGCTGGGCGACAACCCCGACTACGAGCCCGACCCGTCGACCAGCGTCGGGGCCCGCGCCCGCGCCCGCGGGGTGGACCCGATGGAGGAGGCCTACGACCGGCTGCTCGACGACGACGGCCGTGCGATGCTGCTGGTCGCGACCAGCAACCTGCAGGGCAACTCGCTCGACACCGTCGGCGAGCTGCTGCACCGCGACGACGTCGTGCTCGGACTCGGCGACGGCGGCGCGCACTACGGGATGATCTGCGACGCCAGCTACACGACGTACTTCCTGGCCCACTGGGCCCGCGACCGCAAGTCCGGGCGGTTCACGGTGCCGGAGGCCGTCCGCGAGCTGACCTCCGTGCCGGCCCGCGTCGCCGGGCTGGGCGACCGCGGCCGGATTGCCGTCGGCTACAAGGCCGACCTCAACGTCATCGATCACGCCGCCCTGCGGCTGCACAAACCCGTGATCCGGCACGACCTACCCGCCGGGGGCCGGAGACTGGACCAGACCGCTGAAGGATATGTGACAACGGTGGTTTCCGGTGAAATAATTGCCGAAAATGGCGTTCCGACCGCCGCGCGGCCAGGCAAGTTGGTCCGGGGCCGAAAGCCTATTCCGGTACCTGGTCGATAACGCCACGAAGGGCGGCCCTTCCCGGTTAAGTTGGGTTAGTGACAAGCCCGCATTTTGCGTGGTTGCCGCCAGAAATCAACTCGGCACTTATCTTCGCCGGTCCCGGGGCGGCGCCGCTGCTTGCTGCGGCCGCCGCATGGGATGGGTTGGCCGAGGATCTGGCGTCTTCGGCTTCGTCATTCTTCTCGGTGACAAACGATCTGGCCAACGGTTCGTGGCAGGGCGCGTCGGCGGCCGCAATGATGACCGTGGCGACGCAGTATGTGAGCTGGCTCAGCGCGGCGGCCGCGCAGGCCGAGGCGGCATCGAGCCAGGCCGCGGCCATTGCGGCCGCGTTCGAGACGGCGGTGGCGGCCACGGTGCAGCCCGCGGTGGTGGCGGCCAACCGCGCCCTGGTGCAGGCCTTGGCGGCCACGGATTGGTTCGGTTTCAACATCCCGGCGATCATGGACACCGAGGCGGCCTACGAGGCGATGTGGGCAACCGACGTCGCCGCGATGTTCGGCTATCACGCCGACGCGTCCTCGGCCGTCGCGCAATTGGCGCCCTGGCAGCAGGTCCTGCAGAAGCTCGGTTTCAGCTTCGCCAACGGCCGAATGAGTTTCGGCCCCATAACGATGGGCAATTCGAACATCGGTTTTGGAAACAGCGGCAGCCTGAATGTCGGTTCCGGAAATTCGGGTAACAACAACTTCGGTTTGGGCAACCTCGGAAATAACAACTTCGGCTTCGGCAACAGCGGTAGCAACGACTTCGGGATCGGGCTGACCGGGAGCAATCAGATCGGCTTCGGCGGCTTCAACTCGGGCAGCGGCAACATCGGGTTGTTCAACTCGGGCACCGGCAACATCGGCTTTTTCAACTCCGGCAGCGGCAACTTAGGCATCGGGAATTCGGGCGTCTCGAATACCGGCTTCCTGAATTCCGGGTCGGTCAATGCCGGCGTTTTGAACACCGGCACCGCCAACACCGGTTTCTTCCAGGAGAACGGGCTGGGCAGCGCGGAGGCGATCAACTCCAGCCACTACATGACGGGCGGCGTCAGCGCGGCCAACCTCAGCTCGGGCCTGCTCAACTCGGTCACCGCGTCAACGGGCGGCCTGGCCCCGGCCGCCGGATCGAGCCTGCTGAGCAACGCGAGCTTCGCGGCGCCGGCCGACGCCAGCGCCCTCGCCAGCGGCATCGAAGCCGGCCACGCGAATTCCTCTGTCAGCGCGGCGGGTGGCCCCACCCCAACCCCGCCGGCCCTGCGGACCACGACGGGGGCGACCGCCCCGTCGGGCTTCTTCACCGCCGGCAACGCCGACCCGGGTGTGCGGACCCTGACCGGCCGGGAGTCCAACATCCCCAGCTCCGGGTTCTTCAACAAAGGCGAGCGCGGTCCCGACGCCCCCGACCCCGGGACCAGGGAACCGCTCCTAACCGACTAGCGGCCTATCCTCGAAGCCATGCGCACGAAGAAAAAGGTCGACGTCAAGCGGCTGGCCGCGGCGCTCCCAGACTTCCCGTTCGCCTATCTGATCACCGTCGGCGAGGACTATCGCGTGCACACCGTGACGGTCGAGCCGCGGCTGCATGACGGCGCTGTCCTCGACGTCGGGCTCATCGGCGGCCGCACGCGCACCAACCTGGCACACCGCCGCGACGTCACCCTGCTCTGGCCCCCGCGCGAGCCCGGGGGCTACTCGTTGATCGTCGACGGCAGCGCCGAGGTGACCGAGTCGGACGACGACACGGTCCGCCTGGGCGTCGTGCCGGAGCGTGCGCTGCTGCACCGCGAGGCCGACGCCCCCAGCGTCGCCAAGGGCTGCCTGCACGACTGCGTGGTGTTCTCGCTGCCGGCCTGACTTGTATGGCACCGACTGTGGGCCCTAGGTACGGAAACTGCCTCGAATTCATCCATAGGCCCCACGCTCGCGCAGCTTGTTCTTCACGCGCTCCACAAGCGCCTTGGGCCGCGACAACATCTCGGCACTGACTCTGACCACAGTCCACCCGGCCGCTTCTAGCATGGCGATCCGCTCGATATCCCACGACCGCTGGTATCGGTCCGCAAAATGCTGGATGCCGTCGTACTCGACGGCCACCTTCCACTCGCGCCATCCCATGTCGACGCGAATGCGCAGATTCGGAAACTCGATCTGCGTCTCCGGCTTCGGAAGTCCGGCATCTACCAGCAGCAGCCGAAGTCTCGTCTCCTGTGGCGACTCCGCACCGCCGTCGGCCAACTCCAACGCGGTTCGCAGCCGGCGACTGCCTTTGGCTTTCGGGTGGCGGTCGAGAAAAGCGACTACGTCTTCGGGCTTGATACCCGTCGCATTGAGCAACGCGTCGAGGATCGGCACGGCCGTGGCGACGGGCCGGGTGCGACCGATGTCGAAGGCCGTGCGAGCCGGCGTCGTCGCGGGCATTCCCCAGACCGTTTGCATCTCGTCGCCGGCGAGACGGTAGCTGTGGACGACCATCCCGGGCTGATTATGACGGTTGACGCGCACGATTTCCGCTGGCGCCGCCGCGTCTAGCCACTTCGTTCCATACACGGCGGCGGCCGAGAGCCCGCCCAGCGTCGCGCCCGTCGACAGCCACGCCGCGCGCGCTTTGACGGCCGCCGTCAGTTCAGTTCCTTTCGCGATATACACATCCCGGAAAACCGCCCGGTATCGAGTGCGCAACTGGTTGCGGGTGACGGCGCCACGCCGAAGCGCGTCGCTGCCTAAAAACGGGTCCATGCCGGCATATTCGCCGCCCTGGCCGGCCTGCGTATGCGTCTGGTGTGGGTCCTGTGGATGAAATCGTTGTCAGAACGTATTTATCCCTCACACTCGCGGACACGAAAAAGCCCGGCCCCCATAGGGGAACCGGGCTTTTTCGTTGACTTACTAGAAGTCCATGCCGCCCATGCCGCCGGTCGGGTCGCCCGCGGGAGCGGCCGCCTTCTCCGGCTTGTCGGCCACGACGGCCTCGGTCGTCAGGAACAGCCCCGCGATGGACGCCGCGTTCTGCAGCGCCGAACGGGTCACCTTCACCGGGTCGGCGACGCCGGCCTTGAGCAGGTCCTCGTACTCGCCGGTGGCGGCGTTCAAGCCGGTGCCGGCCTTCGAGTTGCGGACCTTCTCGGCGACCACGCCGGGCTCCAGCCCGGAGTTGAAGGCGATCTGCTTCAGCGGAGCCTCCAACGCCACCTTGACGATGTTGGCGCCGGTCGCCTCGTCGCCCTTGAGCTGGAGCTCGTCCAGGGCCGGTGCCGCCTGCAGCAGGGCCACGCCGCCACCGGCGACGATGCCCTCCTCGACGGCCGCCTTCGCGTTGCGGACCGCGTCCTCGATGCGGTGCTTGCGCTCCTTGAGCTCCACCTCGGTGGCGGCGCCGGCCTTGATCACCGCAACACCGCCGGCCAGCTTGGCCAGGCGCTCCTGCAGCTTCTCGCGGTCGTAGTCGGAGTCGCTGTTCTCGATCTCGGTGCGGATCTGGGCCACCCGGCCGGCGATGGCGTCCGGGTCACCGGCGCCCTCGACGATGGTGGTCTCGTCCTTGGTGATGACCACCTTGCGGGCCTTGCCCAGCAGCGAGATGTCGGCGGTCTCGAGGGACAGGCCGACCTCTTCGCTGATGACCTGACCACCGGTGAGGATGGCCATGTCCTGCAGCATCGCCTTGCGCCGGTCACCGAAGCCGGGAGCCTTGACGGCCACCGACTTGAAGGTGCCGCGGATCTTGTTGACGACGAGGGTGGAGAGAGCCTCGCCCTCGACGTCCTCGGCGATGATCAGCAGCGGCTTACCGCCCTGGATGACCTTCTCCAGCAGCGGCAGCAGGTCCTTGACGGTCGACACCTTGGAGCTGACCAGCAGGATGTAGGGGTCCTCCAGGACCGCTTCCTGACGCTCGGCGTCGGTGACGAAGTAGCCCGAGATGTAGCCCTTGTCGAACCGCATGCCCTCGGTGAGCTCGAGCTGCAGGCCGAAGGTGTTGGACTCCTCGACGGTGATGACGCCCTCGTTGCCGACCTTGTCCATCGCCTCGGCGATCAGGTCGCCGATCGACTGGTCGCCCGCGGAGATGGCCGCGGTGGCCGCGATCTGCTCCTTGGTCTCGACGTCCTTGGCCGACTTCAGCAGCGTCTCGGTGATCTTCTCGACGGCCTTCTCGATGCCGCGCTTGAGGCCGAGCGGGTTGGCGCCCGCCGCGACGTTGCGCAGGCCCTCTTTCACCAGGGCCTGGGCCAGCACCGTGGCCGTCGTCGTGCCGTCACCGGCGACGTCGTCGGTCTTCTTGGCAACTTCCTTGACCAGCTCGGCGCCGATCTTCTCGTACGGGTCCTCCAGCTCGATCTCCTTGGCGATGGACACACCATCGTTGGTGATCGTGGGGGCACCCCACTTCTTCTCCAGGACGACGTTGCGACCCTTGGGCCCCAGCGTCACCTTTACCGCGTCGGCAAGGCTGTTCAGGCCTCGCTCGAGGCCGCGACGGGCCTCTTCGTCGTACGCAATTGTCTTGGCCATTGCGAAGTGATTCCTCCGGATAGGGGATGACACGTCCTGGCCGGGTGCAGTGCCCGCGACGGACGACCAAGCTGGTCTCACCGTCCCGACCTAGCACTCACCGGTCGCGAGTGCCAACGTCATTCTTAGCACTCGCCTATGCCGAGTGCAAGAACGCCCCGGCGTTATCGCTGCGCGCGTAAACCGTCGACGACGACGTCGGTCACCCGCCCGGCCAGCGCCGAGTCGTACGCCTCCATCGCCTGGCAGCCGACCAGGATCGCCTTCAGATCCCGCATGTCGACGTCGCGCCGCGCGGTGCCCGCTTGCTGCGCGGCACGCAGCAGCTCGCCGAGCATCGCCTTGAACGCGTCCTCGGCCTCGGGGGCGGCGCAGGCGATGTCGATTCCATAGCCGGCCAGCGCGTCGGCCAGGCCGCGGTCCGCCGCGCCCCACTGCAGCACCATGGAGCGCAGGAAGGTGAAGAGCGCTTCCCCCGGCCCCTCGGACTCCAGCAGGGCGCGCCCGTCGTCGACGAGGCGCTGCATCCGGTCTTCGATCACGGCCAGAAACAGCGACTCCTTGGTCGGGAAGTGCCGGTAGACCGTGCCGGCCCCGACCCCGGCACGCCGGGCGATCTCGTCGATCGGCACCGACAGCCCCTCGGCCGCGAAGGTGTCGTAGGCGACCTCAAGCACGCGCGCCCGGTTACGCGCCGCGTCGGCGCGCAGCGGCCGGACGGGTTGTGCCATAAGTTCACCTCACAACGGTTGACAAAGCGGGGCGCGCGTTCCGTATAGTGAAGAACAACCGGAGCGCTCGCCCCGTTTACCTTACTAGTTTAGGAGCATTCCCATGGCCAAGTGGACCGCCGCGGACATTCCAGACCAGACCGGCCGCGTCGCCGTCATCACGGGAGCGAACACCGGGCTGGGCTACGAGACCGCCCTGGCCCTCGCCGACCACGGCGCCCACGTGGTGCTGGCGGTGCGCAACCTGGACAAGGGCAAGGACGCCGCGGCCCGGATCACCGCCAAGAGCCCGCACGCCGACGTCGCGCTGCAGGAACTCGACCTGACGTCCCTGGAATCGGTCCGCGCCGCGGCCGAGCAGCTGCGTTCCGCCCACGACCGCATCGACCTGCTGATCAACAACGCCGGCGTCATGTACACGCCGAAGGAAACCACCAAAGACGGCTTCGAGATGCAGTTCGGCACCAACCACCTCGGCCACTTTGCGCTCACCGGCCTGCTGCTGGACCGGCTGCTGCCCGTCGCCGGCTCCCGGGTCGTGACCGTCAGCAGCGTGGGCCATCGCATCCTCGCCGACATCCACTTCGACGACCTGCAGTGGGAGCGCCGGTACAACCGCGTGGCGGCGTACGGACAGGCCAAGCTGGCAAACCTGCTGTTCACCTACGAGTTGCAGCGCCGGCTCGCCCCACATGGCACGACGATCGCCGCCGCCGCCCACCCCGGAGGGTCCAACACCGAGCTGGGCCGCTACACGCCCCCGGTGCTCCGGCCGCTCGTCAACGTGTTCTTCAACGTGATTGCGCAGGACGCGGCCATGGGCGCGCTCCCGACGCTGCGCGCCGCTACCGACCCCGGCGTGCTCGGCGGCCAGTACTACGGGCCCGACGGTTTCGGCGAGACGCGCGGCTACCCCAAGCTGGTGGGCTCCAGCGCGAAGTCGCACGACGTCGACACCCAGCGGCGGCTGTGGGCCGTCTCCGAGGAGCTCACCGGGGTGGTCTATCCGTTCGACTGACGGGCCGGCCCGGCCGGTTCAGGGCAGATCGAGCAGCTGCTCGTAGAAACCGCCGAAGCCGCGGACCCGATCGACCAGATGGATTTCGAGGATCCAGTGGCAACGGCGACCGGTCGGGTCCGTGCGCCGCATCGGCTTGTCCGAGCCGGGCTTGATGTACCACTCGACCGCGTCGCCGGCGATCTTCTTGTGCGGGAACTCCCCCAGCAGATGGCCCGCGATGTGGCTGCCCCACTCGAAGCCCTCCGCGTGGGCCGCCCCGACGACGTAGTCGAACAACTGGGCGCCGGTGACGTCCGGGTGGTCGTCGAAATAGCGACGCCCGGCGTCCCACACCCGGGGCAGCGCATCGCGGACGGCCGTCTTGTGCGGATCGTCGCCCAACACGAACGTGCGCCCGAAGTCGGCCTCCCACTCCTCGAAGATCGGTCCCAGGTCGAGGAAGACGATGTCGTCCTCGGCGATCGCGCGGTCCGGCGGGTGTTCCTTGAAGGGCTGCAACGTGTTCACGCCGGCCCGCACGATCCGGCGATGCCAGTGCCGGGTCACGCCGAGCATGTCCTCGGCGAGGCGGGCGATGTCGTCGGACAACTCGCGTTCGCCGACGCCCGGGCGGATCATCGTGCGGCGTTCGATCTCGTCGAACAGTTGCGATGCCTTCGTCTGGGCGTCGAGAAGCCGTTCCACGCGCCGTTGTTCGTCGTCGGTCCGCCCCTCCACACCGGCGATGCTAACTGGCAAGCTGGAAAACGTGTCCCTCGTCGTGCCCCCGTACCCGCCGCCGCGCTACACCAAGGACGAACCGGAGATCAGTGCCTGGCTCAGGCGAGCCGACTCGCCGCCGGACTACGAGACCTTCGGGACCAAGTACCACTACCTGGCCAACCAGCAGGCCACCGACGGCGACTACGGCCTGTACCGGGTCGACATCGCGCCGGCCGGCGGTGGGCCCCCGGCGCACTATCACCGCGCGATGTCCGAGGCGTTCTTCGTCCTGTCCGGGACGATGAAGCTCTTCGACGGCAACGAGTGGGTCGACGGTCACCAGGGCGACTTCCTCTACGTCCCGCCCGGCGGCGTCCACGGTTTCCGCAACGAGGCCGACGCGCCGGCCTCGGTCCTGATGTTGTTCGCGCCCGGCGCGCCGCGCGAGGCCTATTTCGAGGGCTTCGCGGCGTTGGCCGACATGACCGACGACGAACGCCGGGAGTGGTTCATCCGCCACGACAACTACTGGGTGCAGTAGCCGGGTTAATGGTGGGCGAACATTCGGTGCCGGGCCGCGATGCGGGCCCCGGCTGCGACGTAGGGTTTGGCCGTGCAGGCTAAGAAGCCGCAGTCGAAGCGGGAAGCGGCGTGGGCGCGGACCAAGATCGAGATGGCGCGCAGCGCCCCGATCAGGGCAGCGGAGCGGGTCAAACGGCTAAGGCAGGGCAGCCGGCCGGCATCGCCGGCGCCAAATACCTTGCGGCAGCCCGGAATTGGAGCGCCGGCCCGGCACCGGGGCGAGCGCGGGGTGCGCAGGATCCACCGCCACCGGGACGCGCCGGCCGCTAACAGGCGAATCGGTAATCGCCGTCGACCAGCTCGCGGGTCCGCTCGAAGAACGTCCGGCCGCTGTAGGGCAACTGGGTGACGACCTTGCCGCTGGGGTGCCGGAAGTAGTTGGTGCAGGCAAGCCAGACCTTGCCGACCATGGCGGCCTGGATCTCGTCGTTGTAGCGCCGCTGCGCCGCGGGCGTGACCTCGATCGTGCGCGCGCCGCGATCACCCATGACGTCGAGGATGTGGCGGACGAACGTCGTCTGCGCCTCGTGGATGTACAGGATCGAGTTGACGCCGTTGGTATTCGGGCCGTACAGCGTGAAGAAGTTCGGATACCCGGCGATCAGCGTGCCGAGGTAGGCCTCCGCGCCCCCGCTCCACTCGTCGCGCAGGTGGCGACCGCCCGACCCGTACACGTCGATGCTCGCCAGGTAGTCGGCCGCCTTGAACCCGGTGCCGTAGATGACCGTGTCGACGCGGTGCTCGACGCCGTCGACGGTGCGTACCCCGCGCTCGGTCAGCTCGGCGATGGCCGTCGTCTCCAGGCTGACGTTGGGTAGGGCGAACGTCGGGTACCAATCGCGCGACATCAACGGCCGCTTGCAGCCGACGGGGTAGTCGGGCGTCAGCTTCGCGCGCAGCTCAGGGTCGGCGACCTTGCGCATCAGATAGCTGCGGGCCAGCTCGGTCGCCTCGCGCGTCTGCGCGGCGTCGACGTCGAAGTCGGATGACTCGTAGGCGTCGAAGGCCTCGTCGCGCAGCTTTCGCGCCGTCTCCGGGTGGCGCTCGAACTCCGCGTGCTGCTCGGGGGTGAACGGGAAGTCGAACCGCGGCGCGATCCAGATCGGTGTCCGCTGAAACACGGTGAGGTGCGCGGTGTCTCGCGCGATCGCGGGCACATATTGGATGGCGCTGGCGCCCGTTCCGATGGACGCGACCCGCTCCCCGGCCGTCGGCTTGCTGTGATCCCAACGCGCCGAATGGAATTGGCGCCCGCGGAAGCGTCGCGCGCCGGGGATGTCGGGGATGTTGGGCACGTCGAGCATCCCGACGGCACTGACCACGACGTCGAAGTGGTGTTCGGCGCCGTCCTCGGTGCCGAGCGTCCAGCGCCGCTCCCGGTCGGACCAGCGCACCGTGGTGATCTCGGTGCGGGGGCGCAAATGCGAGGCCAGCCCGTGGTCGGCGGCGACCTTCTCCAGGTAGGCCAGGATCTCGGGCTGGTTGGCGTAGGTCTTGCTCCACCGCGGGTTGGGCGCGAACGAATACGAGTACAGGTGCGAGGGCACGTCGCAGGCCGCGCCCGGAAACGTGTTGTGCCGCCAGGTCCCGCCGAACCCGTCAGCGCGGTCGAAGATGGTGAAGTCGTAGCCGCCGTCGGCCAGCTGGATGCCCATCGCGATGCCGCCGGCACCCGCGCCGATGATCCCGACTGTGATTTTTCGGGGCATCACGCCCCGTATTGCGCGAAGTACGGTCGCTCGGGCCGGCTTTTTTCCACCAGGATGAACACCACGCCCCAGGGGTCGACGAACCAGGTGGTGCGCACCCGGGCGACGTCGGCGATCCCGCTGACCAGGAAGCGCACCCCCTTGCCCTCCAGCTCGGCGCGGGTGGCGTCGAGGTCCTCGCAGATCAGGCCCACGTGCGAAAGGCCGTGATCGGTCAGGGCCCGCTCGGCATGCAGGCCGTCGACGTTGAGGTATTCGATGACCTCGAGCACCCGGTCGCCGTCGCCGGGAAACCCGACGATGGCCGCCTTCATGCTCGGGTCACCGACCAGCTCGCCCATGTCCTCGCGAATGGCGTTACCGCTCATGACGTACGGCGGCGAGAGCACACGCAGGCCCAATACGTCGCGGTAGAACGCCACCGCGGCCTCGCAGTCGGGCACGCACACCCCGGTGTGGGCCAACCCGGTAATCACGTTCTCAACCTTACGTCCGGAAGCCGCTTTTTTGGCGCCTTGGATAATGGCCGGGTGCGGTCTGTCGAGGAGCATCAGCGAGTCGTAGCGGAGATGATCCGCGCCCGCCCAGCGGTCGCGGTCGGGCTGGCCGAGGCCCAGGGGCTGGTGCTGGCCGACGACGTGGTCGCGTCGCTGGCGCTGCCGGTCTTCGACAACTCCGCGATGGACGGATACGCGGTGCGCGCCGAGGACGTCGCGGGCGCCACGCCCGAGCACCCGGTGGTGTTGGAAGTCGCCGAGGACATTCCGGCCGGGCGCATCGACGAGCTGGTGCTGCAACCCAAAACGGCGCACCGCATCATGACGGGCGCGCCGGTGCCGGCCGGGGCGACGGCCGTGGTGCCGGTCGAGGACACCGACGGCGGCGTGCAGGCGGTGGCGATCCGGGCGCCGCGTCCGGAGGGGGCGCACATCCGGCGGGCCGGTGAGGACGTCGCGCCCGGCACCACCGTGCTGCGCCGGGGACAGGTCGTCACGCCGGCGGTGCTCGGCCTGGCGTCGGCGCTGGGCATGGCGGATCTCAAAGTGGTTCCGCGCCAACGTGTTCTGGTGATGTCGACGGGTTCCGAGCTGGTGGCGCCGGGGGCGCCGCTGCGGCCGGGACAGATCTACGAGTCCAATTCGATCATGCTGGCCGGGGCCGTGCGCGAGGCCGGCGCCGAGGTGATCGCCGTCGCGACCGCCGAAGACGATGTCGCACAGTTCAGTTCGATCCTCGATCGCTACGCGGGCGACTGTGACCTGATCATCACCAGCGGCGGCGTCAGCGCCGGCGCCTACGAGGTGGTCAAGGACGCGTTCGGGCGCGACGGCGACCAGGGGGTGGAGTTCGTCAAGGTGGCGATGCAGCCGGGCATGCCGCAGGGCATCGGGCGGGTGGCCGGCACGACGATCGTCACGCTGCCGGGCAACCCGGTCAGCGCGCTGGTGTCTTTCGAGGTGTTCATCCGCCCCGCGCTGCGCCGCGCGATGGGCCTGCCCGACCCCGAGCGGCCGCACCGGCCCGCGGTCCTCGCCGAATCGCTGACCTCGCCGCGGGGCAAACGTCAGTTCCGGCGGGCGATCCTCGACAGCGAAGCGGGGACCGTCATCAGCTACGGGCCGCCGGCCTCCCACCACTTGCGGTGGCTGGCATCGGCGAACGGGCTGCTGGACATCCCGGAGGATGTCGTCGAGGTGTCCGAGGGGACCGAGCTGGCGGTCTGGGACCTGACGTAGTCCGTAAGATGGCCGCCGTGGCAAGACGCCCCCACACCGTCGGCCCGACCGCCGAGGATCCGGCCTTCAGCCCCCAGCACGCCCTCGAGTTGGTGCGTTCCGCCATTCCGCCGGTGCACCCGGCCGGGCGGCCGTTCATCGCCGCCGGCCTGGGCGTGGCGCTGGTCGGGCGCAACCACCGCTGGCTGCGCCGGGCGGGCCTGCTGGCCGCCGGCGCCTGCGCCGGATTCTTCCGCCACCCCCCGCGGGTGCCGCCCTCGCGGCCCGGCGCCGTCGTCGCCCCCGCCGACGGCGAGATCTGCGTGATCGACGCGGCGGCCCCGCCGGCCGAGCTCGGCATGGGCGACGCGCCGCTGCCGCGGGTCAGCATCTTCCTGTCGCTGCTGGACGCCCACGTGCAGCGGGCCCCGGTGAGCGGCGAGGTGATCGACGTGCAGCACCGGCCGGGCCGGTTCGGGTCGGCCGACCTGCCCGCGGCGAGCACCGAAAACGAGCGCACCAGCCTGCGCATCCGCACCGACACCGGCGCCGACGTGGTGGCCGTCCAGGTCGCGGGACTGCTCGCGCGCCGCATCATCTGCAAGGCCCGCGCCGGGGACAAGCTGTCGATGGGCGACACCTACGGCCTGATCCGATTCGGCTCCCGGCTGGACACCTACCTCCCGCCCGGGACGGAGCCGCTGGTGAAGGTGGGCCAGCGCGCGGTGGCCGGCGAGACCGTCCTGGCCGAACTGCGATGACGGACAAGCGCCGGGATCGGCGAACCGCGAGCCTGCAACTGTTGCCCAGCGCGATGACGGTGCTGTCCATCTGCGCGGGCATGACGTCGATCAAGTTCGCCCTCGACGGCAAGCCGATTCCCGCGATGGCGCTGATCGCCGCGGCGGCGATCCTGGACGCGCTGGACGGACGGGTCGCCCGCATCCTGGGCGCCCAGTCGCGGCTCGGCGCCGAGATCGACTCCCTGGCCGACGCGGTGAACTTCGGGGTGACACCCGCCCTGGTGGTCTACGTGATGTTGCTGTCGAAGTGGCCGGTCGGCTGGGCGGTGGTGCTGCTGTACGCGGTGTGCGTGGTGCTACGACTGGCCCGGTACAACGCGCAGCAGGACGACGAAACCCAGCACGCCTACCAGCATGAATTCTTCGTCGGGATGCCCGCGCCGGCGGGCGCGGTCTCCATGATCGGCACCATCGCCCTCAAGTTGCAGTTCGGCGAGGGCTGGTGGACGTCGGTGTGGTTCCTCGCGGTCTGGATCACCGGGACATCGATGCTGATGGTCAGCGCGATCCCGATGAAGAAGCTGCACACCGTGGCGATTCCACCGAACTGGGCGGTTCCCCTGCTGGCGGTGCTCGCGGCCGTCGCGGCGGCCGCGGTGCTGCAGCCCTACATCCTGATCTGGGTGATCATCATCGCCTACCTGTGCCACGTGCCGTTCGCGGTGCGCACCAAGAGCTGGCTGGCCAAACACCCCGAGGTGTGGGACGACAAGCCCAAGGAACGCCGCGCGGTGCGGCGCGCGGACCGCCGGGCGCAGCCGAGCCGCCGGTCGATGACGCGGCTGGGGCTGCGCAAGCCGGGCGGGCGCCTGCGATGATCCCGGCCTCCGGCAGTCAGCTCACGCTCACCGCCAGGCTGAACACCTCCGCCGTCGACTCCCGCCGCGGCGTCGTCCGCATCCACCCCAATGCCGTTGCCGCCCTTGGCATCCGGGAGTGGGATGCGGTGTCGCTGACCGGATCACGGACGACGGCGGCCGTCGTCGGGCTGGCGGGCCCGGACACCCCGGTCGGCATCGTGCTGCTCGACGACGTGACGCTGTCCAACGCCGGGCTGCGCGAGGGCACCGCGGTGATCGTCAGCGCGGTCACCGTCTACGGCGCGCGGTCGGTGACGCTGTCCGGCTCGTCGATGGCCACCACCTCGATCACGCCGGTCACGCTGCGACAGGCGTTGCTGGGCAAGGTGATGACCGTCGGCGACGCCGTGTCACTGCTGCCGCGCGACCTGGGTCCCGGGACGTCGACGTCGGCCGCCACCCGGGCGCTGGCCTCGGCCGTCGGGATCAGCTGGACCTCGGAGCTGTTGACGGTCACCGAGGTCGACCCGGAGGGGCCGGTCAGCGTGCAGCCGAACTCGTTGGTCAGCTGGGGAACCGGGGTCCCGGCCGCCGGGGGCCCGCACGAGCAGCTTCCCACCGGCACCCCGGAGATCCTCGTCGAGGAGCTCAAGGGTTCGCAGCCGCAGGCCGCCAAACTCGCCGAGTGGCTCAAGCTCTCGCTCGACGAGCCACACCTGCTCAAGAGCCTGGGCGCGGGCACCAACCTCGGTGTGCTGGTTTCGGGCCCGGCCGGCGTGGGCAAGGTGACGCTGGTGCGCGCGGTGTGCGACGGCCGCCGACTGGTCGAGCTCGACGGCCCGGAGGTGGGCGCGCTGGCCGCCGACGACCGGCTGAAAACCGTTGCCGCGGCGGTGAAGAAGGTTCGCGACGGCGGCGGCGTGCTGCTGATCGCCGACGTCGACGCGCTGCTGCCGGCCACCGCCGAGCCGGTGGCCGCCCTCATCCTCGGCGAGCTGCGCGCCGCCGTCGCCACCGGGGGCGTCGCGCTGATCGCCACCTCCGCCCACCCGGACCAGCTCGACGCCCGGCTGCGCGCCCCCGACCTGTGCGACCGGGAGCTGGGCCTGCCGCTGCCCGACGCCGCGACCCGCAAGGCGCTGCTGGAGGCGCTGCTCAAACCGGTGCCCACCGGCGATCTCGATCTCGACGAGATCGCCGGGCGGACACCGGGTTTCGTCGTCGCCGACCTCGCCGCGCTGGTGCGTGAGGCCGCACTGCGGGCGGCGTCGCGGGCCAGCGCCGACGGGCAGCCACCGAAGCTGAATCAGGACGACCTCGTCGGGGCGCTGACCGTCATCCGGCCGCTGTCCCGCTCGGCCACTGAGGAATTGACCGTCGGTAACGTCACGCTCGACGACGTCGGCGACATGGCCGAGGCCCGCCAAGCCCTGACCGAAGCGGTGTTGTGGCCGCTGCAGCATCCCGACACCTTCGCCCGCCTCGGCGTCGATCCCCCGCGCGGCGTGCTGCTGTACGGCCCGCCCGGCTGCGGCAAGACGTTCATCGTCCGCGCCCTGGCCAGCACGGGACAGCTGTCCGTGCACGCGGTCAAGGGCTCCGAGCTGATGGACAAGTGGGTGGGCAGCTCGGAAAAGGCGGTGCGGGAACTCTTTCGGAGGGCCCGCGATTCGGCGCCGTCACTGGTGTTCCTCGACGAGGTGGACGCGCTGGCGCCGCGGCGCGGGCAGAGCTTCGACTCCGGCGTCACCGACCGGGTGGTGGCCGCGCTGCTGACCGAACTCGACGGCATCGACCCGCTGCGCGACGTCGTCGTGCTGGGCGCCACCAACCGGCCCGACCTCATCGATCCGGCGCTACTGCGCCCGGGCCGGCTGGAGCGGCTGGTATTCGTCGAACCGCCCGACGCCGCCGCCCGCGGCGAAATCCTGCGCACCGCAGGCAAATCCATCCCGCTGAGCGACGACGTCGACCTCGACGCGGTGGCCGCCTCGCTCGACGGCTACAGCGCCGCCGACTGCGTCGCGCTGCTGCGGGAGGCCGCGCTGACCGCCATGCGACGCTCCCTGGACGCCTCCGACGTGACGGCCGCCGACCTCGACGCCGCCCGCAAGACCGTCCGCCCGTCGCTGGACCCCGCGCAGGTGGAGTCCCTACGCGCGTTCGGCAAAACGCTCTAACACCGCGCGGGCCGACGCCGCGACGTCGGCCTCCAGCCAGGGCGGCATCGGCTCGTCGTGTGCGTGGCGGCGCACGACGGCGTACGGCAGGTCGGCCACCGCGCGCGCCACGGCGTCGACCGATCGCCGGTCGCGTCTTCCGTACAGTTGCTTCGCCAGGGCCGAAAGCCGTTCGGTCAAGGGCGCATTCATCGCGGCGAGCGTCTCCCGAAACGCCGCGTCGGGCTCGTCGTCGAGCAGGTCGGTGGGCCGGATCGTCAACAACAGCCGGGCGTCCTCGGGGAGCTCGCGGGCGAAGCCGACGGCGGTCACGGCCATCGCCACCGCCGTGTCGATGGCCGTCTCGCCCTCGGCGGCCAGCGCCCGCGCCTGGAAACGTTCGAGCGCCCGCAGCCACGCCGCCGTCAGGATGCCGTCGCGATTGCCGAACCGGTGATACAGCGTGCCGGCGGGCGCGCCGCTCGCCTCGGAGATCGCCGCGACGCTCGCCGCCCTCGGTCCCCCGTCGAGCACCAGCGCCCGGGCTGCGTCGAGGATCACATCGGTTTCATGCTTCCGCGGAGGCGCCATGATCTAGTACATTCCTTCTATATGGAACGATTACCCTATATTGATGAGCATGCCATAACCGTGCCCGCGAATCGCGCCGACACGTGGTCGGCGCTGCTGCGGGTGATGTGCCGCGACCCGCTCGACCCGTCGACCGTGCCGACGGGCTTCGTTTTGGACGAGGCGCGGCGCCCGGAGCTGTTCGCGCTCAAGGGCCGCCACCCGTTCGCGATCTACCGGTGGGTGTTCGAGTTGGACGACGTGGCACCCGGCACCCGGGTGCGCTCCGCGACCTGGGCGGCCTTCCCCGGCATCCACGGCAAGGCCTATCGCGCGCTCGTCATCGGAACGGGCGCACACCGAATCGTGGTGCGCAGCGTGCTGAAACGCGTTGCGGCGGCGGCGCTCGGCGGGACCGAGGCCGACTATGCCGACGTGTTCGAGGCCCCTATCCCGCAAGGCGATTCACGCACCGCCGAAGAGACGCTCCGCGACGCGGTGGGCCGCAGGCCGGGAGCTGGCGGGAACCTCGTGCTGTGGATCCACCGCCACGTGCTGAGACTTCGCCTGGGCCCGTACTCTTCGCCGGACCACATCATCGGCTGGCCGATCACGCGTTCGGATCGCGAGGAGATCGTGCTGACGTCGGGCGGGCCGCTCATCCGCGGCCGGTTGACGCTGCGGCGCCGGGACGGCCGGGTGATGCTCATCACCGGCGTGCATTACAACCGCCTCGCCGCACGAGCGGTGTGGGCCGCGGTCGGCCCGCTGCACCGGGCCGTGGCGCCGGGGCTAGTGAAACGCGTTGCGGCACACACCTGAACCGTTTGGCGCGTTCGTTCGTCCGACTTGGTGTAACCCGGATGCCTACAAACAGGCATCCGACAACCTCACCGAGAAGAGCAGGACCGGTTTCGTGAAGTTCCCTGATGTCGCCCCGACGGCGCGGGTCATGACGGTGGCGATCATGGTCTCGGCGGTCGTGTTCCTCGATGGCACCGTCGTGAACCTGGCCCTGCCGGCCATGGGACGCGACGTCGGCGGGGGCATGTGCACCCAACAGTGGGTGGTGGACGGCTACCTGCTGGCCGTGGCGGCCATGGTCCTGCCCGGCGGTGCCATCTCCGACCTGTTCGGGCGGATCCGGGTGATGCGCTTCGCGCTGGCGGCTTTCGGGGTCGGCTCGGTGATGGCGGCGACCGCGGGCACCCCGTCGATGCTGATCGCCGGGCGCCTCGTCCAGGGATTGGGCGGCGCGTTTCTGGTGCCGGGCTCGCTGGCCCTGATCAACTCGACGTTCGAGCCCGCCGACCGGCCCGCCGCGATCGGATCGTGGACGGCCTGGACCGGAACCGCCTTCGCGGTGGGGCCGCTGCTCGGCGGGCTGGCCGTGGACTTTCTGGGCTGGCGCTGGATCTACGTCTTGTCCGCGGTCCCCGTGGCCGTCGGTTTTGCGTTGACGTACTGGCTGCGCGGGATTCCCGGACCGTCCGGACGCGCGCCCCTCGACCTCGTCGGCGCCGCACTGTCAGCGGTCGGGCTGGCCGCCACGGTGTACGCGCTGATCGAACAGGGCCGGCGGGGCTGGGCCGACGCACTGGTCAGGGCGGCGCTGGCGGTGGGCATCGCGGCACTGCTGGCGTTCGTGGCGTGGCAGCGCCGCACGCCCCACCCGATGGTGCCGCTGAGCCTGTTCGCCGCCCGCAACTTCGCCGGGGCCAACCTGGTCACCGCGTTCGTCTACGGCGGCATCACGATGGGTTCGTTGGCGATCGCGCTGTACCTGCAGGAGGTCGCGGGGTATTCGGCCACCGCCTCGGGCCTGATCACGCTGCCCAGCCCGATCATGTCGTTGCTGTTCGCCCGCGGCGTCGGCGGCATGGCCGCCTGGATCGGACCGCGCATCTTCCTGATGGCGGGTCCCGCGCTGGCCGGGCTCGGGCTGCTGCTCATTCGCCCCACCGCCCACGGATTGCACGCCCTCACCGACGTGTTGCCGGGCCGGATCGTGCTGGCCGTCGGCATGGTCCTTGCCGTCACCCCGCTGACCGTGGTCAATTTGTCCGCCGTCAAGTCCGCGCACAGCGGAATCGCCGCCGCGATCCAGAACGCGACGGGGCGTACCTCCGCGCTGATCGCGGTGGCCTGCGTGGGAGTGATCACGGCCAACAGGCTCACCGACGCCAGCTTCGCCCGGCTCATGGTCGTCAGCGCGGCGCTGTTCTTCGTCGGCGCCGCCGTCGGCGGCCTCGCCATCCGAAACGGGCACGCAGCGGCCGAGCCGCGGGAGGCCGCCCCCGCCGGTCAGCCGCAGCTGGCATCGAGCTAGATTTTGCAGTAATCTGCAATCTTGCTTATAACTGCATCTTCGCGTTAACGTGATCGGGTGACAGCCACCGGAACCACCGCCCAAGCGGTCGACCAATTCATGAACGACCCGATCGGGTTCTTCGGCCAGTCCTACACCCGAATGCACAGCATCGGGCGCCCCGAGCTGGAAGAGTTGCAACGCCAGGCGATGGGCGTCCGCTTCCGGGAGCACTACGACTCCATCGAGATGCTGCGCAAACTGGCCGACCGGCTCGGCATCACGGCGCTTGACGAATTCAATGACGTTGTGCCGCTGTTCTTTTCGCACACAGCCTTCAAGTCCTACCCGGCCGCGCTTGTCGACAAGAAGCGCTTCGACCTGATGACCAAGTGGCTGGACAAGCTGACCAGCTACGACCTGTCCGGCGTGGACACCGCGGGCTGCGCCGGGATCGACGACTGGATCGACCGACTCGACGCGCAGACCCCGCTTGAGGTCATCACCTCCAGCGGCACCACCGGCACCATCTCGATCCTGCCCAAGGACAAGCGCGGCGCCCGGGAGGGCATGGCGCTGTGGAAGATCTGCCTTTTCCAAACCTTCGGCCGAGAACCCACCGAAACAGAACTCAACCCGGTGGTGGACGTGGTGTGGCCCAACTTCGCCAACGGCAAGCTCGGTCATCTGCGCATCGCCAACATGATCAAGCGTGGCTTCACCGGCGGCGACGAAAGCAGATTCCACGCCCTGTATCCCTTCGCGGTGGACACCGACCTGATGTTCCTGGCGTCCAAGATGCGGGCGGCCGCGTCCCGCGGCGAGCTCGACCGGCTCGAGATCGACCCCGCACTTGCCGCCCGCAAGGACGAGTTCATCGCCTTGCAGGCGCGCCAGGCCCAGGACATGGAGGCGTTCTTCGCCCGCATTACCGAACAGCTGCACGGCAAACGGGTGTTCATGACCAGTACCTTCCACCTGATGTACGACATCGCCAGGGCCGGTCTGGAGCGCGGGGTACGCAATGTTTTCGCGCCCGACTCGGCGATTCTCACGGGCGGCGGCATGAAAGGCGTTGCGCTGCCTGACGATTTCATGGAAGTCATCAAGGACTTCCTCGGGGTCGACCGGATCCAGGTGGGTTACGGCTTCTCCGAGTCGAGCACGTTTCACTGGGGCTGCGGCGAGGGCCGCTATCACGTCGCACCCTGGGTCATCCCGTTCGTCCTCGATCCAGACACCAGCGAGCCGCTCCCCCGCACCGGGGTGCAGACCGGCCGCGCGGCCGTTTACGACATCCTGCTGCGCGCGCACTGGGGCGGCGTCATCTCCGGCGACGAGGTGACGATCGACTGGGACCTGCGATGCCCCTGCGGGCAGGCGAGCGTCGCGTTCGAGAAGGACATCATGCGCTACAGCGAAAAGAATGAGATCGAAGACGACCGGATCACCTGCGCCGCAACACAAGAGGTGCACGACGAGGCGGTCAACTTCATGAAGGGCGTGGACCTGTGATCGCCTACACCGTCCCGCTGTTCTTGCGCGGACGGGTCATCACCGACGACCTCGTTGGCTTCGACACCCGCCTCGGTGCCGCGCAGTTTCAGGCACCTGACATGCGCAAGTACGTCGAGCAGCTCCCGCTCAAAAGCCCCGCGGAAATGACCGACCTCTACGAGGTCGGCTTCGACGAGATCCTCGACGTGCTCCAGGCGCTGGGCGACGCCCTTGACTTCGAGTCCAATGCCCACCTGCAGGAGGCGTACGAAGCATCGCTGGTGGCCAACGTGTTGCCGGCGGACATGCTGCAGAACAGCTATCGCGTTCTGCGGCCACTCTTTTCCCGCGATAACGTCGCCGAAATCGCCGACAGCCAGGTCGGGCTGGACTACCTCAACGGATGGGTCCCGCACAAACTGCGCGACGGCCGCGAACTGCGCGTGCGGGCCTTCGGCTCCCGCGTCCTGCACATCCCGGCGGGCAACGGCGGGCTGGTCTCGGCCGTGACGATCCTGCGTTCGGTGATCACCCGGTCCGACGTGATCGTCAAGGCGCCGTCCAACGATCCGCTGACCGCGATCGCGATCACCCTGGCCGACGTCGCGCCGAATCACCCGATCACCCGGCACCTGGCGGTGGGGTATTGGAAGGGCGGCGACGTGGCCGTCGAAGAGGCCCTCTACCAACCGCATCACATCGAAAAGATCGTGGCGTGGGGAGGATTGGCGTCGGTCAAGCACGTAACCCGTTACATTCAGCCCGGTTTGGAGCTCATCGCTCTCGACCCGAAGCGCAGCGCCACCATCATCGGACGCGAGGCGTTCACCGACGAACACACCATGCGCGAGGTGGCCCGCCGCGCCGCGACAGACATCGGCGTCGCCAACCAGGAAGGCTGCGCCAACGCCCGGGTCATCTACGTGCTCAGCGGGACGGATGCCGAGGGGCTGGCCAACGCCAACCGGTTCGGCGAATTGGTCTACCGCGAGCTGGTGGCGTTGCCCGCGGTTGTCAGCACCCCGCCGCGGTATCCGAGCCGCGAGCTGCTGGATCACTTGGAGTCCTCGCGCATGGCCGACGATTTCTACCGCGTCATCGGCGGCGAGCGGCGCGAGGGCGCCATCGTCGTCTCGCAGTTCGATCAGCCCGTGGACTACTCGCCGATGCTGTCCGGGCGGGTGGCTAACATCGTCCCGGTGGACAACATCGACCAGGTCACGGCGGCGGTGAACTCCTATACGCAGACGATCGGCATCTACCCGGAGTCCCTCAAGCGTCGGCTGCGAAACACGTTGCCGCTGTTCGGCGCGCAGCGGCTGACCAGCCTGGGCTACGCCTGCAGCGTCGCGGTCGCCGCGCCGCAGGACGCCCTCGAGCCGATCCGGCGGATGTGCAAATGGATCGTCGACGAGGAATGCGACCCGGACGTGGTCATTCCGCTGTGGCGGTTGGCACCGGCATGACGGAACGCCCGACGGCCATGCAGGTCGTCGACGGAATCGACCTGTCGGGCAAGACGTGCGTCGTCACCGGCGCGTCCTCGGGGTTGGGCCGCGAGTCGGCGCGCGCGCTCGCCGCCGCCGGCGCGCACGTCGTCCTGGCCGCCCGCAACCGCGATGCCTTGGCGCAGACTTCCCAGTGGATAGCGAACCAGGTGCCCGACGCCCGGACCCCGGCGGTGGAGCTCGACCTCACGTCGGTGGCCAGTGTCCGCGCGGCGGCGCGCGCCATCCGCGATATCGCGCCGGTCATAGACGTCTTGATGAACAACGCCGGGGTCATGTTCACGCCGTTCGGCCGGACCCGCGACGGATTCGAAACGCAGATCGGCACAAACCATTTCGGGCATTTCGAACTCACCCGGCTGCTGGTGCCGCAACTGGCCGCCGCCGAGGGCGCGCGAATCGTCATCCTGTCCTCCGGCGGCCACGTCATGGGCGACGTCGACTTCGACGACCCCCACTGGGAGAGCAGGCAGTACGACAAGTTCGTCGCCTACGGCGCGTCCAAGACGGCGAACATCCTTCATGCGATCGAAGCGGACCGACGCCTCCGCGAGTCTGGCATCCGCGCCTACGCCGTCCACCCCGGCACCGTGGCCACCTCCCTGGCGCGGTACATGTCCCGCGCAGACTTTTCCGAGCTGCGAACGATGGTCGCCGCGCGCGCCGCCGCCCGCGGCGAACCGAGCGACGGCTCGCTGGAGCTCGCCACGCCCGGACAGGGCGCGGCGACCCAGGTGTGGGCCGCGGTCAGCCCGGACCTGGCGGACAAGGGGGCGCTGTACCTGGAAGACTGCGGGGTCAGCGACGCGGTCGCGCCCCACGCGCGCGACGAACAGCGCGCGGCGGACTGGTGGATCCTCTCCGAGAAGTTGTGTGACAGAACGTGAACAGACACCAGCGGCGAAAGCTCGAGGTGCGGGACAAAATCCTCTCGGCCGCCTTCGAGCTGTTCCTGCGGAAGGGCGGTGCGGCCACGACCATCGAGGAAATCTGCGAGAGCGCCGACGTCGCCAATCGAACGTTCTTCAACCACTTCGCGACCCGTCAGGACATGATCCGGGCGCTGGCGGAGCGGCGGCTGCTCAACCTGCACGACGTTGTGTTCGACCGCGGCGATCAACCCATCCCGGCGCGCCTGGCCGGCGTGTTCGACGACATCGCCACCACGCTGGTCGGATCGGGCGACACGTACCGCGAGCTGATCGGGGAGATGATGGCCACCAGCGGCTACGGCATCCAGCGTGGTTTCAATCTGCACGACACCTTCGTCGAGCTGATCAAGGAGGGCGTCGCACGCGGAGAGGTCAATCCGCGACACGACGCAGAAACGTTGGCCGACATACTCGTTGGCGCGCTGTGCGGGGGCATCCTCAACTGGACGGTTGACCGGACGTATTCGTTGGAGACCAACCTGCACAACCTCGGTGTCGCGCTAGCCGAATTGCTGAGCGTCTGACGCGCTCACGGCTCCGGCAACGGCGCCCAGTCGGCCGACAGCCGCGAGCTGAACCGCGGCGGCCGCCGATCCAGGAACGCGGTGACCCCCTCGCGGGCGTCGGCGGTGCCCATCACGCGGTGGTGCAGCTGGGTTTCCAGCGACGCGACCTGCCGCGGGCTGTAGTTGTGGACGGCGCTGTCCCACAGCAGCCGCTTGCACAACGCCGCGGACATCGGCGCCACGTGTGCCGCGATGTCGCGGGCCATCTCCACCGCGGACTCGAGCACCCGCTCGGACGGCAGCGCCCGGTTCGCGACGCCCAGCGCCACCGCCTCGGCGCCCGTGAAGGTGCGCCCGGTGAGCAGCACCTCGGCGGCCACCCCCAGGGTGGCCAGGTGCGCCAGCGTCCAGTGCGACATGCAGTCGGGTATCACGCCCCGGCGCACCTGCACCACACCGTATTTGGCGTCCTCGGCGACCAGGCGGATGTCAGCCTGCAGCGCGATCGTCAGGCCGATCCCGATCGCGTGACCGTTGAGCGCGGCGATCACCGGCTTGCGCAACTCGAAGGCGGCCGGGTCGATCGGTGACGCCGAGAACGCGTCGCGGTCCGACGGGGCGTCGAACGGCGAGATGTTGCCCGAAAAATCCGCGCCGACGCAAAACGCCCTGCCCGCACCGGTCAACACGATGGCGCGGACGTCGTCGTCGGCGTCGCAGTCGCGATAGGCCCGGCTCAGCAGGGCGCCCATTTCGGCGGTGTAGGCGTTGAGATGTTCGGGGCGGTTCAGCGTCAGCACCGCCACGCCCTGGTCGATGTCGATCGTCATGTCGGCGCTCATCGCCTTGCCCCCTACTCGGACAGCTGGAACTCCACCATGTCGGCAAGCGCGTCCACGGCCTCGCTGAGCGCGGTGAAGCGATCGGCGGCCGACGGCGCCGACAGCACGGCATAGCGGTCGGCGGCGCCGATCGGGATGCGAGATGCCAACGCGAGCAGGCGTTGTCCGGCGTCGGCGGCGTCGCCCTCCCGGTAGCCCAGCAGCACCTCGCGGCCCGGCAGCCGGGCGTCGCGGGCCTCCGCGATCCGTTCGAACAGGGCGATCACCCGATCCTCGAGGTCGCGCAGCTGCGCGCCGGACACCGGGTCGCCCGGTTCGTCGGGCCAGCGCGTCACGATCGCGCGCGGATACGGGTCGTCGGGCAGCCACTGGCGCACCCGGATCCGCTCACCGGTCCGGCAGCGCAGCGCGTACCGGCCGGCGCCGAGGTCGGCGTGCTCGTCGATGCGCGACAGGACCCCGACGTCACAGCGCGCGTCGCCGCCGCCCACCTCGCGGCCCTGCGCGATCAGCACGACGCCGAACGGTTCGTCGCGGTCGAGGCAGTGCCGCACCAACGCGCCGTACCGGGGCTCGAAGATGCGCAACGGCAGCTCCTGGTCGGGCAGCAGCGCCGACTCCAGCGGAAACATCGCCAGCTCAAGGGTTTCGGGATCCGCCATGATGCTAAATGTCCAGCTCGGCCACCAGCGCGTCGACGACCGCGCGCAGGTCGCCGTCGTGCTCCTCGGCCACCCGCCGCTGCCGCTGGTATGAAGCCCCGCCTTGGCAAATGTCGGAGACCGCGGCCAGTTCGTCGGCGCAATGCAGCGACTTCGCGATCGGTTCCAGCCGGGTCAGCACGTCGTCGAGGTCCTCGGTCACCAGCCGCTCGTTGCTCTCGGCGTCCAGGATGATCACCGCGTCCAGGCCGTATCGCGCCGCGCGCCACTTGTTCTCCTGGACGTGCCACGGCGGCATGATCGGCAACGAGTCGCCGGCGTCCAGCCGGCGGTCCAGGTCCACCACCAGACAGTGCGTCAACGCGACCAGCGCGCCGAGCTCGCGCAGGTTGGGCACGCCGTCGCACACCCGCACCTCGAGCGTGCCCAGGTGCGGCGAAGGCCTGATGTCCCAACGGATTTCGTCCATGTGGTCGATGATGCCGGTCTTCTTCTGGTCGTAGACGAAGCCTTCGAACTCGGCCCAGGTCTGAAAGTGGAACGGCAAACCGGCCGTCGGCAGCTGCTGGAACATCATCGCGCGATTGCTTGCGTACCCGGTGTCCTCCCCGGCCCACCACGGCGACGACGCCGACAGCGCCAGCAGGTGCGGGTAGTAGTTGAGCAGCGACGTCATGATCGGCATCACCTTGTTGGCCGACGAGATCCCCACGTGCACATGCACTCCCCAGATCAGCATCTGCCGGCCCCACCACTGGGTGCGCTTGATCAGCTCGGCGTAGCGCGGCGCGTCGGTGAGCTTCTGCGCGGACCACTTGGCGAACGGGTGGGTACCCGCGCAGAACAGCTCCATGCCGCGGTCGCGGACGATCTTGCGGGCCGGGCCCAAGGTGTCGCGCAGGTCCTGCATCGCCTCCGCGGCACATTCACAGATGCCGCTGACCACCTCGACGGTGTTGCGCAGCAATTCCTTGTGCACGCGCGGGTTTTGGCCGATCTCGGCGATCACGGCGGGGGCTTCGTTGCTCAGGTCGCGGGTCTGCGCGTCGATGAGCGCGAACTCCCATTCCACGCCGATGGTCGGCCGCGGTGAGCGGGCGAAATCGATGTGAGCGCGGGACCTGCTAGCCGGCACCGATGACACCGCACGCCACCCGCTTGCCGGCGTCACCGGTCGTCATCGTCATCTGGTCGGGGCCCGGCGTTCCGTTGGTCTGGTTGTAGCGATCGGATGGGATGTTGGCGAAATTGTCGGCGCCCGCGTGGATCACGATCGCGGTCTTCTCGCCGGTCAGCAGATCCTCCATGGCGAAGGCGTCGGTGGTCGTCACCAACATCCCGACCCCGTCCTTGCGGACCTGCAGCGAGGTCAGGTCGCCGCTCTCCGGTGACCCGGAATGCCCCGGCGCCTGGAAATGCCCGCCGGCGGACAGGAAGTCGCCGGGCGCGCCGCCGGTCGGGGCCGTCGAATTGGCCTCGCACTTGCCGACCTTGTGGATGTGTACGCCGTGGAACCCCGGCGCGAGGTGGCCGGCGCCGCTCGTCGCGATCGTGATGGTGGCGTAGCCGTTGCTGAAATCGAACTTCGCGGTCGCCACCTCGACCCCGTCGGGTCCCTTCAGCCGGGTGATGATGCTGCGCCCCGCGGGCTGCTGTTGCTGATCGCCCTCGGCGCCCGCGCTGGCCGTCGACGCGCTCGACCCGGTCCACACCGCCGGAGTGGTGCCGGGGACCGACGAGGCGTGCTGGGGCGATGCGCACGCGCCCACCAAGGCGACGCAACCCACCGCGAATAGGGCGGGCATGGCGGCGGCGTTGCGGTGCTTAGGCATAGCGAGAGCCTATCCCGAGCACCCCCGAATCTCCGAGCAGCGTCCCTCAGCCCGTCACCAGGACGATGACGCCGGGCGGCTGGTCCTTGAGCGCCGGAATCCGCGGCTGGACGGGCGCTCCCAGCTTCTGGCCCACCGCGTCCGCGGTGGCGTGCTCGCCCTCGGCGTCGGTGTAATACACCGTCGTCGCCGTGACGTCGGGGATCGTCAGGTTTCCGACGTCGGTCACCTTGAACCCGGCGGACGTGAGCTGATCCTTGGTCTTTGCGGCGACACCCTCTTTGGACGAGATGTTGTAGACGTGCACCTCGGCCTGGTTCGCGGGGGCGCTGCTGGTGGCGGCCGACGAGGTGGTGGTGCTGGTGACGCTGGACGCCGCCGAGGCCGACTCGTCATCGGACTTGCCGGAGGAACTGAGCGCCTGCCACCCGAGCAGCAGGAAGATGACGCCCAGGAACAACAGCACCATCACCATGGCCCGAAGGGGAAGGCCCGTGGAGTCGGGCACGCGCTCTTTCATCGTGCCCCACTGTAGCGAGTTAGGTCACCTCGAAGCCGAGGCGGCGCGCGGCCCGCGCCTTCTGCCGGCTGGCGCGTAGCCGCCGCAGCCGCTTCACCAGCATCGGGTCGGCGGCGAGCGCCTCGGGCCGATCGACCAGCGCGTTGAGCACCTGGTAGTAACGCGTCGCCGACATCGAGAACAGCTCCTTGATGGCGTCCTCTTTCACCCCGGCGTACTTCCACCATTGGCGCTCGAACGCCAGGATGTCGTGCTCGCGACGGGTGAGGCCATCGGCGATTTCAGCGTCGTCCCCCGATCGATTTGCCCGCGCCATGGCGCTGTCCATATCCGCTTCCCCTGGACCTTCCGGCGATTCTCAACGTGCTCGAATGACTTGACTTACGTAGGCGTTTCAAGGGCATGTTTCGCGCGAATATTGAACCACGCCGCGAACCCTCAAGCCGTAATCCAGACCCGCGAGTCGGCCGATTCGCTGTGATTGCCCGGCTCCACTCATCGCGGCAGTGGCCCACGAATAAGCTGACCGATCATGGCAGTCGTACCCATACGCATCGTCGGAGACCCGGTCCTGCACGCCCCGACGACGCCGGTGGCCGTCGCCGCCGACGGTTCGCTGCCGCCCGAGCTGCCCGAGCTGATCGCCACCATGTACGACACCATGGACGCCGCGCACGGCGTCGGGCTCGCCGCCAACCAGATCGGATACGGTCTGCGGCTCTTCGTCTACGACTGCTCCGAGGACCGCGGGCTGACCGACCGCCGGCGCGGCGTCGTCATCAACCCGGTCCTGGAGACCTCCGAGATTCCCGAGACCATGCCCGACCCGGGCGACGACGACGAGGGCTGCCTGTCGGTTCCGGGCGAGTCGTTCCCCACCGGCCGGGCGAAGTGGGCGCGGGTGACCGGGCTCGACGCCGACGGCAGCCCGATCGCCATCGAGGGCACCGGCCTGTTCGCGCGGATGCTGCAACACGAAACCGGGCACCTGGACGGCTTCCTGTACCTGGACCGCCTCATCGGCCGGCACGCGCGCGCCGCGAAACGCGCCGTGAAGTCGCACGGTTGGGGCGTTCCGGGACTGTCGTGGCTGCCCGGCGAGGGGCCGGACCCGTTCGGTCACTGATGGTCTCGTGGCCGGACCTGGGAACGCGGGTGACGGTTCGCTATCGGCTCCCCGCCGGATCCGTCCCGCCGCTGACCGACGCGGTCGGACACCTGCTGGCCGTCGATCCGCTGGTGCGGGTGCGGACGAAAACCGGCGCGGTGGTGCAGTTCGCGCCCACCGACGTCGTCGCACTCCGCGCGCTGACCGACGCGCCGGTGCGCACCTCCGACATCCGGGCGGTCGAGCACGCGGCCGCCGCGGCGTGGCCCGGCGCCGAACAGGCCTGGGTCGACGGCTGGCTGCTGCGCACCGGCCCCGGGTCCTTCGCCAATTCGGCTTTACCACTTGATATCTCGGCCCAAATGACCGCCGTCCCGGCGATCGTCGACTGGTATCGGCGGCGACACCTGACACCGCGGCTGGCCATCCCCGACCGCTTGCTCCCGATCCCAACCGGGGTGGCGAGCGAACGCACCGAACAGATCCTGGTGCGCGACCTCTCGGGCGTCACGCCGGGACAACGGCGCAACGGGGGCTGGCGCGCCGCGGTCACCGAAGCGCCCGACGGCACCCGGTGGCTGTGCCTGGCCGCCGACGGCCCGGCGCCTCCCGAGTGCGAGACGCTGTTGGCCTGGGGCGCCGGCCAAGGGGCGGCCCGCGGCTGCCTGCAAGTCGGCGACGACGACGCCGCCAACCTCGCCCTGGCCGCGGCACTCGGCTTCCGGCTACACCACCGCCGCCGCTACATCCGGGCGATCGATACCGTCTAGCCATGCCCGACGGCGCGATTCGCTTGGCCACCTGGAACGTGAATTCGATTCGCACGCGCCTCGACCGCGTCCTCGACTGGCTGGCCCGCGCCGACGTCGACGTGCTCGCCATGCAGGAAACCAAGTGCGCCGACGGCCAGTTCCCCACCCTGCCGTTCTTCGAACTGGGCTACGAGGTCGCACACGTCGGCTTCAACCAATGGAACGGCGTGGCCATCGCCTCACGCGTCGGCCTCGACGACGTCACGATCGGCTTCGAGGGCCAGCCCACCTGGACGTCCAAGCCGGAGGTGGCCGCCACGGCGGAGGCCCGCGCGCTGGGCGCCACCTGCGCCGGGGTGCGGGTGTGGAGCCTGTACGTGCCCAACGGCCGCGCCGTCGGCGACCCGCACTACACCTACAAGCTGAATTGGCTTGCCGCGCTGCGGGATACGGCGGCGGGCTGGCTGCGCGACGATCCCGCGGCACCGATCGCGCTGGTCGGCGACTGGAACATCGCCCCGACGGACGAGGACGTGTGGAGCACCGAATACTATGCCGGCGCGACCCACGTCTCCGAGCCCGAGCGCCGCGCGTTCGACGCCATCGTCGACGCGCAATTCACCGACGTGGTAAGGCCTTTCACCCCCGGCCCCGGCGTCTACACCTACTGGGACTACACCCAGCTGCGGTTCCCGAAGAACCGGGGCATGCGCATCGATTTCATCCTCGCGTCACCGGCGTTGGCCGGCCGCGTCACCGGCGCCCAGATCGCCCGTGACGAGCGCAAGGGCAAGGCCCCGAGCGATCACGCGCCGGTGCTGGTCGATGTGAGCCGGCTTTAAGCTCCATGTGAGCCCGGTTTAAGAAGTTGCTCGTTGTACGCGCGTTTGTAACGTGGCAGGCTTTCGCCCTATAGATGCAGAGAACTATTTCGTTGTTGCTGTTAACCTCGCGTTCAACGGGTATACGGGTTGCCACGCGGTTCCCAGTGAGAGCGATGAGCTACCAGGGAGTGATCATGGGTGTCGTCGGCGGGGCAGTACGCAACGTGGGCAAGACGGTGGGACGCGCCGCGGACGCGACTACGGCGGCCGCCGGAGCCGTGGGCGGGGCCGCCGTCAACGGAGTCGTCGGCGGTGTCACGGGAGCCGCCGAGGGCATCAAGCGCGGGCTCAACAGCGGCAGTCACTCGACGCCCGCGGCCGCGCTGGCGCTCGGCGCGATCGGGTTGGCCGGCCTGGTCGAGTGGCCGGTGCTGCTGGCCGTCGGGGGCGGGGCGCTCCTGTTGCACAGGATGAATCGCAAGCCCCAGAACGGCGCCGCGCCGAAGGCCAACCTCAAGCCGGTACCCTCCGAGCCGTCGAAGAAGGCGGCGCCACAGAAGGCCGCCGCCAAGCCGGCCGCCAAGAAGGCGGCCGGGCGCCGCGCCGGTGCCGCCGAGCTGCGCAGCACCAACTAAGAATCGTCCGGGGAGCCCTTGAGCATTGTCACGTCGCTACCAAAATCGACGCCGCTGCGGGCTCTCACGGGACTGGCACAAGAGGCCCTTCACATCGCGGCGATTCCGCTGCGCGAAGGCGCCAGGGCGCTCACCGGTGACCTTCCCGCCGAAACGCTGAGCCGGCGCTGTTGGCGCGGCGAGCAGCGCGCCTGGATCGAGGTGCGCGGCCTCGAAGACGCGAATGACGACGAATTGGGCCGCGCCGTGCTCGGCGGCCTGGGCGATCACCCCGGGGTCACGTCGGCCAGCCTGAACCACCCCCTGTCCCGCGTCGTCGTCACCCTCGGCGATCCGGACATTTCGCTGCGTGACCTGTGCCGCGTTGTCGAGGACGCCGAAAAACGTTGCCGCTCAACCAACAAGGCGCCCGCGACGGCGTTGCCGGGCGACGGCGTGGTGGCGGCGACCCGGGCCGTGACCGTGGCCGCCAACGCGGCCGGGCTG
>NZ_AUWQ01000028.1 GCF_000455205.1 Mycobacterium sp. UM_CSW | reverse complement strand
ACCCGTGCCGATCAGCCCCGCGGGCCCGCCAGGTCCGCCGGCGTTACCGGCCGCCCCGGAACCGCCGGCCCCGCCGGAACCGAGCAACCAGCCGCCGGGCCCTCCGGCGCCGCTGGTTCCGGGGGCGGCGTTGGCGCCGTTGCCGATCAGCGGCCGGCCGGTAAACGTCAGTGCGTAGGCATTGAACGTGTCCAGCAGGTTCCGCTCCACGGCCCGCAGGCCGGGGAGCCCGAGGATCGCTGCGCTGGTGGCCTCAGCGGCCGCGTATGTGCCGGCGCCGCCGCTCAGGGCCTGCATGAACTGCTGCTGAAACGCGACCGCTTGGGCGCCTAACGTCTGATACGTCTGCGCGTAGTTGCCGAACAGCCGCGCAATCGCGGCGGACACCTCGTCGGCAGCAGCCGGCGCAATCCCCGTGGTCGGCGGGGCCCACGACGCCGTAGCCTCTTTGATCGCCTCCCCGATTCCGTTCAAATCCGCCGAGGCCGCGGCCAACGCCTCCGGTGCTGCGATCAAGTAACTCGACATCTGCGGCTCCCCTCAACGTCATCGGGGTGACTCGAACCGGCAAACTGTATTTAACAAGACCCGGGTCTGTATAGCCCAGGTATTTCCGTATAGAGGTGGGGTTTCTTTGCGCCACGCGGCTGCGATGACCGCTCGACGAGACGCGCTTATGAGCCCGCCGCGTGGGCCAGATCGATGGCGTACTGGCTCACGAAGGTGCCCGCCGGGGGATCACCTTTGTCGCATGTTCCGTCGGACTCGCCGGGACGTTTGATCCACAGATAGGCGTCGGCGTGCGCGCCCGCGGTCGCGGTGGTCGGGGGAGCGCCGAGCCCGCGGCCGCTGGGGTTGCACCAGTTGAGCCCGGAGTCGGGCGCCGGCCCGGCGCCGTTGCGCGACGTGTCGATCACGTAGTGCGAACCGTTCGTCAGCCCCGAAATCGCTTCTCCGTAACCGATTTCGTCCCCGGTGGTGTAGAAGTTGGCGGTGTTGAGGCTGAAACCCCGCGCGCGGGCGACATCGACCTTGTTGAGCCGGGCGGCCATGTCCTCGGCGCTGTGCCAGCGCAAGTGACCACCGTCGACGTACACGGCCGTCGCCGGACTGCGCGTCAGCGTGTCGACGGCATAGCGAATCAAGTCGTAGCGTTCCTGGCGCTGGTCGGCCGACAGGCAGTCGGCCATGGCCAGCGCGTCGGGCTCGAGGATGATCGCCGTCCGCGTACCACCCACCTGGGATGCGATCCCGTCGATCCAGCCGCGGTAGTCGTCGGCCGTCGCCATGCCGCCCGCGGCGAAGCTGCCGCAGTCGCGGTGCGGAATTCCGTAGATCGCCAGGACCGGGATGGCGCCGGCGGCCGCCGCGTCGCCGGTGTACTTCGCGACCGTCGACGCGGACGAGCCCGGGACGATCCAGTACGTCTGCGGCGTGTTGGCGATGGCGGTCAATTCGGAACTCGGCGGATCGGCATGCTGTGCCGCACGCATGGCTGCCGAGTTCGGATTGACGTGAAAGGGCATGCCGGCCAACGGATTGGCGTCATCGACCAACCGCACCGCCGGGGCCCGGTCCCCGAGAAAACCGATTCCGGCAACCGTCGCAACCGTTAGGAGAGGGGCGATCCAGCGCGCGACTGCGCCAGTAGCTGAGAACGTCACCCGAGGAAAATTAGTGCATTGAACGCCGGTCGCCGACGGCAGGTGATGGTGCGGTCGGCGCTTGGCGCGGTGGCGACCCGCCGGGCGGCGGCCGGCGGCGGGCTAAATTACCGGTATGCGCGCTGTTCGCCTGTTCGGTGTGGTCCTGACGATCCTCACGGCGGGGCTGCTGTGGGCGACGCCCGTCGTGGCGCAGCCGCCGTCCAGGCTCACCGAGCACATCACCGACAACACGGGGGCGCTGACGGACTCGGACCGGGCGGCGGTCAGCTCGGCGATCGACCGGCTATACCGCGATCGGCACATTCAACTGTGGGTGGTCTACGTCGACAACTTTTCTAGGTTCAAGCCCGAGAACTGGGCCGACCGAACCCGCAGCACGAGCGCGATGGGCGACTACGACGCCCTGCTTGCGGTGGCAACGAACACCAAGCTGTACGCGTTCACCGCCCCGCCGAACATGGAGGGCCTCACGGCGGCCGAGCTGAACAGCTTGCGCAGCAACAAGATTGAACCAGCGGTGAACGCGAAAGACTGGCGCGGTGCCGCCGTCGCCGCGGCTGACGGGTTGAACAAAGCGCCAAGCTCGTCCAAACGGATCTGGCTGCTGATCGCGATCGGCGTCATCGTCGCTGTGATCGTCGTCGTGGTGGTTCTCGTGCTCTATCGCCGTCGTCGGCGCCGGCGCGCCGTGCAGCGGGTCGACGCCGGCGACGGGCAGGCGAGCATCGAAGCGAGCTCGTTGGCGCAAGCCTTGTCCACCGCGGACGCCAGGATGCGCCAGATCACCGACTACGTGGGCAGGCACCGCCAGAGCGTCGGCACCGAGGCGCAGCGCCGGTTGGAAGAGGCGCAACGGCATTTGCACGCGGCGCACGGCAAGGAAACGACGAACGAACCCGAGGCAATCGCGCATGCCAACAGGGCGTCGACGTTGGCCGCTCAGGCGCAGACGCTGGCCAACGCCGACGTGCAAGCGGCGCATCGCCCGCCACGGCGTCGAGCGTCGACGCGCTGATCCGGGCCGGGCTAACCGTTGCCTGAATAAAGCGCACGTTCCCAGATCGTGGCCAATGTATCTACGAGCGCATGCATTTCCGCGTCGGAGGTGTCGGGCGTCAACGTCAGCAGCCGGTGAACGTTCATGGTCACCAGCGCCGTCGCGACCGCGCGGGGATCGTCAAGCTTGCTGTTCGCGCCGTCAATGATCGCTTCGGCGACGTCGATTACCGGGTCGATCAGCGCCGAGCGGGCCGCGGCCACCTCGGGATCAGTGCCCGACGACCAGAACACCGCACGCAGAATTGACCCGTGCCGGCGGTAGGTGTGCGCCGCGCTCAGCAGCGCCTCACGCCCGGCCGCGACCGGATCCTCAGCCCGGCGCCATTGGGCCAGGGCCGCGTCCGCCTCGAGCCGCAGGGGCCGCACCAGTGCGCCGATCAGTTCGGCGCGGTCGCGGAAATAGACATAAAAGGACTTGCGCGACAGCGTGGTTCGATCCATGATCGCGGCCACGCTGACCGCGTGGGCAGGCTGCTCGGCCAGCAACGCGGCCGCCGCCTCGAGGATTTCGCGGCGGGCCTCCGCTGGAGCGCGACGGCGCCGTCGCGGGGGACCGGAGTCCCGGCCACTCGCCACTCCCGTTACTGCCACAGTGGCAGTATAGTCAAATCCGTTACTGCCGCCGTGGCAGTAACGGATTTGAAAGGAGCTCCCGATGAGCTCTGGCTGGACGGGCACGACGAGCGCACCGCGCTGGTACTGCGTCGTTGTTGGGCTATTTCTCGGGGTGCGCGCCACCTCAACGCTGGTGGCGGGGGCCAGTTTCAACCTGCCCGGAGACGGCTGGCGATCGGTCTGGCAGCTGGCGATGGTCGTCGTGCTCGCGGTCGGTATCGCATACCCCCGAGCCGCCTCCGCGGCAGCGCTGACGGTCGGACTCGTCTATGCCGTGGCGACCGGGCTTGAGGCATTTCATGGCACGGACCTGATGGGCGTGGTGCCGGTCGACATGCGCGACCGCATCGTTCACCCGCTGCTGGCGGGGCTCGCCTTGTTCTGCGTGCTGCTGGGACGCCGGCGCAGCACCAACCGGCAGCCGTCGCGTCGCTGACAGCAACGCCCACAATAATTTTCGTCTGTCCCTGCACCGCTTGGCATTTCGTCCCGGTCCACCGCAGCCGGGACCCGCAAAGTCCGCAGGGGCACGGGTCGATCCGCCATCTACCTCACAGGGCCCGAGTGCCGGTTTGTGATTGGCTTGTAGCAAGTAGGTCATCGCGGGCAAGCCTTGCCGCAACAACACTTTCCTACGGTGCTCGCATGCCGCTACTGACGCGCCAACACACGATCGATGACTGGGACGCCGAAGACGTCGACGCCTGGAACAACGGCGGAGCGAAGATCGCGCGCCGCAACCTGATCTGGTCCATCTTCGCCGAGCACGTCGGGTTTTCGGTCTGGTCGATCTGGTCGGTGATGGTCCTATTCATGCCCCAGAGCGTCTACCACATCGATGCCGCCGGAAAGTTCTTTCTGGTCGCGATGCCGACGCTGGTCGGAGCGATTCTGCGCCTGCCCTACACGTTCGCGACCGCAACATTTGGCGGACGAAACTGGACCGTGTTCTCCGCGATAGTGCTCGTGATCCCAACGGCGTTGACGCTGTATTTCATGGCCCACCCGCACACGTCCTACACCACGTTCATGGTCGTGGCGGCGGTCGCCGGGCTGGGCGGGGGCAACTTCGCGTCGTCGATGACCAACATCAATGCCTTCTATCCCCAGCGGCTCAAGGGGTGGGCGCTGGGTCTGAACGCCGGTGGCGGAAACATCGGCGTCGCGATGATCCAAGTCGTCGGACTGTTGGTGATCGCGACCGCGGGCAACCGTTCCCCGCACTGGGTGTGCGCGGTGTATTTGGTGCTCCTGTCCGTCGCGGCGGTTGGCGCCGCGCTGTTCATGGACAACCTGACCAACCAGCGCACCAACGGCCGCTCGATGATCGACGTGATGGCATACCGCGATTCGTGGCTGATCGCCGTGCTCTACATCGGCACGTTCGGATCGTTCATCGGCTTCTCGTTCGCGTTCGGTCAGGTTCTGCAAATCAGCTTTCTGGCCAACCTCAGTCACGGCGCCAAAGTGACCCCGGCCATGACGGCGCAGGCGGCGTTGCATGCGGCGCAGATCGCGTTCATCGGGCCTCTGCTGGGTTCGATCGTGCGGCCGGTCGGCGGCTGGCTGTCCGATCGCATCGGCGGCAGCAAGGTCACGCTGTACACCTTCGCCACGATGATCGCTGCGGCCGGCTGGCTGGTGGCGTTCGGCGCGATGGGCGACGCCAAACATCGCGCCCCCTCCGGCGGCGTGCTGCTCGCCTATGTTGCGGGGTTCGTCGCGCTGTTCATCCTGTCCGGGATCGGAAATGGGTCGGTATACAAGATGATTCCGTCGATCTTCGACGCCAAGGCGCAGAGCCTCGACGGTCTCAGCCCGGGGGAGAAGGCCGACTGGTCGCGCCGGATGTCGGGCGCGCTGATCGGAATCGCCGGGGCCATCGGCGCGCTCGGCGGCGTCGGCATCAACGTCGTGCTGCGCGCGTCATACCTCTCGCCGGCGAAATCGGCGACGACGGCGTTCTGGGTATTTCTGGGCTTCTACGTGCTGTGTGCGGTGATCACGTGGTTCGCCTATGTGCGCACGCCCGCCGCGCGGCGCGCGGCCAAGACCGCTGTTGGGGCGGAAGCGCTTGTGCAGGCGGCGTGAACTGATTGGTATTCCAACGGGATTGAGCGACCGGCTACAGGAACGGCTTGATCGGCTCCATCCAGATCGGTGAGAGCAGGACGGGGTCGGTCCAGGCCGGCCACAGCAGCGCCGGGTTCGCGCCGGGCGGCGGCCAGTTGTTGTCGTTGGCGTAGGCCCATACCTCCCAAGGATTGTCGTAATACGACGCCGTCTCGACCAGGCTGAACCAGTCCAGGTTCGGGTGCAGTAACCAGTAGCCCGTCCCCACGAAGTAGCCGCCGACCGCCCAAGCGGCGTAACTGGTTTGGAACAGCGGGCCGAAGAGCCTGCTCTGCCAGACGTGGACCTCTTCGTGGTTGACCATGACGTCGTTGGCACCCGGACCGGTTCCGAGATGGGTGGTGACGTTGCCCATCGTGGTGGCAAAGCCGGGCAGCCCGATGCCGCCACGGTAGACGTGGGAACCCACCAGCGCGCTGAAGGCGGCGTCGTAGCCGCCCCCGTTGGGCGTGAACGCATTGAGGGCTTGCACGCCGTAGCCCAGTGCCGTGCCCTCGAAGCCCCACGTGTAGTCCAACAAAAACGCGGCCCATCCGCGCCAGTCGCGAAAGTTGTAGATGCCGAACTCGCGCTGGGCGAGCAGGTTCAGGTCGTTGATCGCCGCGTCGGCCACGCCCGTCCCGGCGGCACCTCCGACGCCGATCAGCGGGCGGCCCAACACCGCCTCGGCGGACGCGTTGACCGCATTAAGCAGTGACGCGCCCGCTTCGTCCGCGGCGACATACGAGCCGGCCGCCGTGTTGAGAGCCTGCGCAAACTGCTGTTGAAACGCGCCGGCCCGGGCGCTGAGCGCCTGATACTCCTGCCCGCAGGCGGCGAATAGCGCCGCCACCGCTTGCGAGACCTCGTCGGCGGCAGCTGCCGCCATCCCCGTCGTCGGAACGGCGGCCGCCAGATGCGCCGCGCTCACCGACGAGCCGATGCTCTCCAAATCCGCGGCGGCCGACGTCAACAACTCCGGGGCCACGATCAGAAGCGACACGCCGTTCCTCCCTTGTCCCTGTGCGGATGAAGCGTATTCACGTCTTGATCCGGCAGACGCGTTTTCGCTGCATCGGTAATCGAGCTGTAGCCAAAACCTTGACAGTGTCATCGTGACAGTGTCAATATCGACTTATGGCCGACGTGGCGTCCTGGACGCTGGACGAGCTGGTTCGGCGGGTGGCCGCCGGGCTGGCCGATCCCGCGTATCCGGGCGCGCCCAACGGGCGGGTCCGGGGGCTGCCCGATCGGCGAGCTGTCCGGTGGTACACGACGACCGGTCTCGTCGACCGGCCGACCACGCAAGGACGTACGGCGCTTTACGGCCCGCGGCACCTGCTGCAGATTGTTGCGGTGAAACGGCGCCAGGCCGAGGGCCGCTCGCTCGCCGACATCCAGGCCGAGTTCGCCGGCGCGACGGACGAGACGCTGCGCAAAGTCGCCGCCGTGCCCGATGAACTCATCGCGGCGGAGGCGACGGAGCCGGCGGAGCCGGTGCGGACTCCCGTTCGCCGACAGCGCTTCTGGGCCGAGCCACCCGCCGCCGCCGAACCGGTGGCCAACGGCGACGGCGCTGACAGTGTCACGAAGCTGGCGGCCGTGAGCCTGCCGGGCGGAGCGCTGTTGCTGCTGCCGACCGGATCGGGGGGCGGCGGCAGACCCGACGACGACGACATCGACGCCATCCGTGCGGCCGCCCGGCCGCTGCTCGAACTGCTGGCCGAGCGTGGCCTGCTGACCCCTGATGAACGGAGCCCCTCATGACCGTCCGCATCACGTCGATGAGCGACGCCGAAACCGATCGGGTGGCCGCCCCGGACGACGAGGCCGGGTTTGGCGCTCTGAGCACCGAGCGCGGCAACCTACCGCTGGAGCGCATCGACGTACGCGCCGAGATCACCGGGCTCACCAGCCTGGTCGAGCTGACGCAGGACTTCGTCAATGCCTTTGACGTACCCCTGGAGGCCAGCTACGTGTTCCCGCTGCCAGATCGAGGGGCGCTCACGCGGATGCAGATGACGGCCGACGGGCGGGTCGTCGAGGCCGAGCTGAGGGAGCGGGAGGCCGCCCGCCAGGCCTACGACGACGCCATCGCGTCGGGCCGGCGCGCGTCCATCGCCGAGGAGGAGCGGCCGGATGTTTTCACCATGCGTGTCGGCAATATCCTGCCCGGCGAACGGGTCAGCATCGCCCTGACGCTCGTCATCCCCCTGGCCTATGCGGACGGCGAGGCGACGTTCCGCTTCCCGCTTGTGGTTGCGCCGCGGTACATTCCGGGCCGCGCGCTCGCGGACATCGCGGTCGGCGACGGGCATGCCGACGACACCGACGCGGTGCCCGACGCGTCGCGCATCACGCCACCCGTGCTGCTGCCCGGTTTCCCACACCCGGTTCCGCTGTCCATCGAGGTCGGCATCGACCCCGCCGGTCTCACGCTGTCCGAGGTGCGTTCGAGCCTGCACGCCGTTTCCAGCGACGACGGGCGGATACGGGTACACCCCGGTGAGCGGGCCAACCGGGATTTTGTCCTGCGGCTGCGGTACGGCGTCGACGACGTCACCGATTCGCTTGTGCTGGTGCCCGATTCGGAGGGCGACGAGGGAACCTATCAGCTGACCGTGTTGCCGCCGGCGTCCAGCGCGCCGCCGCGCCCGCGCGACCTGGTGCTGGTGCTCGACCGCTCCGGCAGTATGGCCGGCTGGAAGATGGTGGCGGCCCGCCGTGCCGCGGCGCGCATCGTCGACACGCTCACCACCGGAGATCGGTTCGCGGTACTGACATTTGACGATCGGATCGACGGAACCGCGGGGCTGCCCGACGGGCTGGTCGAGGCCAGCGATAAGCACCGGTACCGCGCCGTCGAGCATCTGTCCCGCGTCGACGCGCGCGGCGGCACCGAGATGGTCGCGCCGTTGCGGCAGGCCCTCGCGTTGCTGGGCGGGTCGCGCAACGGCGAAGCGCGGGACGCCGTCGTCGTCCTCGTCACCGACGGCCAGGTCGGCAACGAGGACCAACTCCTACACGAGCTTTCCGGCGACCTGCACCGGGTGCGCGTGCACGCGGTCGGTGTCGACCAGGCCGTCAACGCCGGATTCCTTTGGCGCCTGGCCAGTGTCGGGGGCGGACGCTGCGAGCTGGTGGAAAGCGAGGACCGCCTCGACGAGGCGATGGACGCCATCCACCGCCGCATCGGCGCGCCGCTTGCGCACTCGCTGTCGCTGCGCGCGGAGGGGCTGGCAGTCATCGAGGACACCGTGACCCCCGCTCGGCTGCCCGACCTGTTCCCGGGGGTGCCGCTCGTCGTGAGCGGGCGGTACCGGGGGAGCGCGTCCGGTTCCCTGACGCTGCGCGGCACGACGGGGGAGGGCGGGGACTCGTCAGTCACCGTCGCCGGACGGCGCGTTGACGCCCCGGCCGTTACGGCGCAGTGGGCCCGCGCCCATCTACGTGATCTCGAGGACCGCTATGCTTCGGCCCCCACGGAGGACTTGGAGAAGCGAATTGTCGAGACGTCGTTGCGGTTTGGTGTGTTGTGCAGGTTTACGGCGTTCGTTGCGGTGGACAGCCGCGTCGTTGCCGACGGTGAAGTGCCGCACCGCGTGATGCAACCCGTCGAGGCGCCGGCCGGCTGGGAGCCGGTCCGGGCGCCAGACCATGCCGTGTTTGCAGCGGCCCTCCCCCCACCGCCGTTGGCCGGGGCCGCCGTGATGCCGAGCCAACCCGCACCGTCCACGAGGGCGCCGGCGTCGGGGCAATCACAGGCACGAACCGTCAAGCTGCGCAACGTGATTGCGGCGGCGGTGGTCGGTGCGCTGCTCATCGGCGGTGGCTGGACGTGGTCGGCTAGTCGGGACGGTCACCCCGCCCCGACGGCCGACGGCATTGTGAACGGCAAGATTCCAGCATCAGAGGATAGGGGCGCCGCGGGCCAGACGTCCGGGACGAGGGCCGGCGTCCCCGAGAACACCGTCTCGCTACCGGAAGCACCGCCACCACCGCAGGCGCCCGCGGACGCCACCTTCAAACGCGACATCATCACGACGGGCTCGATGCAGATGATCGTCTCCGAGCCTGCCCAGGCGGCCGACCGGCTCGTCGCCGCGGTCACCGATGCCAGCGGGCGAGTGGACTCGCGATCGGAGCGATCAGGATCTTCCTCGCCGACAGTGGATCTCGTGTTGCGCGTTCCCGCCGACAAACTCGATGGTGTTCTGGCAGACGCCAAGAAACTGGGGACCGTCGACTCGATGTCGATCGGGCACAACGACGTGACGTCGCAGCGCGTCGACCTCGATGCCCGCATCGAGGCGTTGCAGACCTCGGTCAATCGACTGCTGCAACTGATGGGCCGGGCCGGGAACGTCGCCGACCTGCTCGCGGCGGAGTCATCGCTGACCCAGCGACAAGCCGAGTTGGACTCGCTGCGGGCGCAGCGTGCCACGCTTGGCGACCAGGTTTCCTACGCGACGATCAACGTCAGCCTCTCGACCAAACCGGCGGCGGTTCCTCAGCCAGGTTTCCTGAACGCACTCCAGCACGGGTGGCAGTCGCTGCTCTTCGCTGTCCACGGCGTCGTGATGGCTGTCGGATTCCTCATCCCGTGGATACCAGTGCTGGCCGTGGTGGCCTTAGCTCTCGTCTTGGTGGTGCGGCGCAGGGCCGTTTCGGCGATCGCCAGGCGTCGCTAGCCAGGCCGATTGAGCTCGTCGAACCTGGCGAGCGCGGCGTCGATGTCTGCCTCGTCGAACAGTTCGCAGCGGCTGATCAGCTCGCCATCTACCGTCAGAATGCCGATCTCGCGCCACTCGGCGTCGAAGCCTTCTTGCGAGGTTCCCTTCATCACGTGGGTGAGGACGACTCCAAAGTCGCTCAGCCGATGCACAGTCTCGATGTAGGTGGGGGTGTCGGGGGTTAGATCCATCCCTGCACGGAGATACGCGGTCATGCCGCCGGGCGCAAACGCTATCCCTTGCCTGTGGTCGGCGTTCACCCAATCAGCCGTTGTCGGATACAGTTCATGCCGGTTGAACGCGGCGAAGATGCGAACGATAGCCGACCACGTGTGCGAGTGGGCGGCCGCTTCGCCGGCGAGGTAGCGCGAATTGAGTTCCTCGAAGGCTGCATCGACCTCGTCGGTATCGAAGCTCACGCCATAGCGCATCAGGCCGTCGTCGTCGACTTCCGCGACTTGCAAGAACTCGACGGTGACCGGGCGATCGGAGTAATCGGTGTCGCGGTAACAGACATGGATCAGCGAAAGGCGAGATCCCCTGATTGCGATAGGGTCTGCCGTCACCCGCACGCTGATTGGTATGGAATCGAACATCGCTTGCACGGCCTTTTGCCGTGCTGGGCCACGGAATTCATCGCGCAGGCCTTTTCGTCGGTCTTCATATCGCAGGTCCGCAGCGGTCAGGGCCAGGAAACCCTCCATGTCGCGGTGGTTGGTTGCGTCGGCCATGCGAGACCATGTACGTGTGGCCTTGTTCTCAAGTGGTGGTGGCCGATTGAGCTCGTCGAATCTCGCCAGAGCTGCGTCGAGATCATCCTCGTCGAACAGCTCCGTCCGTTTGATTTTGTCGCCGTCGTAGATCGAAAGGTCGATGGTGCGCCACTCGGCCTCAAAACCGTGGTGTGAGGTCCCTTTCACAACCTGGGTGACGACAGCTCCTACCTTGCTCAACCGATGCACAGCCTCGATCCGGATGCCGGATTGCGGTGAGAGATCCCATGTCGCGAGGAGGTATGCGCTCAGACCACCGGCCGGGATTGGTGCGAGTCGGCGGTGATCGATATTCACCCAGTCGGCGGCCGCCTCGGGGAGTTGGCGTCTGTTGAGCGCTGCGTATGCGCGTGTGACTAGCCCCAATGTGTGTGCGTGGGTAGCCGCTTCGCCGGCGAGGTAGCGGGCATCGAGTTCCTCGAATGCGGCGTCGGTATCGTCCGGGTCGAACATGATGATGGCCGCGATCCGATTGTCGGCCTCGATCTCGGTGACGCACAGCGCCTCACTGGGGAACGCCTCTGGCCCCTCGTCGTTGGCTGACCATCGGACACAACTGAGGACGAGGCGCCGCCCCCGGGTAGCGATGATTCCTGAAATTGCGATCGCGACACCGTAGTCGGTGGTCTCACGCAATTTTGCGATCACAATGTCGCGGCTTTGCCAGAGCCCGGCGTTCACCACGCGACGGCGATCATCGCTGAAACTGTCGTCGGCCAGGATGTCGGCCATCGGCGCCCAGTTGTGGGTCGCCAAGTATGCAAAGAAGCGCTCAGCCGCTTGGCTCGCGGCGTTCTCCGGCCGTGGGGTCTGCGGTTGCAATTCCTCAAAGTGGGTGAGCGCGGCGCCCAGGTTTTCCTCGTCGAACACCTCGACGCCGCTGATTAGGTCGCCTTCGACTGTGAACATCATGATCATCCGCATTTCCGCGTCGAAGCCCTCTCGCGAGGTCATGTTCAGGACCTCGGTGAAGACGGCTCCGCGTTCGCTCAGCTGATGCACGGCCTCGATGCGGACGGTGGCCTTCGAAGTGAGGTCCCACACGGCACGGATAGATGCGGCAAGATCAGCCCCCTCGATCGATACGAGCGGTCGATGATCGATGTAAATCGGGTCTGGAGTTGTCGCGAAAAGTTCTTTCCGATTGAACGCCGCGCAGATCGGGGCGATAACCGACCACGTGTGCGCGTACGCAGCCGCTTCGCCGGCGAGGTACCGAGTATCGAGTTCCTCGAAGGCAGCGTCGGTGTCGTCCGGGTCGAACATGACCATTGCCACGATCCGTTCGTCCACGTCGATCTCGGCGATACCGAGCGCCTCGGCACCCACCTCGCCGGTCATGCCGCGGTTGAAGGTACGGACGTGGGCGAGGGCGAGGCGCGCCCCGCGGGTCGCGATGACGCTCGAAGAAAAGGTCGGCGCGCTGACCTCGACGGTGGCTTCATTGTCCGCGATGTGCACATCTCGGCCACGCCGAACCCCCGCGTTGACGACATGACGGCGATCGTCCGCGACGATGTCGTCGGCCAGTAGCTCCGCCATGGCGGCCCAATCGCGTGCCGTGAAGCACGCCTGGTACCGCGCGATGATTCGGGTTGCCGCGTTTTCCAGCCGCGGCGCCTGCGGTTGGAGTTCCTCAAATCGGGCGAGGACGGCGTCGAGGTCTGCCTCATCGAAGATTTCGCTGCGGCTGAGCCGTTCGCCGTCCACCGTCAGAATGCCGATCTGCCGCCACTCGACGTGGGAGCCCTGTTGCGAGATCCCTTGCACCGCATGGGTGACGACTGCTCCGAGGTTATTCAGCCGGTGCACCGCCTCGATGTAGATGCTGGCATGCGGCATGAGGTCCCATGTGGCACTGAGGAATGCGGCCAGATCACCCGCCTCAAACGTGGCGACGGGCCGATGATCGACGGTGACCCAGTCCGGCGTCGTCGCGGGAAGTTCGTGCCGGTTGAACCTCGCGCAGGCTCGTGCGATGGCCGACCAAGTCTGCGCGTGGGCGCCCGCTTCGCCTGCGAGGTAACGGCTATCGAGTTCGGCGAAGGCGGCGTCGATGTCCTCGGCGTCGAATATGCCACCGCCGGTGAGCCGGTTGTCGGCGTCGATCTCAAACACGCCAAGCATCTCCGCGCTGATCTCGCCGGCTTCAAGGCCCTCGGCTGAGGACCGAATACGGCTGAGGGCGAGTCGCTCCCCGCGGGTGGCGATGACTGTCGACGTCAGGCCCTCGAACCCGACCTCGTCGACCGCTCGCATGTTTGCGATATTGACATCACGGCCACGCAGAACACCCGCGTTCACAACCCGGCGGTGGTCATGGGATGAAAAATCGTCGGCCATTGTCTCGGCCATCGCTTCCCAGTCACGGGTCGCGAGACAGGTCCAAAATCGTTGAACTACTTGGCTTGCCGCGTTTTCCACGAGCCGTGCTTGGGGTTGCAGTTCGTCAAAGCGGGCGAGCGCGGCGTCGAGGTCTGCCTCATCGAACACTTCGTAGCGGCAAAGCAGGTCACCTTCGACCATGCAGACGGCGATCATCCGCCACTCGGCGGTAAAGCCCTCTCGCGAGGTACCCGTCACCGCCTGTGTGATGACGGTTCCGAGTTCGCTCAGCCGATGCACCACCTCGACGTAGCCCGTGGCGTTCGGCGTGAGATCCCACACGGCGCGCTGAGCGGCGGATAGTTCGACCCCTTCGAGTGACACGACCGGTCGACGATCGATGTAAACCACATCCGGCGTCGTCGCGGCAGCTTCTTGCCCATTGAACCCGGCGTGGCCCCCTGCAATCACCGACCACGTGCGCGAGTACGCGGCCGCTTCGCCGGCGAGGTACCGGGCATCTAGTTCCGCGAACGCCGCATCGATGTCTTCCAGATCGAACACGACGGCAGCCGAGATTCGTCCATCGGAATCGAGCTCGACGACGTTGGGGGCGTCGTTTGCAATCGTATCCGGGTCGCGACCCGACGCTCGCACACGCATAAGGGCAAGTCGCCCGCCACGAGTTGCTATGACGTTCAACATCTTATATGTGAAGCCAATCTGGGCGGCCACCTGCAAATCTGCCACGGCGGCATCTCGACCGGTTCTGAGCCCGGCGTTCACCACCCGCCGACGGTCATCGACGGTGACGTCTTCCGTGCACAAATCGGCGACGGCGTCCCAGTCGCGGGCGTCCAAGTATCTACAAATGCGCTCGTAAGCTTCGCTTGCCGGGTTTTTCAGCGCCGGCCGACTCAGCTCATCGAACCGCTCCAGCGCGGCGTCGAGGTCGGCCTCGTCGAATAGCTCGTTGCGACTGATCAGGTCACCGTCGACCGTGAACATGTCAACCATCCGCCACTCGGCGTCGAAGCCGTTCTGCGAAATTCCGCTTGCGGTTAGGGTGACGACCGCTCCGAGGTCGCGCAGGCTGTGCACGGCCTCGATATGGATGCGGACGCCGGGAGCGAGATCCCGAGTCGCACGGGTAAATTCGTCTAGATCGACCGCCTCGATCGTTACGACCGGTCGATGATCGATGTAAATGGAATCTGGCGTCGTCGCGGGAAGTTCGTGGTGGTTGAACGCTGCACAGGCCCGAGTGATCAGCGACCACGTTTGCGCGTGGGCGGCCGCTTCGCCGGCGAGGTATCGGACCTCGAGTTCTTCGAAGGCGGCATCGATGTCGTCGAGGTCGAACAGGATTCCCGCCGCGATCCGATTGTCGGTGTCAATCTCAATGACGCTCAGCAGCTCGGAGCCGAATGCCTCGGGCCGCTCGTCGCCCGATACGCGAGCACGGGTCAGCACGAGGCGCTCGCCCCGGGTCGCGATGACCGAGGACTCGAAGTTCTTGACCCCGACATCGACAATGGCCCGCAGATTCGCAGTTTGGGCATCCCGACCGCGTTGGATGCCGGCGCTTACCACCCGCCGTCGATCGTCACTCAAAATATCGTCGGTGATCATCTCCGCCATGGCGTCCCAGTCGCGCGCCGCGAGGTACGTGTTGAAGCGGACGTACATTCGGCTAGCCGCGTTTGCCAGTCGTGGCGCGTGCAGTTCCTCGAACCGCGCGAGCGCGGCCTCGAGATCGGCCTCGTCGAAGATCTCGCTGTGGCTGAACTGGTCGCCGTCGACCATCGTGAGGTGAATCTCGCGCCACTCCGCCTCGAAGCCCTCTCGCGAGGTCCCACGCAGCGCTTGAGTGACGACCGCTCCGAGGTTGCTCAGCCGGTGCACGGCTTCGATGCGGAAGGAGATGTCCGGAAGTTGATCAAAGGCGGTACGGGCGAATTCGACCATGTCGCCCGGAGCGAACGCTGCCAGCCGCCGATGGTCGATGTCAACGAAGTCGGGCGTCGTCTGGGGAAGCTCGTGTCGGTTGAGTGTGGCGTAAAGGCCCGCGACGAGCGTCCATGTGTGCGCATGCGGGGCTGCTTCGCCGGCGAGGTATCGTGCGTCGAGCTCCGCGACGGCTGCGTTGGTGGCGTCGAGATCCAACACGACAACCCCCACGATTCGCTCGTCGGCGTCGATCTCGACGATGCTGAGAGAATCGTTTTGAATCGCCTCGGGTTCACGGCCCGAGACGCGAACACGTGTGAGCGCAAGGCGCGTCCCGCGGATTGCCAGGACGCCCACCATCGTCATCGTGAAGCCGACCTCAACCGTCGCCTGCGCAGCTTTGATATTGGCATCTCGACCGTGCAGGATCCCGGCGTTCACCACTCGCCGGCGATCGTCGACGGAGGCGTTCTCGCACGTTAATTGAGTGACGGCGTGCCAGTCGCCGGCCGCCATGTACGAGTAGAGGCGCTCCCACACCCGCGTCGCAACGTTCTCCAGCCGTGGCGCCTGTTGGGTGAGTTCGTCGAACCTCGCGAGCGCGACGTCCAGGTCAGCCTCGTCGAATACCTCGGTGCGGCTGAGCATGTCGCCTTCCACCGTCCCAATGGTGATCACCCTCCACTCGGCGTCGAAGCCATCGTGCGAGGTCTCATGCGATGTGTTGGTGACGACGGCTCCGAGATCGTTCAGCCGATGCACAGCCTCGATGGAATGCCTGAGGTCAGTCGTGAGGTTCCACGCGGCGTCAAGTAACGCAGGCATTTCACCGGACGCGAACGATGCTCCTCGGCGGTGGTCAATGTTCACCCAATCTGGCGTCGTCGAAGGCATTTCATGCTTATTGAGTGCGGCGTAGGCCTGCAAGAGGACAGACCACGTGCGTGCGTGAGCCGCCGCCTCCCCGGTGAGATACCTAGCATCGAGCTCGGCGAAGGCGGCTTCGATGTCTTCTGGGTCATATGCGGCGCGTGCCAGTATCCGTTTGTCGGGGGAGGTCTCGACGATAATGAGCATCTCGATGCGGAATCCCTCAGCGTGGTTGTCTTCGCTCGAGATACACGTGCGGCACAGGACAAGGCGTTCGCCTCGTGTGGCAATAACCGTGGCCGTACTTGTCTTTGCCCCGATGTCGGCGAAGGCGCGCATGTTTGCGATTTCGACATCCCGACCACGCCGGGTTTCGGCGTTGACGACCCGTCGATGGTCGTCGACCGACGTATCGGCGGTCAGTAGCTCCGCCATTGCGGCCCAGTCGCGTGCGGCGAAGTACGTGCGGAAGCGCTCGTACGCTCGGCTTGCCTCGTTTTCCAGCTGCGGTGCCGGCCGGTTGAGCTGATCGAACCTTGCGAGGGCGGAATCCAGGTCCGCCTCGTCGAATACCTCCATGCGGGAGAGCATTTCGCCGTCGACCGTCATCAGCGTAACGCCCCGCCACTCGGCGTCGAAGCCCTCGCGCGAAGTCCCATGTCCCGTCCAAGTGAAAACCGCGCCCAGGTCGTTTAACCGATGTGCTGTCTCGATGTAGATGTTGAGGTTTTGGTCGAGATCCCATCCCGCACGTATGTATTCGAAACCTTCACCGGGCGCGAACGCCGCCCCGCGGCGGTGGTCGATACTCACCGCATCCGGTGTCGTCGCAGGGAGCTCGCGACGGTTGTGCGCCACGAAAACACCCGCGATCACCGACCAGCTGCGAGCGTGGGCGGCCGCTTCGCCGGTGAGGTAGCGGGCGTCGAGTTCGGCGAAGGCTGCGTCGGTGTCATCGAGGTCGAACACGACGATCGCCACGATCCGGTCATCGGCGTCGATCTCGACGATGCTGAGGGCGTCGTTTTGAACCGCCTCGGGGTCGCGGCCCGAAACGCGGACACGCGTAAGGGCGATGCGGTCACCGCGGGTTGCCAGCGCGCCCACCACCGTCATCGTGAAGCCGATATCAACGGTCGCCTGGGTGGCTTCGATCGCGTCATCTCGACCGAGTCGGACCCCGGCGTTGACCACGCGCCGACGATCGTCGACGGAAACGTTCTCGGCCGACGTTTGACCCACCGCGTCCCACTCGTGGGCCGCAATGTCCGCGTAGAGGCGCTCGAATACACGCGTTGCGGTGTTCTCCAGCTGCGGTGTCGAGGGGTGCAGTTGCTCGAACCGCGTGATCGCGGTATCGAGGTCTGACTCGTCGAACATCTCAGAGCGCCTGATCAGGTCGTCGTCGACCGTGAGCAGAACGACTTCCCGCCATTCGGCCTCGAAGCCGTCTTGCGAAGTTCCATGCACCACATGCGTTAAAACGGCACCGAGGTTGTTCAGCCTATGCACGGTCTCGATATGCGTACGGCCGTCCTGTGCGAGATCCCAGCTGGCACGGACATACGCGATGAGATCACCGGGCGCGAACTTTGGTCCCCGGCGGTGGTCGATGCTCACGAAGTCAGCTGTCGTCGCTGCGATCTCACGTCTGTTGAGCGCGGCGTAAACGCCCGTGATGATCGACCACGTGCGGGCATAGGCGCTCGCTTCGCCGGCGAGGTAGCGCGCATCGAGTTCCTGGATGGCGGCTTCGGACTGACTAGAGTCGAATGCGACCAGCGCCGAAATCCGCTCGTCGGCATTGATCTCGACTACATATAGGACGTCCACGCGGAACGCATCGGGTCCGTCGTCGATGCGCGAGAAGAGGGTATGGGTGAGGGCGACGCGATTCCCGCGGGTGGCGACGACGTCTGACGCCGCTCGCGTGACGTCCAGGTCGGCGGCGGTCTTGAACTGCCTGACCATGACATCCCCACCGCGCTGGATTCCGGCGCCAAAAACAGGACGGCGATCGTCGCCGTAGTAGTCGTCGGCAACTAGCGCCGCCATCGCGTCCCAGTCGCGAGTCGCGAAGTGCGCTAACCATTGCTCGAGCGCGTGGCTTGCGGCGTTGTCAAGCCGCGGTGCCGGCCGGCTGAGCTGTTCGAATCTCGCGAGCGCGGCGTCCAGCTCTGCCTCGTCGAATAATTCGGAGCGGTTGATAAGGTCGCCGTCGATGGTGAGCACAATAACTTCCCGCCATTCGGCGTCGAAGCCCTCTTTCGAAGTTCCATGCGCGGCATGGGTGACGACCGCTCCGAGGCTGTTCAGCCGATGCACGGCCTCGACGTGAGTCCTTACCCCCGGCGCGAGGTCCCAGGTGGCCCGCATGTATTCGGTCAGTTCACCGGGCGCGAACGCTCTTGTTCGGCGGTGATCGATGGTTATGCAGTCCGGTGTCAACCGGAGTTCGTGCTCGTTGGCCGCGGCGTACGCCCCTGCGATGACCGACCATGTCTGGCCGTTGGCGGCCGCTTCGCCGGCGAGGTACCGGGTATCGAGCTCGGCGATGGCGGCATCAATGTCGTTGGCGTCGAACATAACGTGGGCAGAAATCTGGGTGTCGGTGATCTCGACAACGCTGATCACGTCGTAAGCCTCGGCCCAGTCGCGGAAAGACACATCGTGACGACAGAGGACGAGGCGCTCTCCACGGGTCGCGATCGTGGTCGGCGCGATGTTTACGATCCCAATGTCGGCAAATGACTGCATGTTCGCGATCTCGGCGTCCCGCCCGCGCCGAACCCCCGCGTTAACCACTCGTCGACGGTCGTCGGTCAGAAAGTCGTCGGTCAGCGTTTCGGCCATGACGTCCCAGTCGCGGGCGGCAAAGCGGGCAAAGTAGCGCTCGAGCATTCGGCTTGCCGTGTTTTCCAGGCGCGGAGCCGGTTGGGTGAGCTGTTCGAACCTCGTGAGTGCAGCGTCCAGGTCTTCCTCGTCGAACAGCTCGACGCGACTGAGCAGATCACCGTCGAAAGTCAGAAGATTGACGTTCTGCCACTCGGCGTTGAGGCCCTCGTGGGACGTCGCGTGCGACGCGTGGGTGACGACCGCTCCGAGCTCGGTCAACCGATGCACAGCGGTGATGTACACGCTGACGTAATCGGTGACGTCCCAGATGGCACGGAGGTATGCCTCGAAACCGCCGGTTTCGACCGCGAGCCGTCGTCGGTCGACGTCCACGAAATCCGATGTCGTCGGCGACATCTCGTGCCGCTTCAGCGCAGCAAATACCGCCGAGACGACGGACCAGGTGTGTGCGTGGGGGGCCGCTTCGCCGGCGAGGTACAGGGTATCGAGTTCCTGGAAGGCAGCGTCCATGTTCTCGGGCTCGAACACGACGCGCGCCGCGATTCGATTGTCGGTGTTGATTTCCACGACGGCGAGGGAATCGACGAGGAAGCCCTCGGGCGCTTGGTCTGGGCCCGAGTGGCGCGTACGTGTGAGGATGAGGCGCGCGCCGCGGGTCGCAATGGTGGTCGACGTCATGTTCGTCCCGCCGAGGTCGTAACCGGCGCGGATGCTTGCGATTTCGACATCTCGGCCGTGTCGGATACCAGCGCCCACCACGCGACGGCGGTCCTCACTGACAAAGTCGTCCGCGAATATCTCTGTCATGGCGTCCCAGTCGCGGTCCGCGAACCGTTCTAGAAAGCGTTCGGCCACTTTGCTTGCCGCATTTTCCAGCCGCCGCGTCGGCCGGCTGAGGTGTTCGAACCGCGCGATTGCGGTGTCCACGTCTGATTCATCGAAAAGTTCACAGCGGCTGAGTAAGTCCCCTTGGACCGCGAGTAGGAAAGCTTCCCGCCACTCGGCTTCGAAGCCCTCTCGCGAGGTCCCGCGCGTCACATGAGTGACAACCGCTCCGAGGTTATCCAGTTGGTGTACGGCCTCGATATAGGTGCTGCCGTCCTGTGCCAGTTCCCAGGTTGCACGGACATATGCGACCAAGTCACCGGGCATAAACTTCGTCCCGCGGCGGTGGTCGATGCTGGCGAAGTCTGTTGTTGTTGCGGCGATCTCGTGTCGGTTGAGCGCGGCGTAGGCACCTGTAATTACTGACCAGGTGCGCGAGTATGCGGCTGCCTCACCGGCGCAGTAGCGTGCGTCGAGTTCCTTGATCGCGGCATCGAAGTCGTCGGAGTCGAAATGTGTCCTTGCAAGGATCAGACCGTCAGCGTCGACCTGGGTGATCGACAGTGCCTCAACCAACAGCTCGTCGGCACCTTGTGCCTCTGACCGGGCATCTTGCCCCTCAAACCGTAGGCGATTCAGACACAGGCGATCACCTCGTATCGCAAGCGGTGTTGCGTCGATCCTTACTGCGCCAAGGTCGGCGATCGCCCGCAAATTCGCGACCTCTGTTGCGCGGTCGTTGCTCTCTCGGCCGAATCCACGCCGACGGTCATCGACTCGGATTTCGTCGGCTAACAGTGCGCCCAACTCTTCCCAGCAGCGGCTGGCGAACAGCGCAATGATCCGATCGTCGGCTCGACTCGCGGCATTCTCGAGTGGTGATCGAGGATGTGCTGCTTCGAACCGGGCGGCCGCGGCATCGAGTTCCGCGAGCGCCGCGTCCATGTCTTCGACGTCGAAGAACATTTGCAGTGCGACCCGACCCTGTTCGTCGATGGCATACAGGTGAAGCAATTCATCGTACGGGGCCCCAGGGCCCACGTCTTCGGTGCCGGCCTGCATTCGAGCGAGCGCCAGGCGCTCGCCTCGCGCCGCGACCATGACGTGTTTGACCCGCATGCCGCTCGTCTCGACTTCGCGCCTCCACCCACGTCGCCACTCCTCGGATGGCAGCGTAAGACCGACGACCTTCCGGCGATTTTCGATCGAGATATCGGGTGCGAAAAGCTGCTCGACCTCGTCCCAGGCCCCGCGGTGAACCGCGGCCATCACGCGTTCGCCCACTCGCACGGCGGCGTTGTCTATTTCGACGCTCGGAGGTTCTGGGGGAGCCTCGGCCACCGGCGGGACGCGCTCGTAAGCTCTGGTCGCCGCATTTTCCAACCGCGGCGCACTCGGCTGCTCCTCCCCAAACCGTGCGTGCGCGACGTCGAGTTCGGTGACCGCGGCATCCATGTCGTCGACGTCGAACCACACCTGCAGGTCAAATCGGCCTTCCTCGTCGATGCCGTAGAGGGAGAGAAATTCGTCATACGGCGCTCCTGGGCTCAGGTCGGCGCTCTCTACCCTGAGTCGGGACAGAGTCAGCAGGTTGCCTCGCACGGCGATAACCGTTTGGCTGATCCGCATGTCGCCGGCTTCGACAAGGGGCCTTTGCGCTGGTACCCAGTCGCCAGACGTGAACCGAGCAAACCCGACTATCTTCCGGCGACTCTCTATGACTGCGTTGGGTGAATACAGCTGCGCGATTTCGTCCCAGGCTTGGCGAGCAATGGCATCGATCATGTGCTCTCCCGCACGCACGCACGCATTGTCCAGCTCGACCGTGGGCGGTTCAGGCGGAGAGAGGGTGGTCGGCCGGCCGCGTTCACCGAGAATGCCACGCGCCTTCTCGGCAAGCGCCGCAGCGCCTTTCCGCTCGTACAGACCGAGGGCGCGCTCGGCTGCGGCGCGCGCACCCGCCGCATCACCGCCAACGCCCAGAACCGTCGCCAGGGAAAGGCACGCGTCCCCGTGATCGACCAAAGCGTCGGTCCGTTCGGCCAGGCTGACGGCTTCCTCGGCGACGCGCCGAGCCTCGCCGTGATGCCCGGCACGCGACAACAGACGCGCCCGCAGCGTTCGCCACGCGATCGATGCTTTCAGCGCATGCCCGGCGAGACGTTCACTCTCCGTACACAATTCGTCGGCTTCGGCCTCTCGATCGAGCAACAGACACGCGCGGCCCAGCAGCGCGGCAGTTTCGGCGGTGTCGGCGTCCAGGCCCATGCGGCGAAAGCCGTTGCAGGCCTTACGCAGATGTGGCTCGGCGGCGGCAGGATCGTCGACGACCAGCTCGACGATGCCAGCGAACTGCTCGACCTCGAGGAGGGCGTGACGGAGGCCGAGCTCGGTAACCGTGCGCCGGGCCGAGTCGATCATCCGCCGGGCCGCCGCGGCGCGTCCTCGGAAGGCCTCCAACACGGCCTGGCACCGCGTCGACGTCGCCTCGACCGCAGGCGAGTCGGTCGTGATTCGCAGCAGTCGTACCACATCAAGGCACCGCCCGCCCGCGCGCGGAACGGGGTTGGGTCCCCAGAGCGCCGCGAGGGGCGCGTTCGCCAAGACCGCGTTCACCCTGCGGTGTTCGCGTGCCCGGCGCGCCGCGGTCAGGGCGTCGTCCAGGGCAATTTCGCAGTCGCCGATTCTCCCGAGGCGGGCGAGGCATCCGGCACGGACGGTGTGCGCCGTGGCTTCCCCTGCGGCATCACCTAACTGGGCCAGCGTGGCGGCGGCCGTACCGACCGCGGTCTCGATCTCGTCCAACCGCTCCGGATCGGTCAGCATCGACAGCTGTCCGTCGAAGCACGTCGCCCAGGCCGCGAGCCGCGCCGAATCGACGGTGGCGCTTTGTAATTGAGAGACCGCACCAGCCGCGGAAGCCACGTCACCTGCGGCCAGCAGGGCCTCGCAGCGCGCGATCAGCAGCTCGGCGATCTGATCGTCGCGGTCGGGCAACTCGTCGTCAATCTCCTCCAGAGCATGCAGCGCCCGATCGTAAAGGTCGGCCGCGCCCTCGTACGCGAGGCGCGCCATCGCCTGGTCTGCCGCACGCCGGCAGTACTCGACGGCCTTGACCGCGTTTCCGGCCCAAGCACATTCGAAGTAGTGGTGGGCCAGCTCGGCGAGCAACTCATCGTCGGCGCCGGGCTCGTTCTCCAGCGTCGTCGCGATGCGCTGGTGCAGCCGCATCCGTCGCACCGAGGGCAGCTCTGCGAGCAGCGACTGTCGGACGAGGGCGTGGTTGAACCGGTAACGACCGCCGGGCTCTTCGATCACAATGCCGGCCTTGCAGGCCTCGTCGAAAGGGTCGACCAGGTCGTCCCCAACCACGCGTTCGACCAGCTCCAAGGCGAACCGACTACCAACCACTGCGGCCGCGGCAAGGGCCTTGTTCGTCTCCGGAGACAGGCGAGAAAGGCGTCGGCTCACCGCCTCCCGGACCCCCTGGGGCAGAGTGCTCGGGTCCCAGCGGCCACCGCTTTCCTCGACGTGGCGCAGGGCCTCGATGAGGAAGAACGGGTTGCCCCCCGTGACGGATGCCAATGCCCGGGCCAGCTCCTCGTCGTTGTAGCCGGCCTCGGCAACGTAGGCGCTCACGTCGTCCTCGTCGAGCCCGCTGAGCTGAAGGCGGTTCGCGGTGCCGTCACGGTGGAGGTCCGCGAGCATGGCCGAAAGGGGGTGCGAGCGGTCGAGGTCGGTGCTGCGATAGGTGCCAATGATCTGTACTCGGGCCCGCTCTCCGAAACGCAGCAGATGCCGCAACAGGAGCAGCGTCGGTTTCGCCGCCCAGTGCAGATCGTCGAGTATCAGGACGACGGGCGCACTCGCTGACGCGACACCCAGCAGCGCAACGACGGCGTCGAAGAGTGCGTAGCGTTCGGTGTCAGGGTCGGCGCGGGTCGGCGTGGCCAGGTCGGGTAGGACATCGGTCAGCCCGGGAACCAGGGGGAGGAGCGCTTCCACGCCCCGCAGCTCACGAAGCCGACTGCTACCAAGGCACGGCACCAGCGAACGCAGGGCTTCCGCGAACGGTTGGTATGGCGCACCGAGGTCCTCGTCGCAGCGGCCGTAAATGACAAGGGCGCCTTGGTCGTAGGCCTGTCGCGACCATTCGCCGGCCAGTCGCGTCTTGCCGACACCCGGTTCGCCGGCGATCAATACGGCGTTCGTGCCGCCCGCGAGCGCCGTCTGCCATGCGGAAAAAAGCCGCTCGAGCTCTTGCCCGCGACCGACGAACGGCCCGGGGCCGGCCAGCACCGCGGGCAGGCCCGGGCGTTCCAGAGGCGCCTCGCCGGGGACTTCCGCACCGTGATCTTCCGCGGTCTCCAGCCGCAGCTCGAAGACGTGCTCGGGGCGTGCGAGGTTGCGCAGCTGGCGCGTGCCGAGGTCGGCGAGCGCGACATCGTCGGGCAGGGAGTCGATCACGAGCTCGGCGGTCGCGCCTGAGCACAGGATCTGTCCGCCCGCCGCCAGCGACCGCAGCCGCGCGGCGCGGTTGACCGCCCTTCCGAAGTAGTCGCCGTCGCGGAACTCGGCCTCCCCGGTGTGCAATGCCACGCGGACGCGCATGGGCTCCCGCAGTGCCCACGGCTCGTGCGTGATCGCGTCCTGCAGCTCCAGAGCGGCGGCGGCAGCAGCGGACGGCCGCTCGAACACCGAGAACGTGGCATCGCCCTCACCGCGGGTCTTGATCAGCCGCCCGCCGCGGGACGTGACCACCTGTTCGACGAGCTCGTCGTGGCGTGCGAGCGCGACCCCCATCGCGCCCGCGTCCGCCTCCCATGCGGCGGTCGACCCCTCGATGTCGGTCAGCAGGAAGGTCACGGCGCGGGTCACCGACGGAACATTTTGCGCGCCAGGTGTTTCCAGCGCCGCGTCCTGCGCCACGATCGCGGCCTCCAGCCGGCGCAGCTCCGGCCCGGGATCGACGCCCAGTTCGTCGGCCAGCAGGGTCCGCGCCCGTTGGTAGGCGCCCAGGGCCTCACCTTGCCGGCCGGCGCGGTAGAGGGCGAGCATCAGCTGGGCCCAGCGCCTTTCGCGCAGCGGCGCGTCGGCCACGGCGGCCTCGAGCTCGCCGATGATCTCGGCGGCGCGGCCCGTCGCGAGCAGCGCATCGGCCCGGTCCTCGACCAGCGCGGCGTGGCCCTCGATCCACCGCGTCTTTTCCGATGTTCCGCGGCGGCCGTCGGGCAGCTCAGGGATGCCGCGCCAGAGCTCGAGCGCCTCCTCGAAGCGGGCTACCGCCTGGCCGGTGTCGCCGGCGGCGGCGGCGTCGCGTCCCCGTCGTGCGGCCGATTTGTAGCGCGAGGCGTCAATCTCGCTCTCGGCCAGGGTCCAACCCGCGCCCTCCGTCAGGACGAAGCCGTCGCCCAGGGTGCGGCGCAGCGAGGAGATATGGGTCTGCAGGGCCTTGGCGGCCGTTCGCGGGGGATCCTCGCCCCAGAGCAGCTCGACGAGCGTGTCGGCCGACACGACCGAACCGACGTGCAGCCCAAGCATGGTGAGGATCGCGCGGGGTTTGGCGCCCGGAATCGTGACCGGCGCGCCAGCTCGCCGGACCTGGAGAGGTCCCAAAACCCCCAGTTCCACCTCTAGAAGACTAGTCACGTCCGCAATCGTCGGTAGGACGATTCAACAAGCGGTCAAGATCGAGTAAAGGCTGGCTCACCTGGGTCTTCTGAGGGGGCGAATCCGCCGGCGCCGGCCGATTAGGGTCGAACAGCAATCGCAGTCCATTGCCATGAGCCAGCTCGGGAGGATCGTCCGTGCCGCGATGAGTTTGCCTCGAGATCGACGGTGGCACGGAAAAGTTCGAGTGACCTTCACCCTCGCGTCGATCTCGCTGTCCGAAACACCCAATTGGCGCAAGCCGTCGCCCGACAGAGTCTCTCGAACTAATGAGTCACAACGCCAGGCACCGACAACCAGGGAAATCGGTCACACCTCGACGGCGGCGGCGATCTTGTTGACCACCTCGCCCGCCTGGTCGGTGGTGTCGAATCCACACCAAAGGGTGTCGATGACGACGTTGTTCCGCACTCCCAACGCGCGTTGGCACGAGAAGCCGCGGCCGGTGTCGAGGGTCTGCACGAGGCTCAACGTGCTGTCGGTGGCCACCAGCCCGCCGAACTTCCAGGCGACGGGGTTGTCACCGGGTTGGGTGATGGTCAACGGCCGGTTGGCGCAGGCGGCCCACCGCGGTTTGGCCTGGCTGAAGAACTGCTGGGCCACCTCGGCGTCGCGGAACCTGACCACGGCCTGCAGCAGCGCGTGCTTGTTCTGGTCGGCTTTCGCGCGAGCGTTGTCGAGGAACTGTCCTTCCAGCGCGACCCAGCTGCTGTCCCGGTAGACGCTGGCCTCGACCGGCGAGTAGGCATCGAGGCAATTCCGATCGGAGACCACGTCGTCGCTGTGCGACATCTCGGAGATCGGCCTGCGCAGCGCCATGGCGGTGGTCTGCCCGACGGCGTTGACGTCCCTGGTGCTCAACAGCAGCTTCGCCAGGCGCGCGTTGAGGATTGGCGCCGGTTGCCAATGGCCCAGGTTCGGCGCCGCCACGGGTCGCCCAGTGGCCGACACCGTGCAGCCGCTCAGCATCAGGCACAGGCCCACCGCGGCGAGAACGATGCGGCGGGTGCGTGTGGCACCGACGGCCGACGCCTTCACTGATGTTGCAGTCATTTGCTGTTCTCCTGCCCGGTCCACTCCCCGCACAACACCACAACTGCGATTTAAATTCACAGTCTCGTCTCATGTCGCAGCGTTTGCGCTCAACTATGAAGTTATGAACAGCAAAAGCGGGTGTGAAATGCCGGTTATGAGCTATCTATGCGTTTTCGCATGAACTCAGACTGTCGCAAAGCCTATTTCCGGCCGGGATAGACGATCGCCTGCGTCACGCTGCCGCCATTGACGGTCGGCCCGAGCAACGCGGTGAACGTGTTTGCCGCGGGGTCGTAGGCCAGCAACGAAGTGCCGGGACCACAGCCGGCCTTGGCCACCAGGACCAACTTGTCGCCGCTCACGCCGTCGACCACCACACTGTCGGACAGGCCCGGCACCTTCACCCGGGTGGCGTACCCGTCGGGAGTCAGCCGGGACAGGAACATGGTGCCGCATCCCCCGATCGACTGCAGGAAGGTGCCGCTCGGCAACTCCCATGCGTCCGTGTCGCCGAGGTCGCCGCTGAATCCGGGATCGTTTCCACCTCCCGAGTTCACCGCTGTCAGCGCGGTCGGTGTTGTGCCGTCGACGGGCACTTGCCAGAGCTGGCCGACGTGGGAGAAACGGCCGGTGTCGGTGCAATGGGCGAGCACCACGGTTGGTGAGGTCCACCATCGGACCGGTGTGCACGCGGTGAGGTTCCCGGGTACCGGCAGCTCCTTTCCGGGCTTCCCCTCGATGCCCATCAGGGCAAGGCCGTTGGTTGTGCCGAGGACCAGCTGTGTGCCGTCGGGTGTCGGCAGCGCTCCGCCCTGATACTCGGGCCCCAGCGGGTAGGTCAGCTCCTGCTTGCCGGAGAGGTCGACCCGCTGCAGCGAGGGTCGATCCGGGTAGTGCCCCTTGCTGATCAACACGGACGTGCCGTCAGGGCGCGCATAGCGGACGGGGCCACCATCGACGACGGCGAACGTGGTCTGGTTGCCACTGTGAAGGTCGACCGCAATGACCGATTCGTCGTACAAGGACCCCGGTTTGGTCGCGTACATAAGGGCGTGGGTCCGATCCCCGGACCAGTCGATCAGACGGGCGGTGGAGCCGGGCGGGAACGTGGTGATCGGGTACCGCCCACCGGCGGGGTCAACCAGGTACAGCGTCGTGGTGACCTTGTTCGCGTCGGGCTCGTTCGGGTCTCGTTTCGCGCCCGGCTGATGGCTGATGGCCGGACTCCACAGGGCGAGCATCCAACCCGGCCCGACCTGCGACCACGGGATGGTGTCAATCGCGGCCTCGACGCCGTGGGCCGCCGGCTGTGCCGACGCTGCCGGGGCGCTGGATGGGCCCTGTGCGGTGGTCGAACCGGTCGACGGCGCGCATCCGGCGGCCAGCACCGCGGCCGCCGCGATCACGCCTACCCGGCCGCGCCACGCGGCGGCTTGTCCTCGAATTCGTTTGCGATTCATGTTAATTCGTCCCTTTCCTAGGTCAGGATTGATGCGAGTTCGATGCGGGGCACCGCGACCTTGTGTGGTCCGGCGTTGTCATGCACCACTTGGTCTTGGCCGAAGAAGAAGATCACCGCGTCGTCGGTTATCCCGAAGTTTTGGTAGGTCGTCTCGTCGAGATCGGCGGCCGGCGCGTCCAATTCGGCCCGCACGATCGGGTTGAGCAACTCCAGTGGTTTTGCGCCGGGCTTGAACAACGTGTCGAACGTGATCGGGACGTGCTTGGCGAGGTCGAAGTTGAACGCCCGAAACGTGGTGTTCGGGTGGCCCTCGTGGGCGAGTCCGGTGTCGTTGTCGATCTTGAGCACCAGGCTTTGGGTGCCGGCGTCCGGCTTTCCCGAGCGGTAGGTCTTGGCGGTGACGGCGTACAGATACGGCCGATCGCGCCCAGCGTGCGGCCCGAACTTGGCGACCCAGTCGACGAAGTCGTCGCGATTCCGTTTCAGGAACGCGGCCACCGCCGGCATCTCCGGGTAGTCGACGGGGAAGCTCATCTGGATCTGGTAGCTGGGGGTGGTGCTCCGCACCTGGCACATCCCGTTGGGGCCAACGTTTCCGCCCAGATCGGTGCATGCCGATTGTCCTTGCACCGCAGCCGATGTGGGCGCCCCAGACGGCGTCGGCGCGCCGGCGGTGGTCGTGGAACATCCCGCCATTGACAGTGCCGCGGCGGCGAGCCCAACCGTCAGGGCTCGGGTGATCAATCTCTTCATGCGTATAAGGCTGCGGGGGAGGCCTTGCGCGATTCTTGCGTGAGCCTTGCGTCAGTTGACGGCCTGAACTCCGTCGCGCGTCATCGTGAGGTCGCCGCAGCTGATGTTCGCCGCCGAAGTCCATGCCGGGTCTTGAGCCGACGTTGCGGTGACGGTATCCGAGCGACCGATCGTCGCGGTCGCGCCGTCGAGGTCAATCTCGGTGCGGCGCACGGCCAACAGGGGTGTGCCGTGTTCGTCGCGAAGCTGCAGCAATCCGACCAGGCGGCGGCCGTCGCCGAGGTCGCTGCAGCCGATGCCGTCGCCATTGCCCATCCGGTGGCCGCGGTCGAATCGGAATTCCGCGCCCTGCGGGTCGACAACGGGAGTGATGGTGCAGCCCGACACCGCATAGAGGATCGCCTCGCGGCCGGCGTCGACGATGATCTGGTGGTTGCCGTCCTGTTGGGCGTCGATCAGCAGCGCGGAGCGCCGAAGAGGACTGGGGCTCTGTATCTTTGCCTCGCCGTAGCCCTGAGCGGTCGTGATGCCGACGACCATGTCGGTGATCCACAGTGTGGCCGGCTGGCCGTAGACATCGGTGACGTCCCTGCTCGCGGCGCCGGGCGGGGGCCCGCCCGGTCCGCACCCGGCGTCGGCGATTGCGGGCGGCGCGATAACAACACCGAGCGACGCCATCGTGATGGCAACTAGGCCCGACAGCTTCGGCTTCATTGGTGCGCTCCTGGATCTAGTTTGAGCACGTTGTGGTTGCCGATGTCGGTGACGTAGACGCTGCCCGCGGCGTCCACCGCGACCGCTACCGGCTGATTGAGGCCACTGAACGGCAGCACGATCGGCTTGTCCGCCCCGGCCGCCAACTTCAGCACCTGCTTGCGCTCGGCGTCGACCACATACACGCCTCCGGCGGAGTCCACCGCCATGCCTCCGACTCCGCCAAGGTCAAGCGGCAGCACCGTTTGGGTGTGTGTGCCCGCCGCCAGCTTCAGCACTTGTCTGAACTCGCCCGCGTACACGTTTCCGGCGGCGTCCACCGCCATTCCGCCGAGGCCGAGGATGTGTGTGAACGGCAACACTTTCGGGGTATGCGACCCTGCCTCGGCCTTCACGACGTCGACACGCCTGCAGCACCCGCCGTCGGGGTACACCCCGCCTCCGTCGGTGCCGTAGGCGCCGCCGGCGGAATCCACCGCGAGAAGTTCGCTGCGCAAGCCGAGATCAGGCAGTGGCAGCACGGTCTGGGGGCGCGACCCCGCCGCCAGCTTCACCAACTGCTCGTGTCCCGCGTCGATGACCCACACGCCGCCCGCGGAGTCCGCCATCAGGTCGGCATTAACGAACTGCGGCAACACCGTTTGGGTGCTCGATCCTGCCGGCAGCTCGATCACGCGGGTGCTCACGGAGGGCAGTCCCGTTTCGCCCTTGGAGTGATGAAGGTCGGTGACGTACACGTTGCCCGCGGTGTCCACCGCCAGGCTGTGCGGACTTTCGAGGCCGATGAACGGCAGCACGGTCTGTCGGGGCGCGGGGGCTGGCGTCCGTCCACTTGGCGAGCTGGTCGACGCCGCGTCGGGGGTGCTCGTTGAGCATGCGGCGCCGAACGTGGCAGTCGCGATGGTCAGCGCCGCTATCAGCAGACGCGTTCTAAGACGTTGGTGGCGTGCGGTTTTGGTCATGTCGGGTCGCCCTTTCTACCGCTGGCCCGGGTAGGGCACCGCGTGGATGACACCACCGCCGTTGACCGGCGGCCCGAGCAACACGGTAGAGGTGCCTGCGGCGGGGTTGAAGTCGATCAGTGCCTGACCGCCCCCGCAGCCGGCCCTGGCTTTGAGCTCGAGGTGGCCGTCGTAGACGCCGAGCACGGCGACGCTGTCGCTTTTCGCCTCGGGCACCGAGACCTTCGACGTGGTGCCGTCGTCGTTGACCTTGGCGAGGAAGATGACGCCGCACGCCCCGGTTGCCTGAACGTACCTGCCGGCGGGGACTTGCCACGCGTTCAAGTCGCCGTAGTCGGGACGGTGCTGCCCGTCGTTCGGCGCGGTGATCGCGGTCGGTGTCCCCCCGTCGATGGGCACCTGCCACAGCTGCGATCCGGCGGAGCCACTGCAGCGCGCGACGGCGATCGTCGAGTCGGCGTCCCAAAAGCGCGTCGGTGTGCACTCCGACGCGCCGGCGACCGGCAGCGCCTTGCCGGCCGCGCCGTCGTTGCCCATGAGAGCCAGGCCGGAGGCCGTGCCGAGCACCAGCTGCGTGCCGTCCGGAGTGGACAGATACCCGTCGAAGTCCTGCCCCACCGGATACGTCATCTGATGGTTGCCGGCGAGGTCGACTCGTTCGAGCGACCCGGGCTTCGACTCCTTCCACTTGTAGAGCAGCACCGCCTTGCCGTCGGGGAGCGTGTAGCGCGGATTGACGCCGATGCGGTCGACGGTGAACGTGGTCTTCGCGCCGCTGCGCACGTCGACCTCCGTGACGACCGTCCGGTCAGTCTCCTCCGTGGAGAAAAGGGCGCGCTTCCCGTCGCCCGACCAATCGACCAGCTTCGGGCTTTGGCCCTTGCCCGGCGCCGGGAAGGTGGTGATCGGGTAGCGGCCACCGGCGGGGTCGACCAGGTACAGCGTGGTCGTTGCCGTCTCCCAGGTCGGTGTGCCGGGCGGCGGTGTCTCGCCGGGATGCAAGCCGGGAACCGGGCTCCACATGGCGAGCATCCAACCGGGCCCGACCTGCGACCAGGGGACGGCCCCGAGCGGGGCTTCGACGCCGTGGGCCGCCATCGGCTGGGCGTTTTCGGGTTCGGCGTGCGCGGCCGGTGCCAGGGTGATCGTGGCGGCAGTGGCCATTGCCATCAGCGCGAACGTCGCGCGGGACGTGGTGGTCATATCGGGCTCCTGAAGTACGTGTCCGGGTCTTCTGCCCGGTCACGTAGAGGCTGCGGCGCCGACCTTGCGCGTTTCTTGCGCCAACCTTGTGCCGGGCCGACGACCCGCCGGTGACGGCTCGCGCAGCAAAGAGCTGCATCGCCCGGCCGCCTCGGGAGATACTGCCTCGGTACCCGAGGAATCGAGGCGGTGGTGGTGGACTCGCGCGTCGGTACGACGTTCGGCAAGTACAACCTCACGCGTCTGCTCGGCAAGGGCGGCGGCGGGGTGGTGTACGAGGCATACGACACCGGCAAAGGCCGGACCGTCGCGCTGAAAATCCTCGCCGACGATCTCTCGACCAACGACACGTTTCGGGCCAGGTTCCAGCGCGAGTCCCAGGCGGCGGCGATGTTGCAGGAGCCGCACGTCATTCCGATCCACGACTGGGGCGAGATCGACGGCAGCCTCTACATCGACATGCGCCTGGTGCAGGGGCAGACGCTGCTCGACCTGATCGCTCAGGGCCCGCTTGCGCCCGCCCGGGCGGTGGCGATCATCGGGCAGGTCGCCGCCGCTCTGGACGCGGCGCACGCCGAGGGATTGATTCACCGCGACGTCAAACCGCAGAACATCATCGTCACCCCGGCCGATTTCGTGTATCTGGTCGACTTCGGCATCGCCCAGACCAAGGGCGACCCCCGGCTGACGACCGTCGGAACTCAGATCGGCACGTTGAATTACATGGCGCCCGAACGGTTTAACGACAGGGCGACGACCCCCGCCGTTGACGTCTACTCCCTCGCGTGCGTGTTGTACGAGGCGCTGACCGGAGATGCCCCGTTCGCCGGCGACAGCCTCGAGCATCTGGTGGCGGGCCACCTCGTCTTGCCGCCCCCGCGACCGAGCGTGGTGAATCGGCGCGTTCCGGCGGCGCTCGACGAAGTCGTCGCCCGCGGCATGGCCAAAGACCCCGACGAGCGCTACGGAACGGCGGGTGCTCTCGCCCGCGCGGCGCAGCGCGCGTTGGGCAGCTCGTCGACCGACGGCGACGGCACCCGCCCGTTTACCACCGTCGGCCTGGCGTCAGGCGGCGCGACGGAAGAGATCGCCACGGGCGAACTCCCGAAGCGCGGTTCGAGCGAGCGCAAGCGGAGATGGCTGCTGCCGACCGTGATTGGGGTCTCGGCCGCCCTGATTCTCGCGGGCATCGGTGTGGCCATCGCGCTCGTCGCCCATGGCCCGAGCGGGCAGCCGCAGACCTCGCCACCGCGCGCCGCGGTGCCCCCGCTGATAACGGGACCGGACCTGAGCGTCCTGCATCAGTCCTGCGACCAAGGCTTCTCCCTGCCGACGGCCACGGGGTTCGGCACCCACGCCGGACGTGGGACTCCGGAAACGTCATGCCTTTTCGCCAACAGCGTCCTGACGTCCTATTGGGCTGAATACGGCAACGCCAGCCCGCTGCCTCGGGCCGTCTCGGCGCCGGGCGCCGTCGACTGCAAGACCGTTCCCGGCGCGCTGTGCAACGGCTCGAACTTCCTCATGCACTGCCAGCAGCACCCGGGTGACAGCTGGATTACCTGCGTCGGGGGCAGCAGCGCCCGCGTATACCTCTGGTGACGGCGAAGGGAGGCGCGATGGCCGATGACGCTCTCCGGTTCGGGGTGTTGGGACCGTTGCAGTTGTGCGCCAACGGCACCGAGATTGCGCTGGGCCCAGCGAAGCAGCGAGCCGTGCTGGCCGCTCTGCTGATCAATCGAAATCGCACCGTTGCCATCGACTCGCTGATCGACGCGGCGTGGCAGCAGGACCCCCCGCCCGAGGCGCGGGCGAGCCTGCACGCGCACGTGTCTCGGCTTCGTCGACTGGTGGGCGGCGCCGGCGTTCTGGTCAGCGCCCAGCCGGGATATCGGCTCAACGTGCCCGACGAGGCATGCGATGTCGGGCGCTTCGCCGTCGAGCAAAAGGCCGGAATCGAGGCAGCCGCGGCCGGCCGGTTCGATCAGGCCAGCCGCCACCTGTCGACCGCGTTGGCCGAGTGGCGCGGCCCGGTGCTGGAGGACTTGCGCGATTTCGAATTCGTGGAGGCCTTCGCCGCCGGGCTGGCGGAGGACAAGCTGGTGGCGCTGACCGCGCGGGCGGAAGCCGAGATCGCGTGCGGGCGAGTCCATTCGGTTATCGCCGAGCTCGAAGCGCTGGTTTCCGAGCACCCTTACCGAGAACCGTTGTGGGCACAGCTGATAACGGCCTACTACCTGAACGAGCGGCAATACGACGCGCTCGACGCGTACGGCCGGCTGAAGACGACGCTCGCCGACGAGTTGGGCATCGACCCCGGTCCGACCTTGCGGACCCTGCACCAGCGGATCCTTCGCCAGGAGCCACTCGACGTCAAACAGGTGGCCCGCGCGACGGCGAAACGTGTTGTCGCGACTATGCGTAGGCCTACCGAGGACTCACGCGACTCCGTCGTGGCGTACCTGCGCGATGCCGCCGGCGGTCGTCATCCGCTGCGCGGAGCGACGACCAGGATCGGCCGACTCTCCGACAATGACATCGTCATCGACGACGACACGGTCAGCCGCCACCACGCCGTGATCGTCGACACCGGGAACAGCTTTGTGATCACCGACCTGCAGTCCGCCAACGGCGTCGACGTCGGGGACCGACGGATCCGCACCAGCGCGACGCTGGCCGATGGCGACCGCATTTCCATCTGCGGCCACGAATTCACATTCGAAATGTGTGACACCTGAACAGCTTCAGGCTTGGGAGGCCGCCTTTGGCCGGTCGGTGAGCTTCACGTCGCGCCCGGCGCCGGCCGCCATCGTCGCGGCCTCACCGCGAGCCAGACCGATGGTCGCAACGATCACCACCACTGCGGCCACCGCCAGCAGGAACCAACCTGTGCCGTCGGCGTTCAAAGTCTCGGCCAGCACGGTGATTCCGAGCACCCCGGCCACGACGGGTTTGGCGACGATGATCGTCGGCAGCGACGCGGTGAGCGCTCCGGCGCGATAGGCCGATTGGTGGATGATCATCCCGGCGACTCCGGTGAACAGCCAGGCATACAGCTCGGGCGTGTGCCACAGGTCTCCCGCGTGGTGTTCGATGACGTCGACGACGCCCTTCATCAGCACCGAGAACACCGCCAGCAACGAACCGGCCACCGCCGCCAACAGCAATGCCGCGGCCGGACGGTTCGACCAGATCCGGGCGCCCAGCAAGAACAGCAGCAGCGGCGGGCCCATCACGATCGCCACCACCAGCCAGGCTGCGAGCGAGCCGCGCTCGTGGCCGCCCGCCGGTTGCCCGACCGCGATCATGACCGCCAATGCCGCGGCCAGCACTATCGCCCACAACCATTCGCCGCGGCTCACCCGATGACGGGTCACCCGCGCGTAGATCGGCAGCGCGAACAACAGCGCCGTCACCTGAAGCGACATCACCAACAGCACCGATCCCTCGTCGAGGGCCCAGGCCAGCAGGAGGTAACTCGAGATGTCGCCCAAACCGCCTAGCCACCAACGCTTGTCGCGCAGCAACATGCCGAACAACGTCAGATGACCGACCTGTTTTTCGGTGACCTCCTGCGCGGAGCGCTGCCGGATCACATTGCCAACCGCGGATGCCAGCGCGGCGCACAGGGCGAGCAGAACCGCCAGGTTCGTATCCGACATGGCATAACCTCCTCACCCGAACTTGTTCGCTGTTAGCTGGCTCGCCGTAGCGGACCCGCGCAGCAAGCTGCTGACTGGCTACCCACAAATCTAACCGCGACTCGTGGGTGGGGCGCGTCGACGCCTGCGCGGTCAGCCTCAGAGCGGGAATTTCGTGCCGGTGAGCTGTTCGGACAGCTCCCAGAGCGCGGCGGCACTGGTTGCGCGCCTGGCCGGCCAATTTCGCCAGGTCGGCTGGCTGCGACCGTACAGGCCGAACCGAGGGCCGACGAACGTATCGCCCGCCAGGTCCTGCGATGCGGCATACAACGTTTGCCGGGCACCGAAGTCGGCGTCGGTGGACACGAGGCGGTCGACGGCCAACACCGCCGCGTCGCCGAACTTGCGACCCGAATTGCCCTGCAGGTTCGTGTGCGACCAACCGGGGTGCGCGGCCAGCGCGCGCAGCGGAGAACCGGCCGCATCCAGGCGCCGCTGCAGCTCGCTGGTGAACAGCAGGTTGGCCAGCTTCGACTGGCCGTAGGCCAGCCACGCCGAGTACGGCCGGGACTGCCAGTTCAGGTCTTTGCGGCTGATGTAGCCGATGTGATGCAGCAGCGAGGACACCGTCACCACGCGATCGGTCAGCCTGGGCAGCAACAGGTTGGTCAACGCGAAATGACCGAGGTGATTGGTGCCGATCTGGCCCTCGAACCCGTCGACGGTGACCGCGCGCTTCGTCGCCATGATGCCGGCGTTATTGACGAGTACGTCGACTCTGTCGACCTGATCGGCGAAGTGTCGCACCGACGAGAGGTCTTGCAGGTCGAGCCGGCGCACCTCGACTTGGCCGGTCATTCGCGCGGCCGCGGCGTCACCCTTGTCGGTGTTGCGCACCGCCAGGATGACGTGGGCGCCGACCCGCGCCAACTCCCGCGCGGTCACCTCGCCCAGCCCGCCGCTGGCACCGGTGACGATGGCGGTCCGTCCCGAAAACGACGGCAGGTCCGCCGCGGTCCAACCTGACATGGCAGCCACCCTAGCCGCGAAGCGGCAGGGGCCGTCCCGGGCAATGCTTTTGCTCCACCGCGACCGTGCGGAGATTCGCGTCGGCGCGCCCACATCGCCATCGCGGGTATCGTCGCGGAGATGGCCAGCGAAATCCCACGTACGCGTTGCGGCCGGGGTGAGTCGGGGAGCCCCAGATGTATCTAGGGGTCATCGTCAATCCGCTTGCGCGCAAGAACCGTGCCGCGCGCCACGATGTCGCCGCCGACATGCGCCGCATCGTCGGCCCGTGGGGCGAGGTGCACGAAACTACCTCGGTGGAGGAGCTGCGCAACGCCGTCGGGCAGCTGTACCCGCGGGTCAGCCACCTGATCAGCGACGGCGGCGACGGTTCGCTGAACTGGTTGATCAACGAAACCCGGCACTGCGTCGACGATCCGGAGCGTTGGCCGGCGTTCGTGCCGAGCAATGGCGGCAGCGTCAACGCCGTCGCGCGCAAGGCGCGGGTGCGAGGCCGGCCCGAAGCGGTTTTGCGCGCGCTGGTCGCCGCGGCCGAGGCGAATCAGCCTCCGCCGGAAACGTTTCTGGACACCCTGGAGCTCGACGGCGAAACCGCGGACGGCGCAAAGTTTTACCGGCTCTGCTTTGGCCTGGCCGCCGGGGGCGTCGGCAACCGGTTCTACGACAAGTACTACGACAACCACACGCATGGCCGGGCGGACGTCGTTCGGGTGATGGCCCGCTCGTTTGGCGACTATGTGACCAACAAGGTGGTCCCCGGACACTCGAACAAGTCCAACTATGCGACCCGCCTGTTCGCGCCGACGCGCGCGCGTGTCGCGATCGACGGCGTCGAGGTCCCCACGCGGACACACACATTGCTGCACGCCGGTGCGATCGACCTGCACATCGGCGCAGGTTTCCGGCTATTCCCGAAAGCGTCTCAACCTGGCGCGCTGCACTTCCAAGCCGGGTACCTGAGGCCGTCGAGGATCATCGCGAACCTGCCCTCGGCGCTCCGCAACGGAACGCTTCCCGGTGATCGGGTGCGGGATGTCAACGGCGAAGAGATGGTCATCGAGGCCGAGGACGAGCCGCTGTCGCCGATCATCGACGGCGAGCGTTTTGACGGCATCGTCCGGCTCGTCGCCCGCGCCGGACCCCGAATCCGCATCGCACAGGTCGGTCGCCAACTATCGGCCGCGCTCGACGCCTCGCCGCTGCGTGACGCGGTGGCACGCGGAATCGATTCGCGGCGTTTGGAATCCTGACGACGGGCGCTACCGCTTGGCCTGGATGGTGCGCGTGATCTGGGCCGCGAGTTTGGGGTCGTTGAGCAGTTGGTCGACGAGCGTGGCGAGAACCTCTTGCCCAGTGACGCGAGCGACGCCGAGGCGGTCGGCGGCCTCTCGCTGCCAGATGTCGAGAGCTCGATGCTGGGCGGGCGTAAGGTCAACCGTTCGTCGGGTGCGGGGATTACGTGTGCGCCCGACCGCGAAGCGATCGGTCGGCGCCGCGGCCATGCGGTCCGGAGTGCTCATGGGTGACTCTCTCGTCGTAGCCGTTGACGGTTGATCAGTAAGTCAGTTTCAGTATATCCGTAGCTTCTGAGCCCCGCCCGGGTCGCCGTCGCCGCTGCGCCCACCTCGCTCACACGTCGAATTGCGGTCGTCATTCGGCCGGTCTTAGGCGTGTTTGGAAAAGCAACTCCGCAATAGCGGCGAATTTGCAAGGGAGCCCTTTCTGGCCGGTTTATCAGAATGCTGTCACGGGTCGGCCACACCCGGGCTGGGTCGTTGCGTACGGAACGTCGCGTGTCCGTAGGTCAGTATTCGCGTATCGTCGCTCCACCAGGGTTTATCGAGGAGCAAGGGTGCACTGAACTACTGAAACCAGTATTCACATAAACAATTCCTGGCTCACGAGAAAATGTCCTCGCTGTGGGATGCGTCACGCGTACCTGTGAAATCCGTGTGTGGCGTCGAAATGGCTTTGCGAGACACCGATTAACGGCGCTACCGTGAGTGAATTACGACGTAAGCAGTTCTTCTTTTGATTTCGGCTAAATCGGGCCACCAACCTGGAAGGGGAGTGACTCCGTGACGGAGACCCTGATCGACTACCTGCAGATGTGGGAAGCGCGGAAACCGGACCAGACCCTCTTCCGGTTCGTCGATGCCGACGGCCACGAGCTCGAGCACTACACATTCCGGAGCTTCGCGGAGCGGACGCGCGAGCTGGCCGCATACCTGTCCACCGAAGCCGGGCTCCGGCCGGGAGATCGAGCACTGCTGGTCTACACGCCCGGTCTGGAGATGGTGGCCGCGTTCTACGCCTGCGCGCGCCTCGGCGTCATCGCCGTCCCGGTAAGCCCCCCGCTGCCCATGGCTTTCGAGTCGGGGCTGGCGAAGCTGAGCTTCATCGCCCGGGACTGCCAAGCCAAGGCGGTGCTGTCGACCAAGCAACTCGAGTCCGACTTCCGTCAGCTGCTCGACCACCGGCAGGGCGCGATGCCTTGGCCTGACGCCGAGAGGCTTCCGGAGCTCCCGTGGGTCGCGACCGACCGGACGCGTAACTTCGGCGGCGCTCCTGTCGCCGACAAGCCCGGCCGAGTGCTCTTCCTGCAGTACACATCCGGTTCCACCAACGATCCCAAGGGTGTGGTGGTGACCCACGCCAACGTCATCGCCAACGCGTCGGCCTTCCCCGACAGCGAGGTGGTGGTCAGCTGGCTGCCGCAGCACCACGACATGGGCTTGATCTCCGCCTACCTGTTCATCGTGGTGATCGGTGGCAGCACGCACGCGATGTCACCGGAGGACTTCCTGAAGCGGCCCGCATCCTGGCTGCGGCTCATCAGCGAGGTGCGCGCCACCCGCACGCCCGCGCCGAACTTCGCGCTCGAGTACTGCCTGCGTGAGGACAAGCTTCCGGCTTCGCATCTCGACGGCATCGATTTGAGCAGCCTCGAGTCGATGCTCATCGGGGCAGAGCCGTTGCGGGCCAAGACGTTTACCCGCTTCCGGGAGCGCTTCGCCCCCTATGGACTGCGGCCCGACGCCGTCACCGGCGCCTACGGCCTGGCCGAGAACACCCTGATCGTGTCCGTGCGGGGTCGCCAGACGCTGGCCGTGAACAAGCGGGCTCTGCAGCAGAACGTGGTTCGGGTTGAAAAGGCCCTGCCGGAGAACAACAACCAGACGCCCCTGGTGAGCAGCGGCAAGCCCGCCGACGGGAACGTCGTTCGCATCGTCGACCCCGAATCCCGGCAGTCGCTGGGCCAGGGCAAGGTCGGCGAGATCTGGCTGGACGGACCGTCCAAGGGGGGCGGCTACTGGCATCGCCCCGAGGCCAGCGCGGAAACCTTCGGCGCGCGCATCGCCGGCGATGACGAGCACACCTATTTGCGGACGGGCGATCTCGGCTTCCTCTACGAGGGCGAGCTGTTCGTCTGCGGGCGGACCAAGGACCTGATCATCGTCCGGGGCGTCAACTGCTACCCGTCGGACATCGAGGCCGTCGTGGAACGATCCGCCCCGCAAGTCCGGCACGGCTGCGTCGCCGCATTCGCGGTCGAACGCGAGGAGTCCGAGGAGCAGGAAGCGCTGATCGTGGTCGCCGAGGTGCGGGATGGTAATGACCTCCCGGACGGCAAGGCCCTGGCGCGAGCGATCCGCCGGCACGGCCACATCGATCCGCACACGATCGTGTTCGCGCCGCCGCGCAGCATCCCCAAGACCACCTCGGGAAAGATCAGGCGCTCGCAGACCCGCCAGCTGTGGCTGGACGGCAAGCTGCCCGCGCTGGCGAGCTGGGTTAACCAGTCGGCCCACCACACCCACAACGGGCCGGACGCCAGCGCGGGCCCGCTCGCGCGCTTCCAAAATCTCATCGAGAGTTACGACCTGACCGGGTACGAAGATTGCTCCTTCGCCGATCTCGGGATTGACTCGCTGGCACTGGCGGAGCTGCGCGCGGACCTACAGGCGCTACTGGAAGAGCACGGGGCGGGGGAGCTGGCCGAGGAGGTCAACACGCGCCTGCTTCAGCGCCTGACCGTCGCCGAGTTCTTCCGGCTCATGCGGCAATTCGGGGATCGGTCCGGGCAGCCCGTGGAGGCACTGCGGCAGGCGCTGGACCAGATCTCCGCCAGGTACGAGGCGCAGGAGATCGAGCAGATGCGCGCCGATGCGCGGCTGCCCCTGCCGGCGCTGCCGATCGCGCAATCGGGGCCGGTGAGCGACATCCTGCTCACCGGGGCGACCGGATTCCTGGGACCGTTCTTGGTGAACAGCCTGCTGGGCCAGACTTCCTACACGATCCACGCGTTGGTCCGCGCCACGGACGAGGCCCACGGGCTGGACCGGATCGTCGCCTCGCTACGCCGCGCCCAGCTGTGGTCCCCGGCTCTGGAAGCCGAGGTCCGGGCGCGGGTGCGAGTGATCTGCGGTGACCTCGCCGAGCCCAACCTGGGCATCGGTGAGGCGGCGTTCCTGCGACTGGCCGAAAGCGTCGACGCGATCGTACACAACGGCGCCTTGGTCAACTACGTCAGGACCTACGACGCGCTGCGCGCGGCCAATGTGATTGGCACACATGAGCTTTTGCGCCTGGCGATGACCGCTCACCGCAAGACCTTCCACCTGGTCTCCAGCACGTTCATCTACGGCTGGAGCACCGAGCCGGTGGTCGGGGAATGGGATGCCAACACCAAGATGAGCGGTCTGGACTTCGGCTACTCGCAGACCAAGTGGGTCGCCGAGCAATTGGTCCTGGCAGCGCAGCGGCAAGGGCTCGACGTGCGCATCTTCCGGCCCTCGCTGATCTCGCCTACCCGCGCGGGTTTCGGCAGCGAGGACGACATCCTGGTGCGCCTGACCGCGTTCATGATCGAGCACGGAGTGGCCGTCAACGCGCTCAACCAACTCAGCATGCTGCCGGCGGACCTGATCGCCGATCACATTGTCGCGCTGATGGACCTCCCCCCCGAGGCCGGCAGCGTCTTTAACATGACCGCGGATGACTACTACAACCTGACCGACATCACGCGGATCCTGTCAGAACGCTACGGCTACCGCTTCGACTACTACGACATCCCGTCCTTCACCGAGCAGCTGAACCGCCGGTGCACGCCGCGCGATCAGCTCTATCCGCTGGTCGATTTCCTCACCCGGTCGGCGGACAAGATCGCGGCGATGCGGGAAAAGCGTTACGACAACACCCAATACCGGCATGCTCGCACGCTGGCCAAGGTTCATCTGCGGGAGCCGGCCCTGACGAAGACGGTCGAGAACCTGTGGCGGTTCTTGCGTCAGGAGGGCCTGATCACCGAGGCTGAGGGGGAGGCGCAACGCAGTGCCTAGTGACGTTGGGGGGTCCACCATGTTCACGGTCGATGACCAGGCGACGGGCCCGCACGACGCATCCCTCGATCACGAGCGGATCGTTCTGCAGGCGCGTGACGTCGACTTCGACTGGGCGACGCTGCCGTTCTACTACGTGCCCAACGAGCCCTTCACCACCCATTTCTGCAACGTCCTGCACCTGCTGCTGCCCGCGGGCGAGGAGTTCATCGTCGAGGCGTTCAAGAGCACCCTGCCGCTGATCAAGGACGATCAGCTGCGGTTGGACGTGCAGGGGTTCATCAGCCAGGAGGCGATGCATTCCCAGGCGCACGCGGGGGTGCTCGGGCACTTCGCCGCCAAGGGCATCGACGTGACACCGTTTACCGACCAGATGGCCTGGCTGTTCCAGCGGCTCATTGGCGACCGGCCCCAGTGGAGTCGGCGGCGACGGGAAAGCTGGTTGCTCGAACGGGTTTCGATGGTGGCGGCCCTCGAGCACTACACCGCCATCCTGGGTGAATGGGTCCTCGACACCCCGCAACACGACGCCTTGGGCACCGACCCGGTGATGCTGGACTTGCTGCGCTGGCACGGCGCGGAAGAAGTCGAACACAAGGCCGTCGCGTTCGACACCATGAAGCATCTGCGAGCGGGCTACTGGCGGCAGGTACGGACCCAGCTACTGATCACGCCGGCGCTGTTGTGGTTGTTCGTCCGCGGCGTCCGGTTCATGTACTCCGTCGACCCGAACCTGCCGCCGGGGACCAAACCGCGCTGGCGGGATTATTTCCGCGCGGCGCGACGGGGATTGGTACCCGGTCCCTTTGAGTTCCTCGGCGTCATCGGCGCGTACTACCGGCCGAGCTTTCACCCTTCCCAACTGGGTGGGGTGGGACGTGCGGTCGACTACTTGGCCAGATCGCCCGCCGCGCGGGCGTCGCACTGAGCCCGCGGAGAACTCGAGCATGACCTATACCAGCACCGTGACCGCCTCCGACGGGGTGGCGCTCGCCGTGCACGCGCACACCGGGATCGACCCCGAGCGGCCGACCATATTGGCGATCCACGGTTACCCGGATAATCACCACGTATGGGACGGCGTCGCCTGGGGACTCGCCGACCGGTACAACTTCGTCGCGTTCGACGTGCGTGGCGCCGGCGAATCCTCAACGCCTGCAAATCGATCAGGCTATCACCTCAACCAGCTGGTCGATGATATCGACTCGGTGATCGACAGCCTGGGTGTCGACGAGGTCCACCTGTTGGCCCACGACTGGGGATCGATTCAGGGTTGGGCCGCGGTCACCGACGACACGGTGATGGGCAAAATCGCCTCGTTCACGTCGATCTCCGGGCCGCACCTGAACTACGCGGGCCGGTTTCTGCGGTCGGCACGTACGCCCCGCGCCGTGCCCGACGTCGTCAAACAGGTTCTGGCTTCGTCGTATATCTGGTTCTTTCTGTGTCCGGGTGCGCCCGAGGTGGCGATCCGGTCCCGGGTGACCGTGAAAGTCTTTGAGGCGGTTGAGCTTATCGGCCGGTCCAGGCGCCGCGGGCAACGGCGTGCGGCGTCGATCCGCTCGATCGATGACTACCTCAACGGGCTCAACCTGTACCGTGCCAACATGCCTGCGCCGATTTTGGCGCCGCCGGAGAAGCTGCCGCAGACCGAAGTTCCGGTGCAGGTGCTGGTGGCTCGCAAAGACTATTTCGTCAGCCCTGCCCTGCAGCGGTTCACCGGCTCGATACCGCCCGAGGGCAGGATCGTCTCTATCGAGGGCGGCCACTGGGTGGTCGCCTCGCATCCCGACGTCGTCGCCCGGTATACGGGCGAGTGGGTCAAGCTGACCTCCGGAGTTCGGCAGGCATAGGAAATTGACTGTGGCAGAGAGCATTTGGGCGAGCAGACCTGTCGACCTCTACGGTCGCCGCAAGCGCGACCGCAGCTACACGGCGTTGTGGGGTGTGGGTTCGCTCTTCGGCGGCTTCGCGTCGGCGTCGCGATGGACTCCGTCGCGGATATCGCCGGTGCAACGGACCATCACCGCGACGGTGATTAAACGTGAGCTTCTCACGCCCGACGTGGTCGCATTGACGTTGGCCGATCCCCAAGGCGGGTTGCTGCCGTCCTGGACTCCCGGTGCGCACATCGACGTTCGGCTGCCCTCGGGTCGCCGCCGGCAGTATTCGCTGTGCGGTCCGCCCGGGCGGCGCACCGACTACCGCATCGCCGTGCGCCGGATCGCCGACGGCGGCGGCGGTTCCATCGAGATGCACGACGCGTTCGACGTGGGCGACACGTTGGAGTTCGAGGGCCCGCGCAACGCCTTCTATCTCGTCACCGACGAACGTGACATCTTGTTCATCATCGGCGGCATCGGGGTGACGCCCATTCTGCCCATGATCCGGCTGGCTCATCAGCACGGAATCAACTGGCGCGCAATCTATGCCGGCAGGCGACGCGACCACATGCCGCTGCTCGACGAGGTGCTGGCGGTAGACGCCGATCGGGTCACCGTCTGGGCCGACGACGAGCGGGGCCGCTTCCCGACCACCGACGAGCTGCTGGCCGGCGCGGGCACGACGACGGCCGTGTATATCTGCGCGCCAACCGCCGTGCTCGAAGCGGTTCGTGCGGCCCGGGACTCTCACGTTGACGCGCCACTGCACTACGAGCGGTTCAGCCCGCCGCCGGTCGTCGATGGTGCGCCGTTCGAGCTCGAGTTGGCGCGATCCAAACGGGTGCTCAGCGTGCCGGCGAACCGGTCGGCGCTCGCCGTCATGCTTGACCGTGAACCGGCGACCGCGTATTCGTGCCAGCAAGGGTTCTGCGGGACATGCAAGGTCAAGGTGCTTGGGGGGCAGGTCGATCGCCGGGGCCGAACCGTGGAAGGCGACGACGAAATGCTGGTCTGCGTGTCCCGGGCGAAAAGTGACCGCGTGGTGATCGACGCCTGACGGCCGGCCACGACCCGGCGCCGAGCGCAACGGCGAACTTTCTCCGGCGACACGTTTCGAACACGCGTGCGACGGTTATCTCTAGTGCATGACTGACGACACGCAACAGGCGCCCCGCGAGACACCCGAGAAGGACAGGTCCGAGTGGGTAACCGGCGACGAGCCGATGACGGGACCCCAGCGCAGCTATCTACATACGCTGGCCCAGGAGGCGGGTCGCGACGTTCCCGACGACATGACGAAAGCGCAAGCCTCGGAGCTGATCGATGAACTGCAACAACAGACGGGACGGGGCGCCCACTAGCCGGCGCGCCGGCTACGGACCGCCGGCGTCTGCTGATCGCCTTCCTTGCGGGTCAGGTCGCGGAACCTGACGCTGACTCGCTGAAAGCCCTTCACCCGCTCGGCTTTTGCCCTCTTGGCGTAGGTCTTCCGGTCGGCCTCCGTGAGATCCGCGTCCTCGACGAACGGGGTGAGCAATGCGCGCGGGTATAGCCGCTCCACGAGAACGACGTTGATCTCGGCGCACAGGACCAGCGTCGTCGAGATGAGGTACAAGAACGCCAGCAGCCCCAGCACCAAAGCGAAGACGCTGTTGGTGGCGCTGGCCGTCTTGACCGTGTGCGCGACGTAACCGGCGCCGAACCGCTGCAGGATCTGCCAAATGAGCGCCGCCGCAAGCGCTCCCGGCCAAACCTGGCGGTAGCTGAGCTGGCGGGCGGTGGTCACGCGAAACGCCACCAGGCAGATCAGCCCGTTGATCGCGATGGCGGCGAGCGTGAGGCCGAGCTTTCCGACGAATCCCAGGGAGCCCGTGGCCTGGCCGATCGCGGACAGGACGGTGGACGCGACGGCAGCCGAACCGAGAACCAACAACAACAGCGCGCTGCGCACGCGCGACAGTATTGGGTTGGGGCGCTTGTTCCTTGGCACGGCCCACACCGAGTCCATCGCGTTCTGCACCGCCTGCCCGACGCCCAGGCCGCCATACAGTGCTCCCACGATGCCGACGACCACCGCGACGGTCCCGCCGCTGAGCCCCTCGGGCTGATGCAATTGGCTTCCGATGACGGGGAATTGGCTCAACGTGCTGTGCAGCACCTGCTCCTGCAGGTCGGGGCGTCCGGCCAGAATCACCCCCAGCCCGGTCGTCAGCAGGAGCAGCAGTGGGAACAACGACACGAACCCGTAGTAGGTGATCAAGGCGGACAGATAGCCGCCTTGGTCGTCCAGGTATTTATAGATGACGGCGATGGTTACGCCGACGGGGCGGTTCCGTCGCTGCAGCCTGTCCAGCCAGCCGACCATGCGTGCTCACTTCATTTCTCAAGCCGACACCCAATCGATGGGATGACCAGGTCATACCCAGATTCTTGAGGGGTCAATCCACCGCCCTGGCTCTTCGCTGACTTCGTGCGGCGCCACTGTTCGTGGACGCAGCGAGCCGAGGCCTGACGGTAAACTTATTGCGTTGGTGCACAAGCGATTCCCGATCCGCCGCGCTCGCCTGCAACGGACATGCACTGATTGCCGTCGGCTGCGGGACCACATAGACTTTTGCCGTCGGTATGCCCGCATGACTTCCCAGAGGCCCGCCGGCTCAAACGGAGGGATCGGCTGATGGCCAAAGTCCTGTTCGTCATGACCGCAACAAGCTTCTGGACCCTCAAGGACGGGACCAGGCACCCGACGGGTTACTGGGCCGAGGAGTTCGCCGCCCCCTACAGCGCGTTCAGCGGCGCCGGCCACGAAATCGTGGTGGCGACTCCCGGTGGCGTGGTGCCCTACGTGGACGTGATGAGCCTCCGTCCCTCGATGGCCGGCAGCGAGGAGATCGCCCGCCAGCTCGAAGAGATCCTGCGGTCCGCCGAAGAGTTGCGCAGGCCAATCGAACTGGCCGACGCGCGTCTGGATGACTACGACGCGGTGTATTACCCCGGCGGGCACGGCCCCATGGAGGACCTGTGGCGGGACGCCGACTCGGGCCGGCTCCTCACCGCCGCGCTCGCGTCGGGTAAACCCCTCGCCATCGTGTGCCATGCGCCGGTCGCAATGCTGGCCACCCGGCGCAACGGCGTCTCGCCTTTCGCCGGCTACCGGGTCACCGCCTTCACCAACGACGAGGAGGACGGTGTCGGCTTGCGTGAGACGGCGCCCTGGACGGCTGAGGACGAACTGGTCAAGATGGGCGTCGACTTCGTCCGCGGCGAGATCTGGAAGCCTTTCACCGTCGTCGACCGAAACCTGTACACCGGGCAAAACCCCGCCTCGGCGGGGCCGCTCGCGCAGGAATTGCTCAAAGTACTCAAATAGGAAGTCCTCAAATAGGAAGTCCTCAACCGGGCGCGGACGCGAGCGCTCGGCCGTCCACGTCGGTGTTCGGTCCGCCCGACGCGCGGCGCCGGCGACCCCACCGTCGTCCCACGCTCAGCCACAGCAGCGATGCGAGCGCGGCCGCCGTCACCACCCACAACCCCGTCACGGCAGACCAGCCGAGGTGCGCGTGGCCGAGCGTGAGCAGGTACGGCACCGCAAATCCGAGGTAACTCAGCGCTTGATAGGCGGACGTCGCGACCCCAAGCCGGGCCGGCTCGGCCACGCGTTGGATGTCGGCCAGGCCCGCGAACTGGGTGACGCCATACGCGGCGCCCAGCACCGCCGCGGCGATCAGCACCGCCCACACGCTGGACGCGGCCGCGGCCCATACGGCGACCATCAACGCGCCGACGGCGATCAGCATGGCCGGCGCGAGGATTCCTGTTCGGGCGTCGGGGCGCAGGCGGGCGGCCAGCGGCTGGACGAGCATCCCGGCCACCGCCGGGATGGCTGTGGCGACCGCGGCGAAGGTCAACGGTTGCGAACCCGCCCGGTCTGCGACCAGAGCCGGCAGGTACGCCAGCGCGATGGCGGCGGTCCCGAATACCCAGGGCGCGAAGGGCGCTGACACCGTCAGCAAATGCCTCGCCAGCGACTCCTCGCGATCGGCACGGGGTTCGATGCTTGCCGTCGGCGCGACGCCGCCCGATGCGTCGCCGTCGGCCCGGTTCACCGCGAAGAGCGCCAGCACCGAGAGCGCGATCTGCGGCACGTAGGGCCACAGCTCGGGACGCGAAACCTGTTGCGCGATAAGCCCCGCGACCAGCGGGCCCCCGGCGAAGCCGATCGTCATCGCGATCGTCGCACGCCGGGCCCCCGCCTGGTGATGAGCGTGCGACGACGACAGCTCCTTGATCCACGCGGCACCGGTGCCGAACGCCAGGCCGCTGCTGATTCCGGCCAGCAGCCGCCCCGGGAACAGGAGGCCATGCCGCGCCGACCCCGCCATCAGGACGGCCGAGGCGGCCAGTGACACCGCCAACGCCGTCATCACCACGACGCGGCGCCCCGCCCGGTCCGACCACCGGCCACCCACCAGGAGCGCCGGGACCAGACCCACCGCGTAGAGCCCGAACATCACCTCCGTCGCCGCGACGGAGACGCCGCGCTGCTGATACAGCACGATCAGGGGTGCGAATTGGTTTGCGCCCCAACCGATTGCCGCGACGGCCGCGGCGGGCCGCAGCCAGTCCTTCGCGGGGGTGCTCCGAGTCATGCCTTCAGCATCAGGCCCACGGCAGCGACACACCAGTGGCCGATATGACACAAACCGTACAATTTCGGTCATGGCCCACGTTGTGGCGATCGCACTGAGTGACCAGGTGCCGATCTTCGAGCTCGCGGCGCCGTGCGCGATCTTCGGCACCAACCGGTCGGACCTGGCGGGGGATTGGTACGAGCTGCGGGTGTGCAGCCCGTACGAGGGCGCACGCGTGGACCGCTGGTTCACCGCGACGACGCCCTATACCTACGCCGACCTCGTCGCCGCCGACACCGTCATCGTCCCCGCCTGCCACGACGACGCCCTGGAGCCGCCGCACGATCTGGTGGACGCGATCAGGCTGGCGTCGCAGCGGGGTGCCCGGGTCGCGTCCATCTGCACCGGCGCTTTCGCACTCGCGGCAGCCGGTCTCCTCGATGGCCGGCGCGCGGCGACCCACTGGATGCACGCGGGCACGCTTGCCGAGCGCTACCCCAAGATCCGGGTGGACTCGGCGGCCCTGTATGTCGACGAGGGCGACGTGCTCACCTCCGCGGGGAAATCCGCCGGCACCGACCTGTGTCTGCACATGGTGCGACGGGATTACGGCGCGACGGTTGCCAATCAGGTTGCGCGACGACTGGTGTCGCCGCCGCACCGCGAAGGACACCAGCGTCAATACGCGAACCCGATACCGGAGACCGCGAGCAATGACGTAGTCGGCGACGCGTTGGACTGGGCGCTAACGCATCTCGACGAACCCCTGACCGTCGAAGGGCTCGCCCGGCGATCCGGCGTGAGCGTGAGAACCCTTCACCGACAACTGGTTACGCGGACCGGAAGTACGCCCCTCGACTGGCTGAACGGCCAACGCGTGCGCCGAGCGCAACAGCTCCTGGAAACTACCGATTTACCCATCGAGCGCATCGCAACCGACTGCGGCTTCGGCAGCGCCGCCACGCTGCGACGGCACTTCCGGGACACGCTTGCCACCACGCCGGACGCTTACCGGCGGACCTTCACCACCGCCGGATGACCTGAAAATCGCAAAAATGCCGGTAAACACGCGTGCAGAGCGATTAAATCGGTAGGCATAGGGCATGAGGAGGCCGACATGACCGAAGCAAGGAACCTTCGAACGCGTTGCGCCATCGGGGCGTTCGCGCTCGCGTTGGTGGGGTTGCCGGCGATCGCGATCGCCGCGCCGGCGCTCAGCAGGGCCGACGATCCGCCCCCTTGCGCGCCGGGGTGGGCGTGGAGCGTCGACTTGAATCAATGCGTGTTCGTGCTCCCCGCGGCAAATGGGCCCGGCGGCCCGGGCGGGCCCGGCGGTCCGGGTGGACCGGGCGGCCCCGGCGGGCCTGGGTTACCGGGCAGTCCCGCCGGACCGGGCGGTCCCGGCCGACACTAGCCCGGCCCGGCGTTTGCGTGTGAATCCAGGTCTTTTCGTGTGCATCCTGGGCGGGAAAGCGGCCGAGATTCCGCCGTGGGTACACACGCAAAGCCGCCAGCGCACACTGACGCGGCGACCAAGGTCATACTGGGCGGATGACGTCAGCTCAGCGCCGCGGGCTCAACGATGCGGTCACCCGGATGTGGAGCTTCCTTGCCCCGGCCTACGACCTGCCTTTTCTGCAGCGGTGGGTGTACCGCCCGCCACACGACGAGGTGATCGCGCAACTGCGCGCCCACAACTGCCGCAAGATCGCTGACATCGCTTGTGGCACAGGAATTCTCAGCGATCGAATCGAGCGTGAACTGCACCCCGACGAGATCTACGGCGTCGACATGTCCGACGGCATGCTGGCCCAGGCGCGCGCCCGGTCCGACCGGGTGCAGTGGCGGCGCGCCCCGGCCGAGCAGCTGCCCTTCGCCGACGGGGCACTCGACGCCGTCGTGACGACCTCGGCCTTTCACTTCTTCGACCAACCCGCGGCCCTGCGGGAATTCCATCGCGTGCTGGGGCACGGCGGGCTGGTGGCCGTCTCCGCCCTGAGCACTCGGCAACCGATGCTGCAGGCTCCCGCGACCAATCGGTGGAAACCACAGCACAACGCGTCGCCGGCCGAGATGCGGACTTTGTTCGAGGACGCCGGGTTCACCATCAGCGATCAACACCGCATTCAACGGCCGCTGTGGACGCGGGTCGTGTCCGACCTGATCACCGTCGGCACCAAAAGCTAGCCGCGCCGCCGGGCGAGGATTTCCCGAAGGGTGGGCAACGTTCGCTGGTCCTTGGGTCGGTTCGCTGCCTGTTTTGACCGGATGACGTCACCGAGCGACGCGATGCGCACGTTTACTCCGTAGAGCGGGGCGTGGACCGCGTCTCGGCGCAAATCACGGTATCCGCCTGTGCCAGAAGGCTTAAAGGTTATGTCTAGATCGCCGGCGTCGGTTGTGAGGTTCCAGGTTTGCGCGTCGGCCAGTGTCTCGCCGTCACAGCTGAAAGGCAGGCCGCTCGGCTCGGACTCGGTGCGGACCTTTGCGTTGAGTTCGCGGAGGGCAGCGGCGAGGTTGTCGAGATTCCGCCGGCCGATGTCGGGGGTGATATCGGCGTCCTCCGTGGGAAAGGGAGAACCGTGGTAGACCGCGGCGAGGCCGCCGATGAGGACGTAGGCGACTTTGTTTCGGTGCAGGGCCCCAAGCATGCGAGGCAAGTCGAGTTCCAACTCAATTCCGCCCCGCCTGTCGCAGCGCCGCGAGTTGCCGGGCCACCCGGGCGTGGCGATCCATCCGTTCCTGGCCACTCAGCCCCGCCAGGCGCGTCGCCTGGGCGATGTCGCTGTCATCGCGCGGTACGAGCATGAGCTCGAGATCGAAGCCGCACAAGCGCGTCAGCCGACGGACGTCGTCGAGGCTGATGGCGGTCCGGCCGGATTCCCAACGCGCGATTGCGGATTGGGTCGTGCCAGCTCGGGTCGCCAACTCGGCCTGCGTAAGGGCGGCCCGGCGCCGGGCCTCGCGGACCAGATCACCGCCGTAAGACGTCATGCCACATTATAGCAGTTCTGCTATGTCATCGACCGCGTGCCATTCGGCCAGTCACAATGCCAGACAGTGGTCGTCGAGCACGCCAGGAGCGCAAATGAAGTTCGCCTTCCCGCTACCGCACATGCTGCGCCTCAAGGCGATCAGCCAGCCCTGGGAGGCCGGCGTCACCGGCGCCGATCAGACCCGAACGGCCAAGTGCGCCGAGGCGATGGGCTACGACATGATCGCGATCCCCGAGCACTACGTCATCCCCACCGACCACGTCGAACTGTCGGGCCCGCATTACCTTTCCTCGACCGTCGCGCAGGCCTACATCGCGGGAGCCACCGAGAAGATCCGGCTGAATTCGTGCGTCACGATACTGCCGCTGCAACATCCGATCGTGCTCGCCAAGGCGCTGGCGACCGCCGACTGGATGAGCAGTGGGCGGATGATGGTGACCTTCGGAGTCGGTTGGCTGGAGCGCGAATTCGACGTCCTCGCGGTGCCCTTCCACGAACGCGGCCGCATCGCCGACGAGTACCTCGAGGCGATCATCGAGCTGTGGACCAGCGACTCGCCCCGTTACGAGGGCCGTTACGTGTCGTTCCGGGACATGGCGTTCGAGCCCAAACCCGTTCAGAAACCGCATCTTCCGGTATGGATCGGTGGCGACGCCGATGCCGCGCTGAAGCGCGCCGCGCGATTCGCCTCCGGGTGGTGGCCGTTTTTGACCCCGCCGGAAAAGATCGCCGAGCGTGTCGACTTCATCAAGGGTCAACCCGCCTACGACGGGCGCCCGTTCGAGGTGATGCACGGGCTGGGCACCAACCGCGTCGGCGAGGGACATCGCGCCGTCAGCGATCCACACGCGCGTCCCGGCATGAGCGCTCAGGAGCTCGTCGACCGCCTGAATTGGCTCGCCGAGCAGGGGGTGACCTTCAGCGCGGTGCCCGTTCTCGCCGTCCGCGGGGTCGACGAGTACCTCGACTACGCCCAATGGGTCATCGAGGAGATCAAACCCAAAGTGGCCTAGGCTCAACCGATCCCGTCAATGCCCGCCTCACCGGCCGGTGAGACGGGCATCGGGCGGGTCGAGCTGTTACAGCGGGATCCAGACCCCGAAGAACCAGAACCCCCACTGGTTGAAGCCGGGATCCCAGACGGGCGTCTCGTCGTAGCCGTAGTAATGGATGGGGCCATACCCCCACGGCCCGCCGGGTGGCGGCAGCGGCCGATCCCACGCCGGCCGCGGCGGTGGACCGTATCCCCAAGGTCCGGGCCCGTCGCCCCACGGGGCGCCGTGGAAGTAGCCGCGCTGCGGGTCGCCATGCCAGGGGCCGCCCGGTCCGCCGGGTCCACCCGGTCCGCCGGGATGGTCGGGACCGCCGGGGCCACCCGGTCCGCCGGGATGGTCGGGACCGCCGGGGCCGCCAGGTCCGCCAGGATGGTCGGGACCGCCGGGGCCACCAGGGCCGCCAGGATGGTCGGGCGCGGGTCCGCCCGGGCCGCCGGGGCCGCCTGGTCCACCGCGGTGATCGGGTCCGCCGGGACCACCCGGAGGACCACCAGGCCCGCCCGGGCCACCCGGTCCGCCCGGGTCATTCGGTCCGGCCGGCCGGTGATCCCCGGGCGCCGGGCCGCCGTGGTTACCGGGCGCCGGCGGGGGCGCTCCCGGAGCGGCAAACGCCGAACCGGCGCCCATGCCCAACGCGGCGGCGGCGAGAGCGCCGGCGATGGTCCCCCCCGCGATCAATTGCTTTAATTTCATAGTCCTTCACCTGTCCATAAGTGAGTTCCTAGAACCCCCCAACAACCCACACGTTAGATAGCGCGTCTATGGATTAGCTGTGACGGGCCCATGCGCAACGTTTGGGCGGCGACAAGTCATCGAGAACCGCGAATGAGGCAAGGCTGCGCTCGCTTTGGCAAGCCTATATTTGCTGGTCGGAAGCCATTTCGCCGTATATGGTTGCGGACGTGTCGACTACCTCCCACCCCGCCGAACCCCATGTGGGTTCGGTCTCGTCGAGGCTGAATTGGCTGCGTGCCGGCGTACTGGGCGCCAACGACGGGATCGTGTCCACCGCGGGCATCGTCGTGGGCGTCGCGGCGGCGACGGTGGAACGCGGCCCGATCTTGACCGCCGGCGTCGCCGGTCTGGTCGCCGGGGCCGTGTCGATGGCGTTGGGCGAATACGTCTCGGTCAGCACGCAGCGCGACACCGAGCAGGCGCTGCTGACCAAGGAAATGCAGGAGTTGCGCGACGACCCGGCCGCCGAATTGGACGAGCTGGCCGAGCTTTACGAGGCCAAGGGTCTGTCACCGGCGACGGCGCGCACCGTGGCCGAGGAACTCACCGACCACAATCCCTTCGTCGCCCACGCCGAGGTCGAACTGGGTATCGACCCCGAGGAGCTGACCAATCCGTGGCAAGCGGCGATGTCCTCGGCGCTGTCGTTCACCGTGGGCGCGATGTTGCCGTTGATCGTGATCCTGGTGCCGCCGACGGCTTGGAGAATCCCGGCCACCGTCGTCGCGGTGCTGCTGGCCTTGGTGCTGACGGGTGCGGTGTCGGCGGGACTGGGCGGCGCGCCGCAGGGCCGGGCGGTCGCCCGCAACGTCATCGGCGGTGGGCTCGCTTTGGCGGTCACCTACGCGATCGGACACCTGGTGGGCGCCGCAATCGCGTAATCCTCTCGGCTGGACTGGAAACAGAAACTGTAATATCAACTGTTGCCGTCCCGACGAGAAAGAGCGTGCTTTGACCGAAACCAATATCGCGCCGGATGACGTTGATTCCGCGGCGCAGGCGCCGTACTTTCTGCGCGACGAAAACCGTTTTGTGCCAAACGGAATCGCGCGGGGCGGCTGGGGCCCGTCGCTGAGTGGACACGTCGTGGGCGGTCTCTTGGGGTGGGCCGCCGAACGCGCGGTGGACGATCCGCAACTGCAACCTGCGCGGCTGACCGTCGACCTACCCGCGCCCACCGCGCTCGAACCGATCGAGGTCCACACGCAGGTGCACCACGATCGCCGGCGACTGCGGCTCGTCGAGATCGTGCTCACCCAGCGCGGTACGCCCGTAGCGCGGGGGAGCGCATTGTTTCTGCGGCGCGGCCCACAGCCAGAGGGGCAGGTGTGGTCACCGGCCGTGGAGATGCCGCCGCTGCCCATCGACGACGGCCCCGCGCCGTCGCTGTTCATGCGCACTTACGGCTGGGGCACCGGGATTCAGAATCCCGATCCCGATTGGCCCGACTCGGGACCGAAATACACCTGGCTGCACGAGACCCGTTCGCTGATCGACGGCGAGCCGCTCACCCCTTTCACCCGCGCGGCCATGGGCGCGGACATCACGGCGTCCCTGGCCAATTGGGGCACAAACGGTTTGCAGTTCATCAACGTCGACTACACCCTGACGCTGACCCGACTGCCCGAAGGGCCCCACATCGGGCTGGCCTCACTCACGCATTACAGCCACGACGGCGTCGCCACCGGGTCGGCCGTCCTCGTCGACCACCACGGCCCGATCGGCAGTTCCGTCTCGGTTGCCATCGCGCACTCCGGATTTCGGCCGATCACCGCGCCACCGGCCGAATGAAGGACGACCCCACCTACTGGGCATTGATCGCCGAGGCCGCCCGGCGAAGACCGGACCTGCCGCTGCTCGCCGACGAGTATGGCCGCAGCCTGACCGCACGTCAATTCCGCGACGCCGCATGCGCGACGGCCGCCGCGTTCGCCGAACGGGGGATAGGCGCGGGAACGGTGGTGTCCTGGCAACTGCCGACGACGCTGGAAACCGCCGTCGTCATGGCGGCGCTAGCCCGACTCGGCGCGGTCCAAAACCCGATCATCCCGATACTGCGTGAACACGAGGTCGGCTTCATCACCGCCCAGCTGTCTACCGAATTCCTTGTGGTGCCAGAGTTTTGGCACCGATTCGACTACGGCGGCCTGGCGCGGGCCCTCGCCACGGACCGGGGCTTCCGCGTCATCACCGTCGACCTGGCGACGCCACCCTCGGCCGGTGACCTTAGGCTGCCCCGCGCGAGCGCCGATGCCCTCGGCCCGCCGCCAGGGCCTACCGGCGACGCGCGATGGATCTACTACTCGTCCGGAACCACCGCGGCCCCCAAGGGGATTCGCCACACCGATGCGTCGGTGATGGCGCCCGCCGCGGGCTTGGCGGAAAAGATGGGCATCACCGCCAGCGACGTGGATCCCATCGGCTTTCCCTTCGCGCACATCGGCGGTGCCGTGATGCTGGCCGTCGGGCTGATGACCGGCATGCGGTTAGCGCTGTTCGAGGTATTCGACCCGGCCACCACGCCGCTGTCCATCGCCGCCCACAACCCGACCTTTCTGGGCATGGCGACACCGTTCTTCCTGGCGTTCCTCGAGGCCCAGCGCAACCACGGCGACGAGCCGCTGTTCCCGTTTGTGCGGGGCTGCCTGGCCGGCGGCGCGCCGATCACCCCCGAACTGGGCCACCAGGTCCGCGAAACCTTCGGTGTGGCCGGCATCGCGAACGCATGGGGCCTCACCGAGTTTCCGGTCGCGACCTCACCGTCGCTGACCGGGCCGCCGGAGGTGCTCGACCACACCGTCGGCGCACCGGGACCCGGCGTCAGGGTCCGGGTCGTCGACGCAGGAATCGAACTGTCCGCTGGGCAGGAGGGTGAGCTGCGGCTCAAGGGACCCCAATGCTTCCTCGGCTACGCCGACGCCGCGCTCGACGCCGACGCGTTCGACGCCGAAGGATGGTTGCGCACAGGCGATCTCGGGCTGATCGACGAGAATGGCAACGTCCGCGTCACGGGCCGGATCAAGGATGCGATCATCCGCAACGCCGAGAATGTCTCGGCCCAGGAAGTCGAAAATGCGCTGGCCACCCATCCCGCTGTCGCCGACGTCGCGGTCGTCGGAGTACCCGACCCGCGCACGGGCGAGCGCGTCTGCGCCGTGGTGGTTCCCGCATCGAGTGACGACGTGTCGCTGGAATCCCTGGTGCAGCACTGCCATTCGCAAGGGTTGAGCCGCTACAAACACCCCGAGCGCCTGGTGATCGTCGATGCGCTGCCGCGCAATCAGTTCGGCAAGGTGATCAAGAAGGAGCTGCGCGAAGCCCTCGCCAGCGGTCGTCTGCAGACTTGATAGTCCGGCTACAACCCCTTGGGCGCGTCGCGGACCGCTTGCACCGCCGCCGGGTCGCCGTCGAACTCGACCCGAGCCTCCCGGCCGACGGAGAACAGCAGCAGCTCCTCGGGCGGACCGGTCACCACGACCGCCGGGCCGGAGCCGGCCGTCAGCACCGTCTTGCCCCCGGGCGTGCGCAACGCCACCCGGCCCGGGACCTTCCCGAGGGTGACCCGGGCCATCAGCGACAGCGTGCGACGCAGCGCCCGGCACATCCCTTGTTCCAGCACGCGGGGCTCCCAGGCCGGCTGCGCGCGGCGCACGTCCTCGTGGTGGATGAACATCTCGGCGACGTTGGCCACCGGGTCGAGCAGGATGAACGGCGAATAGACGGGCGGGCCGGACGCGATTTTGTCCACCAACTCGTCCCAGTCGTTCTTCGACGCCGCCTCCTCCTGCACCTTGGCGGTGTGCGCCGCGAAGAACGGGATCATGATGCCCGCCGCGGCGTCGGGCCGGTACTCCCGGATCACCAGGTGGGCGGCCAGGTCTCGCGTCTTCCAGCCCTCGCACAAGGTGGGCGCCTCGGGGCCGACGGCCCGCATGGTCGCGACGAGGGCGGCGCGTTCGCGCTGAGCAACGGACATGGGTTCAGGGTAGGGCCAGCCCGCGGGCGTGGACCAACCGCACCTCGGTAAATTTGCAACGTCGTCTCAGGAAGGAAAGTGCAGGGAGTGTCATGAACGCGCGTGTCGAGCAGTTGGAGTTTCAGGCCGAGGCCCGGCAACTGCTGGATTTGATGGTCCACTCGGTCTACTCCAACAAGGACTCGTTTCTGCGGGAGCTGATCTCGAACGCCTCCGATGCGCTGGACAAGCTGCGCCTGGAAGCGTTTCGCAACAAGGACCTCGACGTCGACACCTCCGACCTGCATATCGAGATCGACGTCGACAAAAGCGCACGAACGCTGACCGTCCGCGACGACGGCATCGGGATGACGCGCGAGGAAGTGGTGGACCTGATCGGCACCCTGGCCAAGTCCGGCACCGCCGAGCTGCGCCAACAGCTACGCGACGCCAAAAATGCGGCGGCCTCCGAGGAACTGATCGGCCAGTTCGGCATCGGGTTCTACTCGAGCTTCATGGTCGCCGACAAGGTCGAGCTGCTGACCCGCAAGGCCGGCGAGAGCGCCGCCACCAGGTGGGAATCCAGCGGCGAGGGCACCTACACCATCGAATCCGTGGACGACGCGCCGCAGGGAACCTCGGTCACGTTGCACCTCAAGCCCGAAGACGCCGAGGACGAGCTGCACGACTACACCGCGGAGTGGAAGATCAGGCACCTGGTCAAGCGGTACTCCGACTTCATCTCCTGGCCCATCCGGATGGAGGTCGAGAAACGCACACCGGGCGAAGACGGTGGCGAGGAGACCGTCACGCTCGAGACCGAGACCCTCAACTCGATGAAGGCGCTGTGGGCCAGGCCCAAGGAGGAGGTCTCCGCCGAGGAGTACAACGAGTTCTACAAGCACATCGCCCACGCCTGGGACGACCCGCTCGAGGTCATCGCGATGAAGGCCGAGGGCACCTTCGAGTACCAGGCCCTGCTGTTCATCCCGTCGCACGCCCCGCTCGACCTGTTCGACCGGGACTCCCACGTCGGGATCCAGTTGTACGTGAAGCGCGTGTTCATCATGGGCGATTGCGACGAGCTGCTGCCGAAATACCTGCGCTTCGTCAAGGGCGTCGTCGACGCACAAGACTTGTCGCTCAACGTATCTCGCGAAATCCTGCAGCAGGATCGGCAGATCAAGGCGATCCGTCGCCGGCTGACCAAGAAGGTGCTGTCCAGGATCAAGGAGCTGCAGTCCGAGCGGCCGGACGACTACCGCACCCTGTGGACCCAGTTCGGCAGGGCCATCAAGGAAGGGCTGCTGTCCGACGCCGACAACAAGGACATGCTGCTGCAGGTGTCCTCGTTCGCCTCCACCCACAGCGACGAGGAGGCCACCACCCTGGCCGAGTACGTCGAGCGGATGAAGGAGGGCCAGCAGCAGATCTTCTACGCCACCGGCGAGACGCGCCAGCAGCTGCTGAAGTCACCGCACCTCGAGGCGTTCAAGGCCAAGGGCTACGAAGTCCTGCTGCTCACCGACCCGGTCGACGAAGTGTGGGTGGGGGTGGTCGACGAGTTCGACGGCAAACCGCTGCAGTCGGTGGCCAGGGGCGAGGTGGACCTCGACGACGAAGAGGGCAAGAGCGAGGCCGAGCGCGAGGAGCAGGAGAAGGAGTTTGCCGACCTGCTGACCTGGCTCAAAGAGACCCTGAGCGAGCACGTCAAGGACGTGCGGCTGTCGACGCGCCTCACCGAGTCGCCCGCCTGCCTGATCACCGACGCCTTCGGGATCACCCCGACGCTGGCGCGCCTCTACCGCGCCACCGGGCAGGACGTTCCGGTCGGCAAGCGGATCCTCGAACTCAACCCGAATCATCCGCTCGTCACCGGCCTCCGGGACGCGCACAAGGACCGCGCCGACGACCAATCGGTCGCCGAGACCGCCGAACTGCTCTACGGCACAGCGCTTCTCGCCGAAGGCGGCGCGCTCGACGATCCGGCGCGCTTCGCCGAGCTGCTCGCGCAGCGTTTGGCGCGCACGGTCTGAGCGTTTTCCGGTGGCCAGGGTCGGCTAATTGCGATTGAATTTCCCCCGGAAGGGATAATCACAGCGCATGGCCAAGTTCCGGATCATCGATCCACATGGCGGGATTGTGGCGACCAAGGATTTCGACAGCGCCGAGGCCGCATACGTGTGGTTCACCGACGCCGTCGCGGGCAGCACCGAACTGGGCTGGCGCATGGAGGTCGACGACGCGGGGCGCTGGGCATTCTTCGATGACACCGAAGGCTTCACCGCCCCGGCGAGCCGCCGTCCGTTTCGGCGCTGAATTACGCGCCCTTTTCCCGTCCCGATTCCGCATCCGCGGTTGAGCCGACCACATTGGTGTTTTCGCCGAGGACGCGGTGGAGCAGCTCGCCGGTGCCGAGCAGGTGCCGGGTGACCAGCGACTGCGCGCGCTTGACATCACCCCGGCGCACGGCCCGCAGCAGCGCCGTGTGTTCGCGGTCGGACTCGCCCTTGTAGGACGGCAGCCCGAACTTGAGCCGCAGGTAACGCTCGCCGCGCTCATGCAGCATGCCGATCAGCGCCAGGAGTTGTGGGCGCGCGGCCGGCTCATAGAGGCTCATGTGAAAGGCCTCGTTGCGCGCGACGTACAGCGACGGCTCGGTTTCGGCCGCGGCCGCCTTGCACAGCGCTTCGCAGTGGCGCAGCGTGTCCGCCGTGTGAGCGGGTATCGCCAGCCCGATGGCGAGGCTCTCGAGCGCGGCGCGGATCTCGTAGACCTCGCGCGCCTCGCCGGCCGCCAACGGGGCCACCGTCGCCCCCTTGTTCATCTCCACCTTGGCCCAGCCTTCGCTCTCCAGCTGGCGCAGGGCCTCGCGAACCGGGATCGCGCTGACCGAGAAGTGCCGCGCGATGGCGTCCTGGCGCAGCGGTGCGCCGGGGGCGAGGGTGCCGTCGACGATCGCGGCGCGCAGCGCGTTGGCGATCAACCGCGACGTGCTGCCGCGTTCCGCCAGCGAGAGCGCCGTCGGTAACGCGCCCAACACATTGTCCGACGGAGTACGACCTGTTACGCTCATCACTATATTATATACAATGTGATGCCGGCCGACGCTAGACCGGCTCGCGTATGCGAATTCCGATAGTCGCTCTACCAGTGCCAACGGAGGCCAGATGACGTCAACGACGGAGCCGGCAAGCCTCGCTAGGCGTCGCACACCGCTCAATCGCTCCCAGATCGCAGGGTTCTGGGGCGCATGGACGGGCTGGACGCTCGACGGAATGGATTCGTTCATCTACGCGCTCGTGCTCGCGCCCGCGCTGACCGAGCTGTTGCCGCGTTCGGGTTTCGCCGCGACGTCGACCAACGTCGGTCTCGCGGGATCGATCCTGTTCGCCCTGTTTCTGGTGGGCTGGGGCCTGTCGTTCATCTGGGGGCCGATCGCGGACCGCTTCGGGCGCACCAAGGTGCTGGCCGCGACGATCTTTACCTTCGCCATCTTCACCGGGCTTTCGGCCGCGGCGCAAAACGTCTGGGAGCTGGCGATTTTCCGCTTCGTCGCGGGTGTCGGCATCGGCGGCGAATGGGCGCTGGCGGGGACTTACGTGGCCGAAGCATGGCCCGAGGACCGGCGCAAGATGGGGGCGGGCTATCTGCAGACCGGCTACTACGCCGGGTTCTTTCTGGCGGCGGCCCTCAACTACACGATCGGCGTCCATTTCGGTTGGCGCGCAATGTTTTTGACGGGCGCGGTGCCGATCGTCGTCGCGATCCTGATCCTGACGCGGGTGAAGGAAACGGAGAAGTGGGAGAAACTGGAGGCTCAGCCCAAGGTCCGCGTGAAGCCACTGCGCGAGATTCTCGGGCCGCGCTATCGGCGTCGCACCTGGGTGGCCTGCGCGCTGCTGACGATCGCGATCGTGGGCCTATGGGCCGGCGCCGTCTACGAACCCACCGCCGTAACTCAGTTGGCGCAGCACGCGGGCTTCGACAAGGCGGGCGCGACCAGGACAGCGTCCTGGGCCACGGGCCTGTTGTCCATCGGCACCATCCTGGGGTGTCTGATGGTGCCGGTGCTCTCCGAGCGCATCGGGCGCCGAAAGACGCTGGCGATTTACTTTGCGGGGATGGCCGTTTCGATCGTCGGCAGCTTCGGGTGGGCGTTCTATTTGCCCAACGGGCTCGCACCGTTCATCGCATGGTTGTTCGTCCTTGGCTTCTTTGGCGGCAACTTCGCGATCTTCAGCCTCTGGCTGCCCGAGCAGTTCGAGACGCGTGTGCGCGCAACGGCGTTCGCGTTCTGCACGTCGTTCGGCCGCTTCGTCGGCGCGGGCGTCAACTTCCTGCTCGGCGCGGCGGTGCTGCACCTGCATACCCTGGGACTACCGGTCGCTTTGACGGCCATCGCGTTCGTGATCGGGCTTTTCATCATTCCGTTTGCGCCCGAGACGCGGGGCGAGGCGCTGCCCCAATAAGGGGCGGCCCAATCAGTGGCACACCTCGCACGCGATGCCGTCGCCGTCGCGATCAAGGGCAGCCCGATAACCCGGCTGCCCGACGTAAATCGGGGCCGCGCCGGCGGCGCACGCCGCCCTGCAGTTGGGGTAGTAGACGTTCGACCCGGTTGTCGGGGCGGGCGACGGCGTGGTGGTCGACGGGGCCGCATTGGCGACGGGTGCCACGGCTATCCCGACAACGACTGCTCCGACGATGAACGCTCGCTGAAGCATGGTCCAAACCTCCGTACTTGTCGGCCACGTGCTTTGCTGCTGGTTGCTCAGCTAACACTGCGAAGCATTCGGCAGGCAAGCGCTTCGGCCAAACTCAGCGGCCGAGCTGAACGGCTTTGACCACTAGCAGCAGCGCGCCGACGACCAGGTAGCTGCGCAGCGCGATCATGCCGAGCCGGGTGCCGGGGGACCAGATGACGGGTTCGAGCAGCGTCAGCGGCGGCATCCGCCAGGTGTTGCGGTCGACGGGACGAGCCGGCTCCTTGGGGACCGGCGCGGCGGGCTGGCCGCGGGCCATCCAGCGCAGGGCCGGCACCGCGGCGACGGCGAGCATGACCAGCGCCAGGGAAAGGTAACCGGCCACGGCGACCACGTCGATGTGGGGGAACAGGGTGGTGGCCATCAGGATGCCGGACAACAGCAGCAGGATGCCGACGATCAGCCCGGCCACCCAGTTGAGCCAGCGACGATTGACCCAGGGCCCCAACACTTCCCGGTCGTTGCACAACAACAGCAAAAACACGCTGGCGCTCGGCAACAGCAGGCCGGCGAGGGCCTGCACAGCGGTGGTGATCAAGCCCAGCGGGGCACCGGGGATGAGCACGATGGCCGCGGCGAGCGCCACCATCGCGGTGTAGGACAGGTAGAACTGCTTGGCGTCGGCGAACCCGCGATGCAACGAATGCTTGAGGCCGAAGACGTCGCCGAAGGCGTAACTGGTGGCGAGCGTCACGGCGGCCGCGCCGATGATGGAGGCGTCCATGAGCACGATGGCGAAAAACGCTCCGAGCGTGGCACTGTGCTGGCCGAGCAGGTGCGCGATGGCCCCGGCGTCGGTGAAGCCGCCCACCGTGTTGGTCGAGCGCGCCGCCCAATCGCCGGTCATCAACAACGCCGCGGCGCCGACGATCACGACGAAGGCCCCGATCACGGTGTCGGCGCGCTCGTAAGCCATGAACCGCGGTGTGATCCGTTTGTCGACGACGTTGGACTGCTGGAAGAACAGTTGCCAGGGCGCGACGGTGGTGCCGACGATGGCGATGATCAGCAGCACCGCATCCGAACTCACACCACCCGAGATGCTCGGCACCACAAACGACTTCGCCGCGTGCGCCCACTGTGGGTGCGACATGAACAGCATCGGGATCTGCAGCAGGGTGACGGCGATGAAGATGAACATCGCCCGCTCCCAGCGCCGGAAGCTGCCGCTGGCCATGATCGCGACCAGCGCCACCGCCGAGATGGGCACCACAACGTATTTGGAGATGCCGATGTAGTCGGCGGCCAGCGTGATGCCGATGAACTCAGTGACGATCGTCAGGAAGTTGAGCAGGAACAGGTCGCCGACGGAAAACCAGCCCCAGCCGCGGCCGAAGCGTTCGTTGATCAGCCGGGCGTGACCGACGCCGGTCACCGCACCGAGCCGGACCACCATCTCCTGGTTGACGATGAGCACCGGGATGAGCAGCAGCAGCACCCACAACAAGGAGTAGCCGTAGTTCTGGCCGGCCTGGGTGTAAGTCGCCACCCCGCCGGCGTCGTTGTCGCCGACCATCACGATGATCCCGGGGCCGACGATCGCCAGCAGCGTCAGCAGCCGGGTCTTCCACGTCCGCGGGTGGTCGGTCTCGCCGAGTTTGATGCGCCCGAACGCACCCTCGATGTCGCCCAGGTGTGCGGTGTCGAGCACCGCGCTGAGCCCGGGTTTGGTCTCGTCCGCGTCCGACGTCACGGTGCCTGGCCTCCAGGGGCGTGGCTGTCGGTCGGTTCGGTGATTTCACGCACCGGACGGGGGGCGGGCTCGCGTCGGCGCCAGTCCTCCGGGATGGTCGCTTCCAAGACGTCGTCGACGGTCACCACGCCGAGCACGCGGTCCTCGTCGTCGACGACGGGAATGGAGTAGAGGTTGAAGTCGGCCATCAACAGCGCGATGTCGGTCAGGTCGGCGTCGGCGCTGACGCACACCGGGTCCGAATCCATCAGCGCGCCAACACTTTCGACGGGATCCGCCTGCAACAGGGTGATCACCGACACCACACCGGCCAGCCGTTCGCCCTCATCGAGGACGTGCACCTTGATCAGTGCCTCCGGCTGGACGGTGCGCGCGGCCGCGATCAGGGCCAGCGCCGTGCCCGCGGTGGCGGTGGCGGCGCACGAGACGAAGTCGACGTTCATCAACCCGCCGGCGCTTTCGGGGTTGAACCCCATCAGGGTGATCACCTTGGTGCGCTGCGGGGCGGGCATCAGCTCCAGCACGCGCCGACGCCGCGACTGGCGCAGGTCGGCGATCGCGTCGGCGGCGTCGTCGGCGCGCATGCGGCCCAGCAGCGCGGCGACCTCGTCGTCGGGCATGCCGTCGAGGAGCCGGCTGGCCTTGTCGGGATCCAGCTCCTCGAAGACGTCGGCTTCCAATTCCGGGTCGCTGCGCACCCGGTCGAGGATTTCGCCGCCTTCGGTCTTGTCCGCCTCCTCGAGTAGGTCGGCGATCTCGGCAGCCTTGAACTCGCCAAACCGGTCCGACAGCCGCCGCACCGCGTCGGAGCCACCGTGGCCGATCAGCGGTTCGAATGCCTTCCAATCGCGCGCGGCATGCCCGCCGGAATGTTTGATCAGGCCGAACAACGTCGGCGGCCGGCGGGTGTCCAGTCGCGCAACCACCCACCCGTCGCCGGTGTCCTCGAGCTCGACGTCGTACGCGCGCACCAAGTCCGCGGCGGCCACATCGATCAACCGATGGCCCAACACGTCGGCGCGCAACAGCACCTCACCGTCACGGCGCTCGAACCCGCGGAGGTCAACTTTGTTCTTGGTCAAGACGATTCGCTTCGGCGCGAACTCTTCGATGGATTTGGTGCCGATAAATACCCGACGGCCGCCGACCCCCGCCACGATCCCGGTCACCGCCGGATAGTCGTCGGCGCCCCGCAGTCGCACGATCACGTCCTCGACGCGGCCCACGGCCTCACCGGCGCGGGCCACCACCGGCGCGCGCAGCAGTTCGGACAGGTGAATCACCGGCAGCCCCCCGCGGGGCTTGGCCGTGTCGGATGCGCTCACTTGTCCTCCTCAACGCTGTGCGACAGTCGCCCGCAGGATGCCATCTGCGGGTACGGCTTACAACCAGGTTCGGTGATGGCGCAAGTATCGTGTCTCGACGGGTTCGGCCGCCAGAGCGTACGCCGCTGCCGCGGGGGATAGCTACACCCAACAGGTGAACGGCGGGTTGCGATCGGGGAATGCGATCTACCCGAGCTTCCTAAAACCCTTGTACGAGTGGGCTATTGCTTGTCGACCTTGCCGGCGATCTGGTTGGCGACGGTGACGGCCAGGTCCCCGGGGTCCTTGCGGCAGGCGTCGACGTCGATCACGACGTTGTTGCGCACCGTCAGCGCCCGCTGGCAGCTCTGGGACAGCGTGGTGCCGTTCTTGGTCGCGGACACGTTCGTGGTCGTGGTCAAAACCCCGTTGGCGTTGGAGACCGCTCCCACCTTCCATTGGATTTCAGGGGAGTCCGCGTCGGCGGGAATCGTGCCCTGGCGGTTGGCGCAGTCAGGCCAGCGCTGGGTGGAGGTGGTGAAAAAGGCGCTCGCCTCCTTGGCGGAGGGGAACAACACCACCACCTCGGTCACCTCGGGGTCGGGATCGTTCGAATTCGGCGGAAGCGGGGTGGTGCCGCGTTCCCGGTGAACCGCCGTGTTCCCGCTGCCGGCATAGACAGGGGCCTCGCCCGGATGCTGAACGTAAAGGCATTCGGCCGGAAACTTGTACCCCTGCGGGTAGTTCGTCGTGCTGTCGTCCGGCAGCGTGTCGAACTTGTCGCCGACGGTGGTCCCGGTGGCGCCCACCGCGCTGTCGATCTCGGCCGGGGTCAACATCAGATTCGGCAGCGCGGCCTGGGCCAGCGGCGGCTTCGACGGGGTGGTGGTCGTCGTCGACGACGAGGCGGTGCCGCCGTCGCCGCCGCCGCAGGCCGCGGCCAGTATCCCGACGACGGCCACGGCTACCGCGGTTGACTGCTTGCGCATGGTTGAGCGCCCTTCGTGCTTGAGTCGGCTCCTCAAGCGTTCCGCGCACCCCCACGCGTCGGCTATTCAGAGGTGGTTTGCGGGTGGAGCATACGACAGCGCTTTTGCTGCCACACTGGGGTGTGCCCGAAATCGCATTCGACTCTGTGTCCCCGATCGTGCCCGTCCAAGATCTGGACGTCGCGCTCGAGCGCTACCGCAAACTCGGATTCGACGCGCGCGCCTACCAGGGCCCGGAGCGCTACGGGTTCGTCGACCGCGGCTGTGTCTCGATCCACCTCACCGAATGGGCCGAACACGATCCGCTGCGTACGGCGTCCAGTGTGTATCTGTACGTCAGCGACGCCGACGCCCTCTACGCGGAGTGGGCGGCGCTGGAAGGCCTCGCCGGCCGGCTGATCGAACCGCAGGAAACGCCCTACGGGCTAAGGGAATTCGCTTACGTCGATCCCGACGGGACCCTACACCGGATCGGTTCGGGGAGCGTCTGATTCCGTCGCCTGGCTGCGCGCCAGCGCCACCGTCGCGGCGATCATCACCGCGACCGATGCGCCAAGCGCGACCATGCCGACCTTGTTGGTGCGAAGCGTCTCGCCCAGCACCGTCACGCCGAGCACCGATCCGACGATCGGTTCGGCGACGGTGACCGCGGGGAGCGACGCGGTCAGCGAGCCGGCCCGAAACGCCGACTGCTCCCAGGCCGTCGCCGCGAGACCCAGCACCGCCCAGATGTACAGCTCGGGTGCGCGCAGCAGCGCCGGGACGCCGTTGCCGAGCTGGTCGACAACCCCCTTCGTCAGCACCGTGAAGACGCCCCACAGCGATCCCGACATCAGCCCCAGCAGCAGCGCGCTGACCCAACCCGAAAACATCTGGGCTCCAATCACACACAGGAACAGGCAGGGGCCCAGGACCAAGCCCACGACGATCCACGTTCGAACCGACCCGCGCGGCACCCCGGCCTGCGGGTTGCCGACCGTGACCACGACCGTGACCGCCGCGGCCAGCAGAACGGCCCAAATCCCTTGCCACCGAGTGATTCTGCGATGGTTGGCCGCCGCGCTGATGAGCAACGCGAACAGCAGGGAGGTCACCGACAGCGCCTGCACCAACACCACGGAACCCAAGCCGAGCGCCGCGGCCTGCAATCCGAACCCGGCGGCGGCCACCAGGCTGCCCGTCCACCATCGGCGGTCGCGCAGCAGCCGGCGAAACAGCGCGAGGGTGCCGACCGGCTTGTCGGTGACCTGTTGCGCGGATCGCTGCTCGAGGGCATCGCCGATGCCGATCATGAACGCGGCGCCGATCGCGAGCAGCGCCGCGATGCCCGTCCTGCCCACCGGGACCTCCCGTGTAATCGGCCAATCTTCGCCGAGCGTGTCCGGTCAATGCCCCGTGTGCCAGATCTAGCTGTTGCGCCTGATCTTGAGCGCGGTGGTGATCATCGGGATCTGCAGCGGCAGCCGGGCCAGCGCGGCGATCCGCATCGGCCAGGGCTTGCCCCACCACAAGCGGCACATGTTGAGGTTCGCCGGGAACACGCAGACGAACAGCACTGCGGCGGCCAACGCGGCCAGCCGCCGGGTGCGCCGCGGCACCAGCAGCGCACCCACCGCAATCTCGGCGACACCGGATGCGTAGGTATAGAACCGGGCGTCGCCGGGAAGCTCGGCCGGCACGATGTCGTCGAAGGGTTTGGGCGCCAGGAAGTGGACGGTGCCGACGCCCATCAGCATCGCCGCAACCCGATATGCGGTCGTCCGGGTCGTATCACGTTCCACGAGGGGTGTGGTGGTCATCGGCATATTCTGTCGTGCCCACCGATCACTCTCCAACGGCGTGCGCGTCAAGCGGGTTGATCCGGTTGACGATCAGGGGGTCGGCCTTCGTGAACGGGAAGTCGGGCAGGTCGTCGATGTGCGTGCCGAACGTCGCCGCGAGCACCTTGCGCGAGTAGGCGCTTGCCGAGGCGCGATACCCGATGTCGCCGGGGGTCGGTTGGTCGAAGAAGATGCAGAAGTGCATCTCGGGGGCGTCGAAGACCTCGATGTGGTGGGGATAGGCGCGGGGAATGAAATACACATCGCCCTGGCGCAGGTACCACGTGTCGAGGGTGCCGTCCGGATCCATCACCGTCATCCGTGCCGCGCCACGGTTGACGTAGCCCATCTCCGCGGTGATCGGGTGCCAGTGCGGTTCGCGCATGCCGTCCTCGCGGATGCGCAACGAATACATCGACAAGTCCTTCAGCGCAGGCCAGTACTGCAGTCGTGCGGTTCGGGCCGAGCCGACGGCGATGCTGACGGGCGGCGTCATCGCCTCCACCGAGAATTTGTGCGGGTCGTCGAAATACGCAGTCGCCGGCACGTCCGGGTCACCGGCGCGGGCGGCCAGTGCACGGTCGACAGTGCTGCGGCGCATCGCCGAGAAATCAGAGGCTGGGAGGTCGTAGGTGTTGCCCAGCACCGCGTCCGTCATCGCCCCGAACGCGGCGCCCAGTCCGAAATCCTCGGGTCGCTCGCTGCGGAAGGCGATGATGAATTCGGCGACGTCGCCGCCGATGTTCTCGATGTGGTGCAGCGAACCGGAGTCGACGTGGAACATGTCGCCCGCGCGAACCACGAACGACGCGAACCGGCTCCCCGTGTCGAGCACCGAAACCAATGCGGTGCCGGAGACGCAGTAGGTCAACTCGTTGGCGTTGGCGTGCCAGTGGGGGGTCCGCATGGCACCGGGATTGATCAGCAGCCGCTTGATCGACAGGCCCCTCAAGATCGGGAACGCGTCGGCCGTCAGGCGACGGATGGAACCAAGGTCCGATTCCTCGACGATGTCGCCGTCCGTTAGTGAAGCGACGTGTGTGCTCTTCTGGGCTTGCATTTCGCCCTCCTCAACGGGATCGAAATCCGAATGGCTTGTTGCCTACACGATCCCGTGGTCGGGCTGCGCGCGTCCAACACCGGTTCTCGATTTGCTGATCACCGTTGCTTATCAAGTCGCGGCGGGTGACCACTCAACTTATCCCGTTACTATTGCTCCTACAGTATTTGATACGATTCGCGGCGTCTGTCCGCCCACCGCAACGAGGTTGAAAACATGGCCACACCCGTGATCGTCGGAGCCACCAGGACGGCGATCGGCCGCTCCTTCAAGGGCGCGCTCGTCAACACGCCGCCCGAGACGCTCATAACCACGGTGCTTCCCGAGGTGGTGCGCAGGTCGGGCATCGACCCCTCGGCCATCGACGACATCATCTTCGCCGAATCGCATTACGGCGGTGGGGATTTGGCGCGTTACGCGGCCGCCGCGACAGGCATGGAGGACATTCCCGGCCAGGCGGTGAACCGGCACTGCGCGGGCAGCCTGACCGCGATCGGCAACGCCGCGGCCCAGATCGGCTCCGGGATGGAGCGTGTGCTGATCGCCGGCGGAGTGCAGTCGCTGTCCATGACGCCGCTGATGAACCAGCGCATTCCCGGCCCCGAGCTGAAGTTCGAGGAGCGCTGGCTGCCCCCAACGCACGTCGAGACCCCCGACGCGCCGACGAAGGACATGTCGATCACCGTCGGGTGGAACACCGCGCAGACGGTCGGCATCACCCGCGAGGAGATGGACGCCTGGGCGGCTCGGTCACACGAGCGCGCCATCGCGGCCATGGACGCCGGGAAGTTCCTCGACGAGATCGTCCCGCTGAAGATCACCCAGGCCGACGGCTCGGTGACCGAGTTCTCGGTCGACGAGCATCCTCGGCGCGACACCACCATCGAGAAGCTCGCCGCCCTCAAGGTGCTGCACCCCGAGATCGAGGGATTTTCGATCACGGCGGGCAACAGCAGCGGAACCAATGACGCCGCCGCGGCGGTCGCGTTGGTGGACCGCGACTACGCGCTCGCCGAGAAGCTGAACGTGATGGGCACGGTCCGGGCGTGGGCCGCCGTGGGTGTGCCGCCCCGGGACTGCGGCCTGGGCGCGGTCAAGGTGATCGGAAAGGTGCTGCAGCGCGCCGGGTTGTCGGTCGACGACGTGGCCCTGTGGGAGATCAACGAGGCGTTCGCCTCCGTGCCGATCGCCGCGTGCCGCGAGTACGGCATCGACGAGGAGAAGGTCAACTTCTCCGGCAGCGGGTGCAGCCTCGGCCACCCCATCGCGGCCTCTGGCGCGCGCATGGTCACCACGCTGGCCTACGAGCTGGCCCGGCGCGGCGGCGGCATCGGTGTCGCGGCGATGTGCGCGGGCGGCGGTCAGGGCGGCGCGGTCGTCATCGAGGTCTGACCGACTAGTTGCAGAACGTGTAGCCGATGAACTGCGCGTCGCGGGCGTTGGCGACCGAGTAATTGACGTAGTGCACCGCCGGCATCCCGTTGTACTGGGTGTTGGTTTTCTGCGCGGTGGGCGGTGGGACCGCCTTGGGGAAGGCCAAGATCAGATCGGCAAAGATCTTCAGCCCCGACTGACAGACCGCCTCGGGCCGGGGCGGCTGGGCGTTCCACGCGTGCACAACGACCGGATCGGTGAGCTGATATCCCGCGGCGCAATTGGGGTCACAAATCTTGAAGACCGCGGTGCCGGTCCCGTCGGCGCCCTGCGGTCCCCACGAGCTCCACGACATGTCTTGCAGCGCAACGGCAACGCTGGCGCATCCCAAAATGCTGAGCTTCTTCGGGCGCTCGACCGGCGGGACCGACGGGTTGTAACAGCCCGGGATGGCGAAGCTGTTCGGTGGCGACGGCTGGGTGGTGGCCTGGCCCGGAGTGCTCCGGTGGCCGGTTAGAAGCTTCACGCTGACGAAGGCGAGTACACCGACCAGCAGCACAGCCAGGATGACACCCACGACCCCCAGGCGTCCCCCCGGAAACCGCAGCCGACTCGATGACGAGACGTTGCCGCTCACGGTTACCAGGTTATTGCAGAAACGGCCGACCCGGGGGGCGCTGCCGCAAGAATCGTCGCACGGTAAATTTGGTCAACGCTACCAACTTATTGAGGATTACCGATGGATGATCATGCTCTGGCGGCGCGGCTGGCCGCGGAGGCGGGACGGCTGCTGCTCGGGGTGCGCGAGCAATTCGCCGAGGCCGACGCCGGTGAGCGAAAAGCGGCGGGGGACAAGCGGTCCCACGACTTCCTGATGGAGGCCCTCGCCCGCGAGCGGCCCGACGACGCGGTGCTGTCCGAGGAGGGCGCCGACGATCCGGTGCGGTTGCGCTCGCAGCGGGTCTGGATCGTCGACCCGCTGGACGGGACGCGGGAATTCTCCGAGCTTGGGCGCGTCGACTGGGCGGTGCACGTGGCGCTCTGGCAGGACGGTGAGCTCGCTGCCGGCGCGGTGGCGCTGCCGGCCCAGGGAGTCACCTTGGCGACGCCACTCGTCGACGCGCCCCCGGTCCCACCGGACCAGCCGCGGATCGTGGTTTCGCGCACCCGGCCGCCGGCCATCGCACTAGCCGTCCGCGACGCGCTGGACGGCGTCCTCGTCGAAATGGGTTCCGCCGGAGCCAAGGTGGCGTCGATCGTCCAGGGTCTGTCCGACGTGTACGTGCATGCGGGCGGCCAGTTCGAATGGGACTCGGCCGCGCCGGTCGCGGTGGCCCGCGCCGCCGGCCTGCACACCTCCCGCATCGACGGCTCGGCCCTGGCCTACAACCAACCGGACCCCAAGCTGCCCGACCTTGTGGTCTGCCGACCGGAATTGGCTGCGACGGTGCTGGCCGCGATACCGCCAGGCGCCGAGTAGTCGAGACGCCGGCCTCAAAAGGTCAGCCGGCGCCGACGGCCGTTGGCCTCGTTGATCCATTCCTGTTCGACGCGCCCGATCTCCAGCGAGAGCAGCGCGAGAGTCGGGTTGTCGCAATGCACTTCGTGGGCAGTGCGCAATGCCGCCGCATCGCCAGTGGTCGGCAGGTACGGCCGCAAGCCCTCGAACCATTCGTCGCCGACGACATTGGGCGGATCGCCGGCTTGCGTGCCGCAAGCCCATTGCTGGTAGGCGTCCCGCGCGTTCGCCAAGCCGCTCCGCCAGCGTTGGATGGCGTCGCAGCGCTGGGCGTGGATGTGCATCTTCATCTGATGCTTGTTGTTGGTGCTCGAAACCATTCCCGGGAGCAAGTTGTCGGCGGCGGACCTCGCGACGCCCGCGATGCCCATGGCCGACGCACCCACGACCGTGCCCATCAGGCCCATCGTTACCATGTCCATCCGCTGATCGTCGCACCCCGGGCGGCGACGGCCAAGGACTAGCGCACCCACCGCGATCCGGTGAGAGCGAGGGCGATGTCGACGAGACCACCTGGGCGACCACCCACCAGGAATTAGCATCCTAGGGGCACACTCCAGAGGGGCACCACGTGGACGTCGCGCCGACCCTGGCCGGCGCGGGCATTCCAGCCCATTGATCGACAAGGGAGCAGCGATGTTGCGGATCGACACCCACCACCACGCCATCCCGTCCTTCTACCGAGACCTGTTGCGAAAGGCCAAGATCGACGAGGAGAGCGGCCGTGCGCTGCCGGAGTGGAGCCCCGAGGAGTCGCTGCAGACGATGGGCGAACTGAACGTCGCCACCGCGATCCTGTCGGTGTCCACGCCGGGCACCGCGTTCCTGCGGGACGCGAAGGATGCCGCCCCGCTCGCCCGCGATATCAACGACTACCTCGCCGAACTCGTCCGGGCCCAGCCCGATCGGTTCGGGTTCTTCGCGACGGTCCCCATGCCGCACGTCCGAGAGTCCGTCGACGAGGTCACGAGATCCCTTGACGAGTTACACGCCGACGGGGTCGTGCTGCTCGCCAACAACGCGGGAACCTATCTGGGTCAGGACGGACAGAACGATCTGTTTGCGGCGCTGGACGCGCGCTCGGCGGTGGTGTTCATCCACCCCGCCAACCTTCCGGGCCCCGTCGTGGACGGCGTCCCACCGTTCGCGGCCGACTTCCTGCTCGACACCACTCGCGCGGCGTATTTACTTGTCCGCAACGAGATTTGCCGCAAGTACCCCAACATCCGATTCATCCTCAGCCACGCCGGCGGATTCGTGCCGTACGCGTCGCACCGCATGGCGCTCGGCATCCTGAGCGACACCGGACGGAGCCCCACCGACAGCCTGGACGACTTCGCAAGCTTCTACTTCGACACCGCGTTGTCGTCGAGCGCCGCGGCGCTGCCCAGCCTGCTGGCCTTCGCGAAGCCGGGACACGTCACCTTCGGCTCCGACTGGCCCTTCGCTCCCGTCGCGGCCGGCAAGCTGTTCGCCGCGGGCCTGGAAACCTACCCGGGGCTCGACGCGGACGCCCGCACGGCGATCGAGCGCACCAATGCCCTCAGGCTGTTCCCGCGTTTGGGGGCCGCGGAGCCGCCGGGTACCGGGTCCGCCGTCGATCGGGCGCGCCACGCGGCCAGCAGGGCGCTGATGCGCGGCGTCACGCGGCTGATCAACAGCGGCTAGCGCCCGTTCAGTGCAGCGCCTGCTGCCAGGACAGCACGCGTCGGGCCAGTTCGGGTCCGGCGTCTTCCTGGATGAAGTGGCTAGCCTTGATGCGGGCGTGCGGCTGGCCGGCCGCGCCCGGGATGTGCTTGATCAACGGGCGGTCCGCTTGCCCGAGGATGGGATCCCTGTTGCCGAAGATGGCCAGGCAGGGCTTGTCCCACTGGCCCAGCGTCTTCCACGCCGCCCGGTTGGCCGGGATCGCCGGGTCATACGGCGACGTCGGCACCAGCTGAGGGAAAGCGCGGGCGCCGGCCTGATAGGTCTTGTCCGGGTAGGGGGCGTCGTAGCCCGCGCGCACCTTGGGGGGCACCCGGCGGACGGTGCCGAAGGCGACGATGAGTCCGGCGGGCAGCACCGGGGAGTAGCGGGCGAACGCCCGCCACAGGCGGAAGGCCGGCGGCGTCGGGCGCTCGGCGGTGGGCAGGAAACCGTTCGCGACCACCAGCCGCGCGATCCGGTCGCCCTGCTCGGCGGCGATGCGCAGGCCGATCAACGATCCCCAGTCCTGCACGAACAGGGTGACGTCCTTCAGGTTGAGCCGCTCGAACCACGAGGTCACCCACTCGACGTGGCGCAGGTAGGTGTAATCCTCCATCCGGCTGGGCTTGTCGGAGCGGCCGAAGCCGATCAGATCGGGCGCGAGCACTCGGTTGCCGGCGTCGGCCAGCGGCGGAATCATCGTGCGGTACAGGTAGCTCCACGTCGGCTCGCCGTGCAGCAGCACGATCGGTGGGCCGTCGACCGGACCCTCGTCCAGGAAGTGCATGCGCAGCGGCGGGGTGTCGCTTGCAGTCACGTCGATGTAGTTCGCTACGAACGGATAGCCCTCCAGGTTTTCGAATCGGGAGTCTGGGGTTCGCAGCACATCCATATTCGGCTCCTCCGGGGGTGAGACCTCTGCAAGCCTCTCGCGGCAGCGCGATTTCGTCCAGTGGCAGATTCATTGAGACGGTAGCTGGCAACAATTAAACTGCCCCCATCATGGCCATCCGGCAAGCGGTACTGCTCATCGCCGACATCGGCGGATACACCCACTACATGAGCTGGAACCGGACGCACCTGGCGCACGCGCAGCTAACGGTGGCCGGGTTGTTGGAAGCCGTCATCGACGCCGGCAAAGGGCTGAAACTCGCCAAGCTGGAGGGCGACGCGGCGTTCTTCTGGGCGCCCGACGGCAACGCCAAAGTGCTGGTATGCGAGCGGCTGTCGCGGATGCGCGAGGCTTTCCTCGCAAAGCGCGAGCGGTTCAAGGTGGACATCGCCTGTGACTGCGCGAGCTGCGGGCAGCTGGACAATCTGTCGCTGAAGTTCGTCGTGCACCAGGGCGAGGTCGCGGAGCAGAAGGTGAAACGCCACGTCGAACTCGCCGGGGTGGACGTCATCCTGGTGCACCGGATGCTGAAAAACTCGGTACCAGTTGTTGAGTACGTGTTGATGACCGATCCGGTTGCCGCATGCCTCGACGACCCGATGCGGGGGCTGTGCAAGCCGCTGGTCCACCACTTCGAGGGCATCGGGGACACCTCGACGCATTACATCGACCTCGCCACGTCGGAGGTGCCCGTCGTGCGGCCGCGGCGCAGCGGTTTCGGCCGGCTCGGCGCCACGGCCAAGTTGGAGCTGAGCGCGTTGCCGTTCCTGTTGGGCATCAAGAAGCCCGCGGAGGGCTTCCGCAACCTGGACCGCGGTGCCGAGGACGTTCCCGCGTAGCCGAAAGTCGTTCGACGCTATCGGAAATCACATGAGTCACGTGAGCATCGTCAGCCGGTCATAAGGCGACTTCGATTTGCGATATCACCGGCGATATAGAAAATACAACTCACCCATTGGCCCCGTCGCGCAACGGTTTTGCGCTCACCGGTTCAGGGACCTGCCCATTCGCGATATCGCCTCGGTGAGAATGGCTTTCGAAGTGGCGAAGTTCAACCGGACATGCCCGGCGCCGCCGGTGCCGAAGACGTGACCGGAGCTGAGCGCGACGCGGGCGTGGTCGCGGAACCAGCGGGCCGGCCCCGCCATGTCCGCGACCACCGCCAGCCTGCCGCCGGCCTCCTCGTCGAAACCGAGCTCGCGACAATCGAGCCACGCGAGGTAAGTGCCCTGGGGCCATTGGTATTTCACACCGGGAAGGTGCTCGGCGATCAGATTGCCCAGCAGCGTCCGGTTCGCATCGAGGCCGCTCAGCAGTGCGTCGAGCCACTCGCCGCCGCTGCGGAACGCTTCGGCGTGGGCGATGACGCCGAGGTGGCTCGGGCCGTGGCTGACCTCTTCCGGCATCCGGCGCAGGTCCGCCTCCGCCTCCGGGCCGGCAATGGCCAACGCCGCCTTCAGGCCCGAGAGGTTCCACGCCTTGGAGGCGGAGGTCAGGGCCAGCGCGTTCTCGGCGCCGGGCACGGTCAGGTAGGGGACGAATCGCGCACCCGGCAGGATGACCGGGGCGTGGATCTCGTCTGAGACAACCCGAACGCCGAACCGGCGGGCAAGCTCGGCGACGGCGCGCAGCTCCTCGAACGTGTGCACCGACCCGGTCGGGTTGTGCGGATTGCACAGCAGGTATGCGACCCTGCCGCCCGACGCGCCGGCCCGGGTGAACGCGTCCGCCAAGGCGCTCAGGTCAATTCGGCCGTCGACGTCAAGCGGCGCCTCGACCACCCGGCGGCCGTCGTGCGACACGAACGCGTAGAACGGCGCGTACACGGGGGGGTTGACGACGACGGCATCGCCGCGGTCGGTGACCAGACGCAGCATTTCGACGGCGCCGAGCATGACGTCGGGAACGATCGCGGTGCGGCCGACCTGCAGGTCGTGCCATTGCCAGCGCTGCGAAGCGAATTCGCTGACCGCTTCGGCAAACGCCGTACCGCAGGGATATCCGGTGTCGCCGATGTCGATCGCCCGGCGCAGGGCCGCGGCCACCGTCGGCGGCAGCGCGACATCCATCTCTGCGACCCACAGCGGCAACACGTCGTCGGCGTGCGCGCGCCATTTCATGCTGGTGCGCAGCCGGAGTTGCTGCAGCGTGAGTTCCTCGAGCGGGTTAGCGGTCACCTCGGCAGACTAGGTGGCGAAGGCGTGCTTCGGAATCGTCAGGGGTAGATCGACCGAGCTCAGCAGCCCGGGTTCCGCCGCAACGACATACGGCACGGCGTTGACGACACGCATCGCGGTGGCGACCATCGCGCCCGCCCCGGAGGTCATTCCCCCGACCCCGGCCTTGCGGGGATCCTTCAGCGTGGCCGCCAGGGTGCACTCGATGTCGGGGTCGCCGGTGATCGCGATGCGGTAGGACAGGTCGCCGATTCCGGTCGGCCACTCGGGGGCGACATCGTGCGCGAGCCGGGTCACGTGCTCGATGACGATGGCCTCGCGTCCGTCGACCACCCCGATCGCCTGCATGCGCAGCGCGCCGCACGTGCCGCCCTCGACGGTGCCCATCGCAACCTCGAGGGTGCGGTTGGTGACCGCGCGGTCGAAAGTCTCACGGATTTCCCGCACTTCGACGCCGAGCGCATCGGCGATCAATCGGATCTGCCCCTGCCATTCGCCGGCGATCGCGCCCGGATAGCCGATCCAGGGCTGGTAATCCAGTGGGCGGCCGAAACCCAACGCGTCGCTCATGATGTCGGGAACGCCATAGTCGTCGTACAGGCCGATTTCGAACGAGTGAATCTTCTCGATCGACGACGATTGCGTGGACAGCACCAGCGGGAGGTAGTCCGCGGCGAACCCCGGCTCGATCCCCGACGCGTACAGCGACACCTGGCCCTGCTTGGCCGCCGCGACGAGCTGGTCGCGCCACTCCGCGGGTTCGTAGGCGTGCGGGTTGACCAATCGCGTCGTGCTGGTGGTGACGACGTTGATCCCCGCCTCGAGCAGCCTGACGTAATCCGGGATGGCCAGCGCGTCGCGTTCGGGGCCGCTGGCCGCGTAGATCACGCAGTCGGGTTTCAGCGCGATCAGCGCGTCGGCGTCATTGGTGGCTTTCAAGCCGATCGGCTCGCCGCTGGCGAGTTCGCCGGCGTCCTTGCCATCCTTTTCCGGCGAGTGCACCCACACGCCGACCAGGTCGAGGTTGGGACGCCGCTGAATGGCGCGGATGGCGATCGATCCGATGCCGCCCGTCGCCCAGACCACTACGCGATGAGCCGTCATCCTGCTCCTCCTCGAGTGCGCGTACCGAAAGTCGAGACGGCCGTTGCCCTTAAGCCGCTAAGAAAGTGCACACTATCCTAGTGAACAAATCTTAGGTTAACCTGCAGCTGATGTACACGCTCATGTTCGGGTGGCGTGGCCCTACCTCGAACGCGCCGCGGCCGCGGCGAACCGGTAAGGAGAGTGCTCGTGCGCACCGTCGTGTGGTCCACCGGGGGAGTCGGGAAGATCGCGATCGACGCCGTCAGCCGTCGGCCCGACCTGGATCTCGTTGGCGTATGGGTGCATTCGCCCGGAAAGGTCGGCAAGGACGCCGGTGAGCTGGCCGGCATCGGGCCGCTGGGCGTGACGGCCACCGACGATGCCGACGCGCTGATCGCGCTGGCGCCCGACGCCGTCGTCTACGCCGCGAGCGGTCCCGAACGCGACGGCGCCGCCGTGCCCGACTACCTGCGGCTGTTACGGGCGGGCATCAACGTCGTGTCGACGACATCGACCAGCCTGGTGTACCCGCCGTCGTATTTCGCGCCGGACTGGCGCGACCACCTGGAGGCCGCGGCGAAGGCGGGCGGTGCGTCGCTGTACGTCTCGGGCATCTTCCCGGGCTTCGCCTCCGACCAACTTGCGTTGGTGATGACGACGCAATCGAAGAACATCCGCACCCTCACGGCCAGCGAGGTCGCGCTCAACGACCATTACCCGGTGGCCGACGTGATGATGGACGGCCTGGGTTTCGGCCGCCCGTTGGATTTCGAGCCCATGCTCAAGACGCCGGGCTTCATCGAAATGGCTTGGCAGGCACCGATTCACCTGATCGCCAACGGCCTCGGTGTCGACGTCGCGGAGGTGCGGGGTTCGTTCGAGCGCGAACTCACCGATTGCGACATCGACGTGGCGTTCGGGACCATTAAGGCGGGCACCTGCGGCGCGGTGCGCACCCGGGCCGCCGGCGTGGTGTGCGGCCGCGAGGCCATCGTGATCGAGCACGTCATCCGGATGGCCCGTGACGTCGCCCCCGACTGGCCCGCCTCGGATTGCGACGCGACCTATCGGGTCGACATCGAGGGCGATCCCGACGTCCATTGCGTGCTGACTCTCGGCGAGGCCGAGGGCCATGGCGCGGGTCACGCGGCGATGACCGCGACGGCCATGCGGGTGGTCAACGCGATCCCGTATGTGGTCGCCGCGCCGCCGGGCCTGCTCAGCTCGCTCGACATCCCGACGACTTTGCCGCGCCACGTCTTTGACTAACCGTTGACGCAGCTCTCGGCGGGCACGTACCGTACGCGATACAAATATTAGGTTGGCTAGGAGTCGCCTGTGTTCACGCTGCGCTTCGACATGCGCGCCCCCGCGTGGGGGGCGCCGCGAGTAGCGCTGTACGGCGCTGTGCCCGAAATGTGCGCGTGGGCCGAGGATCATGGCGGCCTCGCGGCGGTGTTCTGTGAGCACCACGGGTCCGAGGACGGCTACCTGCCGTCCCCGTTGTTGTTGGCGTCGTCCGTGGCCGCGAGAACGGAGCGCTTAGCGCTGAGCCTCATCTTGATCCTCCCGTTCTACGACCCGGTGCGCCTTGCCGAGGACATGGCCGTCCTCGACATCATCAGCAAGGGACGCGCGTCGTACATCCTGGCCCTGGGCTACCGGCCCGAGGAGTTCGAGCACTTCGGCGTGGCGATGCGCGGTCGCGGTCGGCTCGCCGACGAAAAGCTCGCGCTGCTGCGCTCGCTGCTGTCCGACGAAACGGTCAGCCAGGACGGGCGCCGGATCACGGTCACGCCGCGCCCGCACACCGCCGGCGGCCCGGCGTTGATGTGGGGCGGCGGAACCGTGGCGGCGGCCCGCCGGGCCGGCAGGTACGGGCTGGGCATGCTCGGCAATGCCAACGAACCCGGCATGCGGGAGGCCTACGAGGAGGCCTGCCGCGAACACGGTCACACGCCCGGCCCGACGATGTTCCCCGGCCGCGACACCCCCTCGGTCGTATTCGTCGCCGACGATGTGGACCAGGCGTGGAAAGAGCTCGGCGAGCACCTGCTGCACGACGTGCGGACCTATGCCGCGTGGAATCCCGGGGACGAGACGACGGCCGGCTTCTCGCACGTGAAGACCATCGATGAGCTGCGTGACAATCCGGCGTCGCACGTGATTATCTCGGTCCCGGAAGCGATTTCGCGGGTCCGCGCCGGCGAGATACTCAACCTGTCGCCGCTGTGCGGTGGGCTGCCACCGGAAGTCGCGTGGCCCTACCTCAAGCGCGTGGGCGAGGTCGTGCTGCCGGAGGCGCTGGCGGAGACGAAGACACCGCTATGACCGGGGCGAGCACGGCGAAGGTTTATTACGACCCCTTCGATTTCGAGATCGACGACGATCCGTACCCGATCTGGAAGCGGCTGCGCGACGAGGCGCCGGTCTATTACAACGAGAAGTACAACTTCTACGCGCTGAGCCGCTACGAGGACGTCTCCCGCGAGCTGATGAACTTCGACACCTACCGGTCGGGCCGCGGCACCACGATCGAAATCATCAAGAGCGGCATCGAGGTTCCGCCCGGGATCATCCTCTTCGAGGATCCGCCGATCCACGATCTGCATCGCCGTTTGCTCTCAAAGGTTTTCACGACCCGCCGGATGGAGGCCATCGAACCCTTGACGCGGGCTTTTTGCGCACGCGCGCTCGACCCGCTGGTGGGTACGGGCACGTTCGACTTCATCGAGAATCTCGGCGCGATGGTCCCGATGCGCACGATCGGCTACCTGCTCGGCATCCCAGAAGAGGGCCAAGAAGCGATCCGCGACAAGGGCGGCCGTCAGCTCACCCTGAAAGAGGCGACGTTCCGGCCCGCCACGCAAGAATTCTTCGAACGCAGCTATGAGATGTTCGCCGACTACATCGATTGGCGGGTGGACCACCCGTCGGACGACCTGATGACCCAGCTACTTAACGCCGAGGTCGAGGACGGCGGCGAGGCCCGGCGGCTGACGCGGATCGAGGTGCTGCAGTACACCAGCATGATCGCCGGCGCGGGTAACGAGACGACGACACGTCTGATCGGCTTCCTGGGCCAGCTGCTCGCCGAACACCCCGACCAGCGGCGCGAAATCGTGGCCGACCCGTCGCTCATCCCCATGACCATCGAGGAGACGTTGCGCTACGAGGCGCCCTCGCCGGTGCAGGCGCGGTACGTCGCCCGCGAGGTTTCCTGCCACGGCACGACAGTTCCCGAGGGCTCAATCATGTTGCTGGTCAACGGATCCGCCAACCGGGACGAGCGCAGGTACCCCGACGCCGACAAGTTCGACATCCATCGCGGCGACACCCACCTCAGCTTCGGCCACGGGCTGCACTTCTGCATGGGATCGGCCTTGGCGCGCATGCAGGCCCGCGTCGCGCTCGAGGAGGTCATCAAGCGCTGGCCGGACTGGGAAGTCGACTACGCCAACGCCGCCAAGGCCCACACGACCAGCGTGCGGGGATGGGCGAAGCTGCCGGTGTTCACCGGGTAGGTCGCGGCTACTTGGGCTGGTTCGGCACGCCCGGGAACAACTGTTCGGTCGGCCCCGCGGTCACCCAGCCGCCCAGCTTCGTCACCAGGTGCGGCGCGAAAACAGCGCCGTAGAGCAGGTTTCCGACGACGACGATCGCGGCGATCGACAGCACCGACGACTGCAGGCGAGTCTTCGATCTCTTGTCGGCCCACATCTCGATGACGTTGCGTCCCTGCGCGTCGGTGCGCCCGAGCAGGTAGGTGAAGACCATCATCTGTATGCCCATCGCGAGGGAGTCGTAGAGCGGGTATTGGTGAATGGTGCCCTCGCGTATCGCCAGCCCGGGGATGACGCGTCCGTAGTAGAAGACGCCGAGCTTGGCTCCCAGGAACCCGTTGAACAGCAGCGCCCAGCAGAAGCCGACGACGAGCCCGACGATGAGGAGGGTGGTTGGCCTGCGCCACTGGAACTTTGCGCTCAACCACCGCCCCAGCGCCGCCCCGGTCACGGCCGGGAGCACGAAGTAGGAGATGTAGCCGATGGGAACGAACGAGGGCAACCCACCCCAGGTCACGTTCAGCGGCCACCATGACGGCATCCGCGGAATGGCGGGCGGGAACTGGGCGTACATCGCCCAGTCGTAGGGCGCCTCGATCCACGAGAACGAGATCGCCGAGATGCAGAGAAGCAGCAGCGGGTGTATCCGGCGTTGGCGAATGCTCAGGTAGACACCGATCGCGGTGAATGTGATGCCACCGACGAGGGCGAAGCCGCTGGCCGCCTGCATCACGGGCGTCATCCCGCTGCTCATCGACCGCCCTCGTGTCCGCAGGAGCGGCGCGCCTCGGGATCGAAACGCACCACCAGGCCAAAGATCAGGACGATCAACCCGAACAGCGTGCCCAGCATGATGGCAGCACCCACGTCGGCACCCCTTCCAGCTTCGGGTCGATCCTCAAGATAGTGCATGCTATCTTAAAAGTCGTGCCCCAGCGACCCCCGGTTACCGCGGCCACGCGCCGGCCCCGCGGCGCGCCGCGCAAACTGCTGCTCGACGCCGCGCGGGAGCTGTTCGCGCGGCAGGACTACCGCGGCACCACCACACGCGAAATCGCCCAGGCCGCAGGCGTAACCGAACACCTGCTGTTCCGCCACTTCGGCTCGAAGGCGGCGCTGTTCCGCGAGGCCCTCGTCGCACCGTTCACCAGCTTCGTCGACGAGTTCGGCCGCACCTGGCAGGCGGTCGTGCCCGAGGAGACCAAGGAGGAGGACCTGGCGGGCCATTTCGTCGGGCAGCTCTACGACGTGTTCGTGGAACACCAGGGTCTGCTCTTGACGCTGATGGCGTCGGAGGCGCTCAGCGACGAGGAGAAAGCCGACGCCGGCATCGACGACGTCCGGCGCGCCCTCACGGTGCTCGGCCAGATCAGCGCCGAGGGCATGCACCTGCGCGGGTTGCGGTCGGATCACCCTGACCTGCCGGCGCATTCGACGGTGGCGATGATCGCCGGCATGGCCGCATTGCGATCGACCTACTTCGGCAGAAAGCAGCCGGCGCGGGAAGTGATCGTCGACGAACTCGTCCAGGCGATCCTGCACGGCTTCCTGCACCGAAACGACTGAGAGGCAAGATGTTACGTTCAGCTGAGCTGTATTACGACCCTTACGACGTCGCCATCGACGATGACCCCTACCCGGTGTGGAAACGCATGCGCGCGGAGGCACCGTTGTATTACAACGAGAAGTACAACTTCTACGCGCTGAGCCGGTACGAGGACGTGGCGCGCGAACTGCCGAACTGGGAGACCTACCGATCCGGACGCGGCACCACCGCCGACATCCTGTTCAACAACATCGAGGTGCCGCCCGGCATCCTGCTGTTCGAGGATCCGCCCCTGCACGACCTGCACCGCAAACTGCTGTCCCGGGTTTTCACGCCGCGACGCATGCTGGCCGTCGAGTCCATGGTGCGTGGGTTTTGCGTCCGCGAACTCGACCCGCTGATCGGTGCCGGCGGGTTCGATTTCATCGCCGACCTCGGGGCGATGATGCCGATGCGGACCATCGGCTATCTGTTGGGCATACCCGAGGCGGACCAGGCGAACATCCGGGATCGCAACGGAGCCTTCATCGAAATGGCCGAGGGGCGCAAGCCCGGTGAGGTCAATCCGAATCTGTTCGCGGACACCATCGCGATGTTCGCCGAGTACATCGAATGGCGCGCCGACAACCCCTCCGACGACCTGATGACCGATCTGCTGCGGGCCGAGATCGAAGAACCCGACGGGACCCGACGTCCCCTGTCCCGGACCGAGGTGCTGTCCTACACCGCGATGATCGCGGGTGCCGGCAACGAAACCACCGCTCGCTTAATCGGTTTCATGGGTCAGCTGCTGTCTGATCACCCGGATCAGCGGCGCGAACTCGTCGCCGACCCGTCGCTGATCCCTGGTGCGGTCGAGGAAACGCTGCGCTACGAACCGCCGTCGCCGGTGCAGGCTCGCTACGTCGCCCGCGATGCCGAGCACTACGGCCGCGTGGTGCCGGAAGGGTCGTTCATGTTGCTGCTGAACGGTTCGGCCAACCGGGACGAACGTCGTTTCGCCGATCCGGACCGCTTCGACATTCATCGCCAGGGCGGCCATCTGAGCTTCGGGCAGGGCCTGCACTTCTGCCTCGGCTCGGCCCTGGCCCGGATGGAAGCCCGAGTCGCCTTCGAGGAGGTCCTCAAACGCTGGCCCGATTGGGAAGTCGACTACGCCAACGCCCAGCGGGCGCACACCGCCAGCGTGCGCGGGTGGGCGCGCCTGCCCGTCGTCACCCGGGGATAGCCGGCCCCGCGCCCAATGCCCGGCCAGCCGGGCGCTCGGGCTCGACTACCCGGCCAGCCGGGCGTTCGGCGGGCGTGACGGCTAGGAGAAGCTTTCGTCGACCAGCACGGCGCCGCCGGGCTGATTGCCGAGCGTCTGAAGCGGGATGTCCCCGCCCTGGGCCGTGAGGCGAACGATCTGGGCCAGTTCGCCGGGGGCATCGCACTGCAGGTAGTGGTCGGCGCTGGGCACCACCCAGTAGCGGTTGCGACCGGGCTTGCTCTTCAGATACGTCTGCCAGACGTAGTTGGGAACACGCACAGGTGAGACGTTGTCATGGATGCCCCACACCACCGTGGTGTTGACGGGGTTCTTGGAAAGCGCCTCCAGCCAACCGGTTTCGTCGGCGGCCCGTTCCTTGAGGTATTGAATGGTGTCCGGCAGCACGCGGATGCCGTCGTTGTGGGCGAAGCATCGCGCCAGCGCGGCGATCTCCGGGTCTTCCAGTGTCCGTCGCGGCATGAAGGTGCTGACGCCCAGGCCGGCGGCGAGCATCTCCGGCGTGGTCGCCGCCGCGGTGTCCCGCCCGGTCGCGGCGTCGAGCAGGGCGGTCTGGAACACGGTCAGGTTCGCCAGCGGGAGATAGATGTTGGCGTTGGTCAGGATGAGGTCGACGGGCACCACGGGCGGGTCCTGGGCCGCCAACATCTCCAGCGCGATCATGCCGACGCTGCTGCCGCGATCGTGCGTGAGCATGCGGAATTCGGTCAGCTTCCACACCTGGGTGATCGCGTAGACGAGCAGGCGCGCATCGTCGTACAACGAATAGACGTACGGGGCCGGCGGCTTGTCGGACAATCCGTAGCCGGGAAAGTCGAGCACGAACATGTCGAACTCTGAGGCCAGCTCGTGGGACAGGCCGAAGTAGTCGATGCTCGACGTCGGAAAGCCGTGCACCAGCACCAGCGCGGGTGCCCCGGGGGTACCGCAACGACGGCTGAACACCGTCACTTCCTGCCCGTCGTTGGCGGCCGTCGTCGACCGCCACCGCAGCTCGGTCCCGCCGCTTTGCCACTCCGCGAAGATGTCCAAGCTGACAGCATCGCAGAGGCGGTCGCGGTGGACAACCAGGCATCGATAATTCCCAGGCATCACAGGAAATTTGGGATGCGCCGCTGTGCCAGCCTCATAGCGACAGCTGGTTGCCGTTACCGCTTGTCGCTCTGAGGCGGGCAAAAAGCCACCCAACCTCCTGCGGTGACTCGAGTGACAGATGAGGCCCGAAAAGCAAACTGCGGCAGTTGGTTTAAGGTGTCGCTCAGGGGCAGGTCACGTGAATCCCGAACGTCACCTGGTGCACGTCGCCCTGATTGGGCGACACTCCCTGGCCCGTCCCGGTCACGGTGTAACTCTTGCCGTCCTTCGTCGCCTGCACCTGGGTCGCGGACTGGGGCGCCTGGTAGGGCAGCTGGTACTCACCGGATCCCGCCTTGAGCGACAGGGAAAAGCCGTCGACGCTCGGCGGCTTTTCGTCCGACAGCGCCAGCGACACCGAAGCCGAATCGTCGTGAACGCTGATGCGGGTGGTCAGGTCCCCGGACTCCGCGGGTGTGGCGCTGGGTTGTGCCGCCGTCGCGGTGCATTCGACCTTCGTCATGATCGTGTGTTTGTTGCCGCCGATCATGACGGTCGTGCTCGGCGGGGCCGCGCTGGTGCTCGTGGCAGAAGATGGCTGGCCGCTCTTGCTCGAGCAGGCCGGCAGGGTGGCCGCCACGGCGATCACGCCGAGCGCGGCGGCGAGAACGAGTCGCGAACTGGTCATCTCACGTCCTTTGCTAGAGCTCAGAAGGACTATAGAGGCCGTGCGTTGCGGCGAGGTCTCATCCCTCTGGCGACCCGCCGAACGGCGGATCCGCGCAGTTCACGGCCACGCTTCCCAGCTGACCATCGTTCGTAACGGTCCCGCGAACAGGGGCCGCACCGCGCCCGACCGCCACCGTTCCTCGATGAGCGGAGCCAGCGCGTCGACGGTGGTGAGCGGGTCGGCGTCGAGGTAAACGACGGTGGTGTATTGGTGGTCCGTCAGCCACCCCGCGGGTAGGTGGCTCCACCCGGTACTCGTACCGAAAGTCCAAGCGCCGGCGGTGCCGGGCGCGGCGAGCAGCGCCGGATGGTGTTCGGCGTGCAGCCATTGCAGCCACGTGTCGGGGCGGCCTTCGGTGGGTTCCTCGATGATCAGCACGATGCCGCGGTGCGGCCGAAAGGGCACCACCTCGGGCGAGATGAGGGCGTGCGGCGCGGCCTGCCACTGCAGCAGCCGCAGGCCGGCCACCTGTAGCGACGGGCGCGTGACGGGAAAGCGGCCGTTTTCCCGCAGCGAGCGGCCGAGCGCGACGAAGTCGTCGAAGGTTTGTTCAACGGGGTCACCGATCAGGTAGTGCACCACGTTGCCCACCTGCGCCAGCGGCCCGTCGGCCGCCAGGCGGTGTTCGGGGTAGGCGCCGTCGGCGATCCAGCGCAGCCCGTGGACGATGCCCGGCAGTTGGTATTGCTCGGGCATGTGATCCAGCAGGTGCCAACGCAGATAGCTGCCGTCGTCGTCGGGTGCGGGAGGGGTAAGGCTGAAAAAGCCTGCCTTGACACGGTTCACGTGCCCGGTCCGATCACGAAGCACCGGCCGCTGCTGCTGGTGAGCAACACCTCTTGGACGGCCGACTTGTCGATGGTCGCGAACTCGAAGCGGTGCACCTGTTGCCCGGCTTCGATGTTGGCGTCCTGAGACTCGGTGGTGCCGTCCTTCTTGCGTACCAGGGCCGTGACCTTGTCGGGCTTCGAAATGTTCTGCGGCTCATGGAAGTACCACACCTCGATGCCGGCGCCCGAGCCCTGCCAGCCGTCGGCGTAATAACATCCCGGGTTGCCGTCGGCGTCCGGCGGCGGTGGCGGGCATATCGACAGGCCGACGCATGATGGCGTGCCGGTGGCCGTGGCCGGGGAAACTATCGCATGGGCCCCGGACACCAACAAAAGCATGGCCAGCACTCGGATCGCCTTCGACATGGAAGCCCTTTCCTACGACGTTTTCAGTTCCGCGAGCGCCGCCAGATTGTCCAGATACTGTTGCAGCGAGGCGTCTTTGAAGATCGCGCTGACGATGGTGGCGCCGTGCGCGCCGAGCTCGCCGAGCACGTCGCGGGTGCGTTCCGGCTCGTTGATCGGATCCAGCGGCGCCGACGGCGGCAGCACGACCTCGAAGCCGGGCGGAAGGTCGAAACGGCCCAGCCATTCTCGGACCTGCTGCGGGCTGACGTTGAAGGGGGCCCAGCCGTCGGCCAGGGTCGCGGCGCGGCGCAGCGATCGCAGCGTACGCCCGCCGATCCAGATGGGGACGCGTTCCTGGACCGCGCAGGGATCGACGACCATCCCACCGAACGAATAGAACTCGCCATGGTAGGCGGGTTCGGGGACGGACAGCGAGGCGCGAAGCGCGCGCAGCGCGTCGTCACCGCGTGGCCCGCGGTCGTCGAACGGGGCGCCCAGGAGCTCGAACTCCTCCTTGAGGCTGCCCACCCCGACCCCGAGGATGAGCCGGCCGTTGCTGACCTTGTCCAGGGTGCCGTAGCGCTTGGCGATCTCGAGCGGATGGTGGTACCCGAGCACCAGCACGTGGGTGGCCAACCGGATCCGCCGGGTGCGCGCCGCGAGGTAGCCCAGCGTGGCCAACGGATCCCAGTAGCGGGCACCGCGGCGGGAGCGCTCGGCGGCGGGCAGCGCGATGTGCTCGCTACACGTCAGGTGGTGATAGCCGAGTCGGTCTGCGGCCTCGGCGATCTGGGCGAGATCCTCGATGGACGCGTCTCGGGTCCATTCGCTGCTACCGGGCAGCATGGTCACCACGGGTGTGGCCACCGATAGTTTGACTGCGGCGGTGCTCATCCCTGCATGTATCCTCCGGCGTCGACGGGGATGGATTGGCCGGTGATGGTTCGGCTCTCGTCGCTGGCCAGGAACAGCGCCAGGTTGGCGACGTCCAACGGCGAGGAAATGTCTTGCAGCGCTACCCCTTTGAGTGACCTGGCGCGTTGGGTTTCGTAGTCGACCCCTTGCTCGTCGGCGGTGCGTTGCACCCACTTGCGAAACAGGTCGGTGTCGATGGCGCCGGGCACGATGCAGTTGCACCGGATGCCGTACGGACCGACCTCTAGCGCAACTGCTTTGGTGAACGCGCGCAGCGACGCCTTGGCGGCGACGTAGTGGGTCTTGCGGACCATCCCGCCGTAGCTGGCCGTCGAGGAGAAGTTCAGGATGACCCCTCGCCGGCGTTGCAGCATCGACCGGTTGAGCACCTCGCGGGTGCACAGCATGGCCGCGGTGACGTCGACGGCGATGGTCGCGTTCCAGTTGTCCAGCGTCTGCTCCCAGATCCAGCGGTCCTGGCCGGGCGCGGCGGCGTTGTTGCACAGGATGTCCACCTGGCCGAACTCGTCGACGGCCCGCGCCACCATGGCGGCGACGTCGTCCTCGTTGGTGACGTCGGCGCGCATCGCGACCGCGCCCGGACCCGCCGCTGCCGCGGCGTCGCGGACCAGCTCTTCCCGCCGCGCGGCCAGCAGCACCCGGGCGCCTTCCGCGACGAACAGCGACCCCATCACCGGCCCCAGGCCGCTGCTGGCGCCGGTGATGATCGCGGCCTTGCCGTCGAGCCGCCCGGTCATTTCGGCGACGCCGCCGGACAACGGGTTTCGAGCCAGGCGTGAATTCGCTCGGCCACGTCGGCCCAGCCGGGCTCGAGCATCATGTCGTGCGCCATTCCCGGAATGAACTGCGCCTCGGTGTGATATGCCCTCGCGGTCGCCCGCACTTCCCGTGTCGAGAAAAGGATGTCGTTTTCGGCCCCGAGGACCAAAACCGGGGTGTTGACGAGGGAGGGCGTCGGCAGATCGAGCCACAGCATGCCGAGCACGTGTTTGCCCACATACTCCTCGTCAAGCCCGGCCGCGTAGCGCGCCACGTCGGCGAGGGGAGTCGAGTCGGAAAAGAAGCTTTCCCGGGCCAATTCGGCGGTGCGGCCCATACTCCCCTTGGATTTGGTGATGGCGAGGTGCCGCGCGGTCAGCCACGGGTGCAGCCTGAACCGGCGCAGCAGGAATCTGGCGATCCCGCTGGGCGGCACGGACGCGAGTAGGACGGCGGCCGGCGCGTCGTGCGACTCGAGATACTTCTGCACCACAAAGCCGCCCATGGAGTGCCCGATCACCACCGGCCGTTCGGGCAGGCCGTCGGCGACCGAGGCGACGTCGTCGACGAAGTCCGCCATCGAGCAGAACTGCATGGCTTTGGGCGCGGGGCTCTTCCCGTGACCGCGCAGGCTGACGGCCACCGACCGATAGCCCTTCGCCGCGAAGAAGTCCAAGAAATGCTCGTCCCAGCACCAGGCGCCGTGCCAGGCGCCGTGGACGAACAACAAGGGCGTTTTGCCGGAGCCGCCGTTCGGTCCCTTGTCGATCACTTCAAGCACGCCGTTGAGACTAGCGGCAATAACGACACGAAATCGCTAAACAAAAAGAACGATAACGAATATTCAGCCGCACCCTCGATGCGCGAAAATCAAGCCATCACATTAGCCACATCGATAAGGCAGCGAGTCTCGGCATTCATGACCGACAAAAAACCAGGGGGAGCGTGCTCAAGCCTTTTCGCGTCGCCGCCATGGTGGCGCTCGCGCTGTCGGTGGGCGCCGGCGTGGCCGCCGCCGAGCCCGCAGGCGCGCCGGAGGTGACGACGGATTCCTGCGAACAGCGCACGCTGGTGCTGTCCGCCTTCCCGGCCGAGGCCGATGCCGTGCTGTCGTTCACCGCGCTGGACCCCCACCCGGTGGTGCGGTCCGAGCGCCGGCGCTATTACCTCGGGACGATCGGCGGCAAGAAGGTGATCGTGGCGATGACGGGCATCGGCCTGGTGAACGCCACCGAGACCGCCCAAACCGCCTTCACGCGGTTCACCTGCGCGTCGTCGGTTTCCATTGGGGCGGTGGTGTTCTCGGGCGTCGCCGGGGGCGGCGCGCGCGTCAACATTGGGGACGTGGCGGTGCCGGCCCGCTGGAGCCTGGATCGGGGCGCGACGTTTCACCCCGTCGACCCTGGCATGCTGGCCGCGGCCCAGGCGCTGAGCGTCGACCTGGAAAGCGTTAACTACCTTGGCAATCCGATCTGCCTGTGCGAGAACGCTCCCCGCGTCAAGCTGATCAACCTGAAGCGCCAGCCGAGGCTGGTGGTCGGCGGCGACGGTTCCAGCTCCGACAACAACAACGGCCGCGCGTTCCCGTGCATACCGAACGGCGGCGACGTGTTCGGCTGCCAACCCTGCAGCGCGCCGGATCGCTCGCTTTTCTACACCGGCAACTTCTTTCAGGCGGCGGGGCCGTGGCTGCGAAACTCACTGATCAGCAACCTGAACATCGCGTCGACGGCCAACCCGGCCTTCGACGCGACGGACAACGAGACGGCGGCGGTGCAGGCGGTCGCCGACGCGCACGGCGTGCCGTTCCTGGGCATCCGCGGGGTTTCGGACGGCGCGGGCGACCCGCTGGGCCTGCCGGGGTTCCCGTTCGAGTTCTTCTTCTACAAGCAAATCGCGGCGGAAAACGCGGCCCGGGTAACCGCGGCCTTCCTGCAGAGCTGGGCCGGCGTCTGAGTCACTCGGCGCCGCGGGCAACCGGGCGGCTGGGATCCGAACACCACTCCGACCACGACCCCGGATACAGCGCCGCCTCTCGGCCCGCCGCGGCGAGCGCAGCGATCGTGATGGCCGCGGTGACGCCCGAGCCGCAATAGACGCCCATCGGGCCCTCGCGATCGATGCCGTGGTCGGACAGCAGTTGGTCAAGCGCGTAATCGCCGACGAAGGTCCCGTCGCCCGCCAGGACGGCGCCGCTGGGAAGGTTTTTCGCGCCGGGAATGTGGCCGGCGACGGGGTCGAGGGGTTCGACGTCGCCCCGAAACCGTTCGGGGGCACGAGCATCGAGCAGCGTCATAACCTCGCCAACTTGGGCGGCCGCCAACGTGGGTCGTCCGCCCGCGTACAGATCATCGTGCGGCACAACCACATTCCCGGGCGGCGGATCGACCGGGCCGGTGTCGAGGGCCCGTCCCGACGCGCGCCACGCGGTCAGGCCGCCGTCCAGGATGCGCACGTTTTCCAGCCCCGCCGCCGTCAGCACCCACCACGCCCGCGCGGAGCCGGCACGGTTCCAGTCGTCGTAGACGACGACCAAATCGTCTTGGCCGACGCCCCATCGGCGCGCGGCCGTCTCCAGGCTGCGCCCGGACGGCAGCGGGTGGCGCCCCCGGCCGGCCAGGCCGTGGTCGCTCAGCTCGTCCTCGAGCGACACGTACACCGCGCCCGGCAGGTGGCCCGCCAGGTAGGCCGCGCGGCCGTCGGGTTCGTCCAGGCGCCAACGCACGTCGAGTATCGCGAGCGGGTCGCCGCCCTCCATGGCGGCGGCCAGCTCGGTGGCCGTGATCAGCACCTGGTCGCGGGCCTCCACTAGTGCACCTCCTTGCGTCTCCCGCGAGCCTAGCCGCGGGCCAAGAAGTAAACGCCGTCGGAACCGAAGGTGAACTCTTGCGGTCCCCGACGAGGTCGGCGGCGCGGTCAGAATTAAACTCGACCAGAACTAAAACTGAACGGCGGATTGAAGTTTGGCTTTCGGCGTGCGGTCCCGCGAGAAGACTATTGACCATGGAACCGCTCGCACGCGAGGATTAATTACAGTGGGCTTCCGGCCCGTGTGGTTTTCGAAAGTGATGGGGAAATGAAGAAGAAGCTTACTGCGGTCGCGTTCGGCGCGTTCCTGGCTTTCACGTGGGTGCCCGCAGCCGTCGCGCACGCCGACCAGACGGACCAGGACTTCGCGGAATACCTGGCGGGGCACGGCATCAACTTGGGTTCGCCGTCACAGGTGGTGAACATGGCACGCACCATGTGCAAGGACCTCGAGGCGGGCTACACCCAGAAGGATGAGATCGACCAGCTGACCGGGTCGCACAAGCTGACCCAGGCGCAGGCCGAGACGTTCATCGGCGCGGCCACCGCGGACTACTGCCCCGGCAAGCACCCGGAAAACAAGCCCAGCGGCGGCGGATAGCCCCGGGTCTCTGCTCGCCGAGTCGGCTTGAGCTGCGGTTAGCAGCGCTACGCGCTTTCTTTGGTTTCGCCGGTCCCCAACGACGCCAGCATGCCGGCCGCGGCGCGTTCCCAAGTGAAGTTCTCCGCGCGGCGCCGCGCGGAGCGACGGCGGTGGTTTTCCGGTCGACCGACAATCGCGCCGACCGCCCACGCGATGGCGAAGGGGTCGTTGTCGGCCAGCGCGCCGCTGTCCGGGGTGATGATCTCGGTCAGCGCCGACGTGCGCGACACGACGGCCGGTGTCCCGCATGCCAGCGATTCCAGCGCGGCCAGCCCGAACGTCTCATGCGGGCCCGGCGCCAGCGTCACGTCGGCGGTGGCCAGCAGCTCGGCGACGGTGCGCCGGTTGTTGATGAAGCCGGTGAAGTCGATCGGAAGGCGGGAGGCCTGCCTTTCCAGCCTGGCCCGCAACGGCCCCTCGCCCACGACGACCAGCCGGGCGTCGACGCCGGCATGGCACAGCGCGCCTAGGGCGTCGATGCTGCGGTCGACGCGCTTTTCCACCGACAGCCGGCCGCAGTGCACCAGCAGGATCTGCTCTGGGGTGGCCCAGCGCCGCCGCACCAGATAGGAGTGCCGGCGCGGGTGGAACGTCTGCAGGTCCACGCCCAGGGGCACGGTGACGGTGTTGGTGGCGCCGATCCGGTCGAACTCTTCGCGCGCGAACGCGGTGGTGCACACCACGGTGTCGTAGTTGGCGGCGGTGCGCCGGTTGGCGAAGTCCGCGAACTTCTCCGCGCTGCGCCGCGGAAGTACTTGCCCCACAAGGCGATCCAGGCGCTCGTGGGAGATCATCACCGTGTTGGCGCCGTATTCGCGGCCCCAAGGCCCCAGCGACCGCAGGGTGAGCCGGTCGGAGACCTCCAACGCGTCGGGCTTCAGCGCCGCCAGCAGCGCCTTGACGGGTCCCGGCATCACCGCGCGGTAGCCGCCGGTGAAGGGAATCAACCGGGCGGGCATGGTTATTCGCACCACGCCCGTGGGCAGCTCCGTGCGTTCGGCGTTTCGGCCGGGGACGATCAGGAACACCTCATGCCCGGCGGCGCAGTATTCGGCGCCGAGCCGGTCCACCGCGGTGCGCAGGCCGCCGGAGCGGGGGCCATAGAAGTTGGCGACCTGTGCAACGCGCATAACGTGAGGACACGCGGCGCGTATGTGCATTCATCGATGTGGAACCGTCGCGTGCCTGAACACTCCGTGAATTCGCCTCACCTGCTGTGACGGCGGGCGAGAATCGCGGCGGTTTCCCGGTCGGCGGGCAGGAACGCCTCGAGGCGCAGCTCCGACACGGTGACATCGAGCGCCGTGACGAACGTCGAGATCGTCGCGATCAGCCGCACGTCACCGTCGGGGGAGCGCAGGTGCAGCGGCACCGCGAACCCGAGCGATTCGATCGGCCGCCCGCCCGGCGTCGGCACGCCGTATCCCTCGAGTTCCTCGATCAGCGCGTCGATGCGCGGGTGTGGACCGCGCTCGCGCAGGCCATGCAGAATGTGGCGCCGCCAATCGTCGAGGTTCACGATGCGCGCCGCCATGCCCTCCGGATGCAGCGCGACGCGCAACACGTTGACCGGCGGCTCCAGCAGCCACTCCGCCACCCCGTCGGTCAGGAGTCCGAACGCCCCGTTGGCGGCGACCAATTCGCCGAAGCCGTCCATGACCATCGCCGGATACGGCAGATGGCCGTCGAGCACATGCTGCAACGCCTCTCGCACCGGTTGCAGCAGCAGCGCGTCGGGCGCCGACTCCGGATACGCGGGCGCGAACCCCGCCGCCGATAGCAGCGAGTTGCGTTGCCGCAGCGACAGCTGCAGCGAGTCGGCCAGCCGGCTGACGATGTCGCGCCCCGGCACCGATCGACCCTGCTCCAAGTAGCTCAGGTGCCGTTGGGTGGTGCCGGCATCGTTGGCCAGGTCGATCTGGCTGAGCCGTCGCCGATTACGCCACTCCCGCAGCGCCGTGCCGAAGTCGCCCTGCACCGAAACCGACATGCAAACAGTCAACCCGTTCGCGGCGCTGGCCGCTATTCCCTCGAGGGAATTGCCGCGCGCCAGTGCGGGCGACACGATCGCCGTATGAATCAGCCACTCCGCCTCGGCGTGATGCCTCCCCTGGCCGCCGAACCATGGGCCGGTACCGACCTGCGCCGCCTACTCGACTTTGCCCGCGCCGTCGAGGATCTGGGGTTCGACTCGCTGTGGGCAAACGACTCGTTGGTGCGTCCGCGCATCGAAGCGCTGACGTTTCTGTCGGCGGCGGCCGCGGTCACCGATCGGATCACCCTGGGGACCGCCGCCCTGCAGCCCGTGCTGCGGCGGCCGGTGCAGACCGCGCAGGTCCTGGCCTCCATCGATCGGCTGTCGGGCGGGCGATTGGCGGTGGCGGTCGGCGCCGGCTTCCCGGGCTTGTCCGAGGTGGAGTACGCGGCCTCCGAGGTCCCGTGGCGCCGGCGCTTCGCGCGCCTCGACGACACCGTCGCACTATGGCGCCAGCTGTGGAACACCAAGGAGCCCAGTTCGTTTCACGGGGTTGTGCTGCATCTCGACGACATTCCGGCCGGCATCACGCCGTTCAACGCGTCCGACCCGCCGGTATGGCTGGCCGCGGACACGCCTGGTGCGCGGGCCCGCGCCGGCCGTTTCTACGACGGGTGGCTCCCGTATCCTCCGACACCGCAGGCCTATTCGTCTGGTCTGGCCGAGGTGCGGGCCGCCGCCGAGATCGCGGGCCGCGCCGCCGACGCGGTGACGCCGGCCCTGTTCGTTACCGTGCTGATAACGGATGATCCCGACGGCGGGCGGGCGGCTTCGGATCATTTCGCCACCCAGACTTACGGTTTCGGCATCGATGTCGTCGAGCAGATCCAGACGTTCGCGGCGGGGACGCCCGACGCCGTGACCGCAAGGCTGGCGAGCTATATCGACGCTGGCGCGCGGGATCTGGTGTGCCGAATAGCAGTCCTCGGCCCGGACGGATTCATCGAGCAGCTGCGCCAGCTGCGGACGGTGGCGGAGGCGTTGCGATGACCACGATCGTGCGCCCGGGACCCGATCGAGTCGTGACGACCACGGGCCTCGTCAGCGAATACCGCTCGTTCGCCGAACTCATCGGCCAACTCGATGCGTCGCAGTGGACGCGCGAAACCCGTTGCGTCGGCTGGCAGGTGCGTGACGTGGCCGGCCACGTGGTGGGTCAGGCCGTCGACACCGTCAGCGGCGTGATCGGCACGCGTACACCGGACGACCAAGCGGCGGCCTTGCGCGGCGAATCACCGGCCGCGCTCGCCGGGCGGCTGCAGACCGCGGCGGATTCCGTTGCGCGCCTTGCTGTGGTGATCGACGAAGCGAGCTGGTTGGCACCCAGTCCCGTGCCCGGGCTGACCCTCGGCCAGGGCGTGCACGCGCTGCTGAACGACGCCTACGTGCACGGCGACGACATCCGTTGTGCGGTCGGTCTGCCGTTCGACGCCGGGCCGGCCTTGCACGCCAGCCTCGACTTCGTGCTCGGCGCCCTGCTGCGAGATGACGCGGCCGCCGCGGAACCGGCCGTCGCGCGGCTCTTGGGGGCTTCGGTCGAGCAATTCCCGCGGCAAACCGGCATGGCGGCGCATGAGTTTCTCCTGGCCGCCACCGGCCGGGGCGATCCAGCGCACCTGCGGCTGCCCGATTGCGTGAACATCTACCGCTGAGGAAGCGAGCGACCGACCAAGGCGTCTTGTCACATCCGTCACGCTGGCATCTGGCGGGAAGGATGACCCCTCGTGCCCGCCTCTGAGCGACAATTCGCCGTGATGGAGTGTGCGCCCGCAGTTGTCGCTATGAGGCGGGCACGAAGGGTGCCCGCTCGGACGGAGACGCGTGTGGCGGATGTGACTTCAGCGCGGATCGCCTTTGGGCCCTTCGGCCTTCCCGATCCGCTCGGCGAGATCGTCACCGGCCAGTTGCGCGCCGAGAAACCCGCCGGACGTGGGCAGGCTCAGATGCAACTGCGAGGCGCCGCTGACCGAGACCGTGCCGCGCTCGATGGTGAAGTCGAGGACATGGCCGCCGCCGGTCCGGTCATCATTGAGGAAGTGCAGGTGATATCCGGCCACGGAGATGCCCTGTTCGAAATCGGGTGTGCGGAACCCGACGATCGTGCCCGAAACGTCGGTGAATACCGTTTCGGCCTGGTCCTCGGTCGCTTCCGTCAATGGGGGATAGGGCGCTTTTTGCTCCATCACCGTGCGAGTGTGCAGCTCGGCGAAATCACCGACAATCCGGATCGCGTAAATCAGGTTGGGGCTTTGGATTTGGCGGTCAATCGCCGCGCTCACTTCCGCGCGCCCGGTGCGCGTCCGGACCGGGATCGCGAAGTCGGTGTGGAACCGCGTGACCGCCGCGAATGGTGTGCGGTCCGTTGGCTGTGCCCGGGTGGCGGTTCCGTCCGAGCGTAGTCGGTAGCAAATGCCGTCGAGGATCACCATTTCGCCGTCGAGGTGATTGAAGGTGCCCAGGCCGAAGTCGCCGTGCCGAAGGATATCGGCAACGGTGGCGTCGCCGTCGTACACGCCGTCGAGCAGGGCGCTGATCGTCGAGAACTGATACACCTCCCCGCCGTGGTGATGTCCGAGAAGCGTTGCAGCCCAATGGCGGAAAAGCTCGTATGCGTTACTCATGGTCTCGGCTCATTCGAAGGGGTCGTCGTGCAGGTGCGCGGCGAGATCGGTGTTTCGGCTGTAGTCCACCGGGACGTCGATCAGGGTCGGCCCCTCCTCGGCCAACGCCTGGCGCAAGGTGGCGCCGAACTCGTCGAGC
>NZ_AUWQ01000027.1 GCF_000455205.1 Mycobacterium sp. UM_CSW | reverse complement strand
CGGCCGCGTCGGCCAGCGCCGCTTCGCGCTGCCCGGCGGGCAGCGGCGCGGCCTTCCGCTGCGCGCCGACGGTGCGCGAAACATACAGCGGCGGAACGATGCTCAGCTCGGCAACGGGGCCGCCGGCGGTGTTCATGACGACCTCGCGGTTGCGGGTGCGATACTCGCCGCCGGGGCCAAGCGCGTCGATCTGCACCAAATCGGTTGTGAGGCCGGAGCTTTGCCCTCCCACGGTCAGTACACGCCTTCGATGACGGCCTCGCCCTCGAAGGTGGTGACGGGCCGCACCTCGCTGACGGAATCGCTGAGTTCGCCCGCCGGCCCCGGCATCCGGATGGCCAGGTCCCGCTCCAGGTTGTTGGGGATGAACATGCCCCTGCTGATGTGGTTCATCACCACCTGGCCTCGTTGCCCGTACCGCACTCGCTCTCCGGTCTCGGGGTCGACGACCCAGAACACCACATACGGTGTGCGCGGGTCGAACACGAACGAGTCGCCGTCGGTGGTGCGGGTGACCGCTTGGGAGAGCACCATCGTGCTGCCGAAAGCCATGGTGATGGTCGTGTCGGGGAAGATGTCGCGCAGCAGGTCAAGCGTGTCGGCGTCCACGTGGGCACCGCTGAGCAACAAACAGCGGACCTTGTCGTTGACCAGGTCGACCACGCGGTCGTCTCGGGCGATGGCCTCGAGTAGCGGCGGGGTGGTGTGCAGATTGGCGACGTTCTGGGTCTGCAGGACGAACACCGCCTGCTCGACGACATGGTCGATGTAGGCGGCCACCTCGTCGGCCGCGTTGCGGGCCGCGAGCTTCTTCACCCAGCGGGGGTCGATGTCGATCGCGTGAAAGACCGCGCCGAGCCGTTGGGAGACCAAGCGGGAGAAGTAGCCGACCCCGTGCGGCCCGCTCGGCATCAGGCACAAAAAGCCCCGGTCCCGAACAAATCCGCCCCCCGCGAAGTCCTCGGTTTGCCATTCGACGACCTGCGCGATCCAATCCGGCATCTGCACAGTGCGTTTCGGCGCGCCGGTGGTGCCGCCGGACTCGAATATTTGGGGCAGCGGCGCGGGCGACCCATAACCGCGCGGAATGAGGTCCTCGACCGGCGTGACCCGCAACTCGTTGACGAGGTTGGGGAACAGGCGCAAGTCGGCGAAGGTTTTGACGTCGGTCAACGGGTCGAAGTTCAGCGTCTCGGCGGTGCGCAACCAGAAGCGGGAACCGGTGTCCTCGCCGAAGTGCCACGCCATGGCGGCGCGCAGGTACGCCTCGGGGTCGGCGACCGGAGCCGATCGGGGAACGTCCAACAGCGAAAAGTCGCCCATGCCGTCGATCCTGTCGCATCGCTGACCCGCCCGACAACCGTGCCGGAGCGCGCCGGGCATACGGGCGTTGAACGTTGCCCGATCCCGCGGCGAACTCTTTGTGACCGGCCCGTTTTCAGCCGTTGCGCGATTGAGCGACGGCCGCCACCATCGCCTCGTTCAGGGCGGCAAAGGTGTCCTGATAGACGCCGTCGCGTTCGGCGCAGCGGAACGGCCTGACCCGCTCGACGATGATCTCGTCGGCGTCCGGTTGCGTCTCCAACAGCTTTATCGTCTCGGCGATGTACTCGTCCAAGGGCATCGCCCTGGGGTCGCTGGTGTCGAATCCCCGGCCGCGCTGCAGCTCCGTCTGCACGTGCGGCGGGATTATCTCGATCACCTGGACCGCGGTTCCGCGGAGCTGGAAGCGCAGCGACTCGGTGTAAGAATGCAGCGCCGCTTTGGTGGCGCAATACGTCGGCGTCACGGCGCTGGGGACGAAGGCGAGGCCCGAGGTGACGTTGAGGATCGCGGCCCGCGGCTTCTTCAGCAGCGACGGCAGCAACGCCGCCGTCAGCCGGATCGGACCCAGCAGGTTGATGGCGACCGTCAGCTCGGCCACGCTGGGGCCGGTAGTGGTGAGGTTCTCGAAGCGCTGGACGCCGGCGTTGTTGACGACGACGTTGACGTCCCGGTAGTGGTCGGTCAGCTCGGTGGCGAACCGGCGGATGTCGGCGGGATCGCCCTGATCCAGCGACAACGTCCGAATGCCGGGGTTGGCTTTCGCGACGTCCTGCAGCAGCTCACGGCGCCGTCCGGCGATGACAACCGTATTTCCGAGTCGGTGAAACGCCTCGGCAAGGCCGCGACCGATCCCGCTGCCGCCTCCGGTTACCAGCACCGTGTTGCCCGTCATCTGCATGGCCGCTCCCCTCCTTCGGTTTCACCTACCCCCTCACTTTCGTGCTTTCGGGGACCGATGGGTAGACCCGGGGGCGGATTGAATGGGCGGACCGCGCAATACTGCACGTCGGGCGCTCACCACGGACAAGGGAGACCGATGCGCTACATCGCGTTGGAGGAAGCGTTTTTCGTCCCGGAACTGGCCGACCTGCAGCCGGCCCATCAACGACTGATGCAGCTGCTGAAACCCGAATTCGCCGAGCGGTACGAACGCCGGCTACCCGACTTCACCGAATACCGGCTGGCGGAGATGGACGAGGCCGGCATCGACATGCAGGTCTTGTCGCTGACATCCCCGGGTCTGCAGGTCGACATCGACGCCGAGCGGGCGCGCGCCAACGCCCGGTTCGCCAACGACTACCTGGTGAAAGTCATTGCCCAGCATCCCGATCGGTTCCGCGGCTTCGCCGCCTTGCCGCTACAGGACCCGGCCGCCGCGGCCGCGGAGCTGGAGCGTGCCGTCACCGAGGACGGGTTGTGCGGGGCACTGGTCAACGATTGCATCAGCGGGCCCGGCGGGCGGTATCTGGATGCCCCCGAATACGACGAGTTGTGGTCCGCGGTGGAATCCCTTGGGGTGCCGATGTATTTGCACCCGGGCGCACCGCCGGCGGATCGCTGGCACGTGATCGACGGGCGCCCGGAACTGTACGGGGCGACCTGGAGCTGGGCCGCCGAGGTCAGCGGGCACGCGCTGCGGCTGGTGTTCGGCGGGGTGTTCGACCGGCATCCGGGAGCGACGCTGATTTTGGGGCACATGGGTGAGTTCCTGCCGTTTCAGCGCAGCCGGCTGGACTCCCGCTACGCGACGATAGCGACGACGACTCCGCTACGGCGCCCGCCGTCGGCGTACCTCGGCACCAACATCGTGTTCACCAACAGCGGGGTGTTCTCCCCGGCGGCGATGCTGGGAGCGATGCTGGAGGTCGGCGCCGACGCCGTGATGTTCTCGGTCGACTATCCCTACGAGTCGTCCCAGGAGGCGGTCGAGGGATTCGAGCGGACGACGCTGTCCGCGGCCGACCGGGAGAAGATCGCGCACGGCAACGCCGAACGGCTGCTGCGCATCGGTTAAGCCGCCCGGTTGTGCAGCTTGCGCGGGTCGACGCCCGCGCGGCGCCACGCCGCGGCCGCCCACGGCAGGTATATGAACGACACGGGCAGCCGGTTGATCAGCGGATTGAGCGCGCGCACCGCGGCGGCGAACCGCTGAAATCGCTTCTCCTTCTTGGCATCCCACTGCAGCCGGCACACCTCGCGCATCTGCGGCGGCAGGGTGCCGACGAGCACCAGTCGGGTGTAGGCGTTGAGCGGCGCGGACAACACCTTCCAGACCGGCTTGGGAATCCAGCGTGGGCCCGGGATCCCCTTGCGGATGTAACCCGTGCCGTACAGGACCGTCTTATGCGGGACGAACCGCTCGAGCATCTCGTCCCAGTAGGCGACGAACTCGTCGTACGTCTGCGGCTGGCCGCGGTCGCTCACCCCGTAGAGGCCGTACCAGACCTTGCCCTCGTTGAAGATCTGCTCCTTCTCCGCGCGGGACAACCGGCGGATGAACGTGTCGGCCGTGTAGATGACCTGATCGACGAAGGTGGCGTGCGCCCAATAGAACAGTTCCGGGTTAAGCGCGTGATATCTCGAGCCGTCGCTGATGGTGCCCTTGATCGGCTTGTGGAAGTCGCGGACCTTACGGCCCCACTCGTGCGGGTCGGCGGAGTAGACGGTCTTCATCAGGGGCGGCGCCGTCCGCTTGGCCCGGCCCAACGTGTCGCTGAAGATCACCGAGTGATCGAGCACGCCCTGGGCGAGCTGCTCGATGCAGTTCTCCACGCCGGCCGTGCGCTGAAACCCGAAGAACTGGGTGCGGTGATCGCCGTAGAACTTCCACGTCAACGACTCTGGCCCGAGCCGGGGAGCCGAGTCGGCGACGTCGTCGTCGACCGGCATGGGCACCGCTTCGCGTACGCCGGCGTCGAAATCCTGCTCCGCCCATTGCGCCGTCATCCCAACCTCCTCGCCCCCAAATCGGGTTGTGAAGCACAGAAACAAATGCGTATCTTTGTGTCACGGTAGCACGCTCCGCCGAGATCGCCCTGGGGGTCGTTATTGATGCAGAACCACATCCACGACGGCAATCTCGACGAGCTCACCGACGTCGACCGCACCATCCTGGAGACCGCGCGAACGGTCTTCGAGACCTACGGCGTGCGCCGGGCCAACATCGAAGACGTCGCGGCCCGCGCCGGGGTCAGTCGCAGCACCATCTACCGGCGCTTTCCGACCAAGGACGACCTGTTCGAACACGTGGTGCGGCGCGAGGCCGAAACCTTCTTCGGCACCCTGGACCGGGCGACCGAGGGCTGCACCCCGCAAGAGGCCGTGATCGAGGCGTTCACGCTCGGGGTGCGGCTCGTCGGAGACTCCCGCCTCTATTCGCGGATCGTCGAAAGTGAGCCCGAGCTGCTCGGCCTGTTTTCCCGGTCCCATGTCTTCCCGATTCGCCAATTCGCCGACGGGATCGCGCACACGCTGCGGCGTTGCGGGGCCGACATCCCCGACGCCGAGCTGGCCGACATCGCCGACGTCCTGCTGCGCGTCGCCCTGGGCATCATCGTGTTCCCCACCGACCGCCTCGACACCTCGGACCAGGCGGCCGTGCGCGACTACGCCGCCCGCTACCTGGTCCCGATCATCGGCCGCTAGCGGGGCCCGGCCTGGCCCGTGCTTGTCTCGGGCTTGTCACAGCCCTGCACTAGCCTTTAAACCGTGGCTGGGTTTCCTGGGACACCACGAACCCGATACGCCAGTTGCGGCGACACGGACATCGCCTACCAGGTGTTCGGCGATGGCCCGATCGACCTGCTGCTGCTTCCGGGCCCCTCGATTCCGATCGACTCGGTCGACGCCGAGCCGTCGATGTACCGCTTCCATCGACGGCTGGCGGCATTCGCCCGGGTGATCCGGCTCGACCAGCGCGGCATCGGGCTCTCGTCCCGCGTGCCCTCGATCGACGAGATCGGGCCGCAGTTCTGGGCGAAGGACGTCGTCGCGGTGATGAACGCGGTGGGATGCGAGCGGGCCGCGATCGTGGCGCCGAGCTTCACCTCGATGACGGGGCTGACGCTGGCGGCCGAGTACCCGGAACGGGTGATCAGCCTGGTGATCATCAACGGCGCGGCCCGCACCCTGTACGCCCCCGACTATCCGATGGGCGCCGAGATCGAGGACATCGACTCATACACCACCCTGGCGATAGACCCGGACGCCGTCGAGCAAGGCTTCGACATGCTCGGCATGATCGCACCCAGCGTCGCGCGTGACGACGCCTTCCGGGCCTGGTGGGACGCCGCCGGCAACCGCGCCGCATCGCCCAGCATGGCCCGCGCGATGATCCTGGCCATCCGCCAGGCCGACGTGCGCGACGCGCTGCCGCGCATCACCGCGCCGACGCTGATCCTGCATCGCGTCGACTCCGAGTTCACCCCGGTGGCGCACGGCCGGTACCTGGCTGACAACATCGCCGGTTCGCGCTTCGTGGAGCTACCGGGCGAAGACACGCTGTACTGGGTCGGCGAGACCGCCACGATGCTCGACGAGATCGAGGAGTTCATCACCGGGATGCGGGGCGGTTCGGAAGCCGAGCGCCTGCTGACCACCATCGTGTTCACCGACATCGTCGGCTCGACCGAGCGGGCCGCGCTGCTCGGCGACGGCCGCTGGCGCGACCTGCTGGACAACCACGACACCATCATTCGGCACGAATTGCAGCGGTTCGGTGGGCGTGAGGTCAACACCGCCGGCGACGGGTTCGTCGCCACCTTCTCCAGCCCCAGCGCCGCGCTCGCCTGCGCCGACGAAATCGTCGACGCCGTGCGCGTGCTGGGCATCGAGGTGCGGGTGGGCATTCACGCCGGCGAGGTCGAGGTGCGCGGGTCGGACGTCGCCGGCATGGCGGTGCACATCGGTGCGCGGGTGGCGGCGCACGCCGAAGCCAGCGAGGTGCTGGTGTCCTCGACCGTGCGCGACATCGTCACCGGCTCGCGCCACAGGTTCGCCGACCGCGGCGCGGGCGAGCTCAAAGGCGTGCCGGGTCGGTGGCAGCTCTGTGCCCTGGTGCGCGAGCGCACACCGGTCCGGCGGTAACGAAACCCACATCGCGAGCGGTCGAGGCGCCCCTCGGCTCGGCGTAGGCTCGCCAGCGAGCCCCGAATTCGATTCCCGTTGCGGGGCTTTGATTATCGATCCGAAGGAGTACGCGTGACCGACGTGCACGTCTCGCTGCCGCCCGCGCTGCGCCGCGCGCTGGATCTACTCGCCGATCCGCCCGCGGAGCCGGACGTCAGCAGGGGCTACCTGGATCTGCTCGGCGCCGGATCGGCAGAGGACGACCCCGTCGAAAAGAACACCGGCCCGATCCAGGCGGCCTGGGCATCACCCATCGGGTCGATGCTGTACGACAACGCACAAGCCCTGTCGCGCCGGCTGATCAGCGCGTGGCAACTGCCCATCGACTGGTTGAGCATCCCGCCGGGCGGTGTGGCGCTCGACGTCGGCTCGGGCCCGGGCAACGTCACCGCGTCGCTGGCGCGCGCGGCCGGTCCCGACGGACTGGCCCTGGGTGTCGACATCTCCGAGGCGATGCTGGCCCGGGCCGTCCGCAACGAAGCCGGGCCGCAGGTCGGCTTCATCAAGGCGGACGCGCAACGACTTCCGCTGCGCGACAACACTGTTGACGCGGTGGTTTCAATGGCAGTGCTGCAGCTGGTTCCGAATCCGGCGGCGGCACTGGCCGAGATGGCCCGGGTGTTGCGGCCGGGCGCCCGGCTGGCCATCATGGTGCCCACCGTCGGGCAGGCCGCCAGGTTTTGGCAAAAGCTGCCGAACGTGGGGGCGCACGTGTTCGACGACGACGAAATCGGCGACATCCTGGAAGACAACGGATTCGTCAGCGTGCGGGTCAAGAACTACGGCACGTTCCAGTGGGTGCGCGGCAAGAACGGCTGAGCCTCAGCCGCGTTTGAAGGCCGGATGCCCGCGCCTCAGCACCGGCAGCAGCAGCTCGGGGGGCGCGACCCGGAAGAAGGCCGACGCCACCCGGTTGACGCGGCCGGGCACGACAACGGCCTTGCCGGCCGCGAGCCCGTCGATTCCGGCCTGGGCCACCTTGTCGGCGGGCACCCACATGACCCGCGGCAGCGCCGATTCGGCCTCCTCCTTGGAGAAACCGGCCGCCTCGCCGAATCCGGTGTCCACCGGCCCCGGGCACAGTGCCGTCGCGCCGACCCCGGTGCCGCGCAACTCACCGCGCAGGCTGTGGGTGTAGGACAACACGAACGCCTTGGCGGCGCCGTACGCCGCCTGGCCCGGCAGCGGACCGAACCCGGCCACCGATGCAACGTTCAGCACGGCGCCCCGATGGCGCTCGACCATTCCGGGCAGGAACCGGCTGCACAGGTCCACCACCGCGGCGACGTCGACCTCGACGAGGTTGAGTTCTTGCTCCGGAACGGATTTTGCGACCAGGCCGAGCGTCGAGAGGCCCGCGTTGTTGACCAGGATGTCCGGAATCAGACCGAGGGCCGCGATGCGGTCTGGCAGCGCGGCCCGTTCGCTTCGATCGGACAGGTTGGCCGGCAGCGGGTGCGCCGGCGCGCCCAACCGCGCGGCCAGCTCCTCGAGACGGTCGGCCCTGCGGGCCACCAGCACGACCTGATAGCCGCGCCGCGCGAGTATCCCGGCGAACTGTTCGCCGATACCCGACGACGCGCCGGTGACGATCGCGGCGCTGTCGGCGCCCGGCGGCGGGAGGGCCATGTCAGCCGTCACTTGCCTGGGCGAGCGTGGCGAGCCGGTCGATCGACTCGCGCAGCATGTCGGATGTTATCGAGCTCGCTGTTGCCAACCGGGTGCTGTCGTTCAGCGCCGTCCAGTCGTAGGTGTGCGTCACGCTGGTGAGGGTCGCGTTGATCGGCTGCAGTTCCCAGCGCCACAGGTGGCCGGGCGGCAGCTTCTTGGGTTCCGCTGGCCGCCAGGCGATTTTCGTGCCTTCGATGAACTCCACCACGTGGTTCTCACGCACGGCGCCGTTGGTCAGCGTCATCTTGAACACGTCGCCGACCTGGCGGACCCGCTGACCGGGGGCGGCCGAGGCGAGGTTGTTGTTACCGTCCCAGCTCGGCTGCTGAGCGGGATCGGCGATCAGTTCGAAAATCCGCTCGGCGCTCGCCGAGATCACGCGGGTCGCGCTCACGATGCGTTCCGGTTCCATGTCGCCATCCAAACATGCCCGCCTGGGCGGAGTGGATGTGACTTTCGGCCGGCGGCCTTCGGGACCTTCGGCCGTCGTGGCGCTCCGGTTGGGCTGGCATCGTGATCGGTGCCGGGACAGCCCGGTGGCCTGTCCGAAGTGCAGCAAGCCCATTTTTGGGTGAGGCCCCCACGGCCTGCTTGACCCACCGTCACAAGACGGGGATCTGCCTTCGGACAGGCCATTTACGCGCCCGCCTCGGTTAGCCGACCCGCAGCGCCTCCACCGGTCCGGACAGCGCGGCCTTCATGTAACGGGTGTCGTCGTCGGCCAGCACCTCTGCGTCGCCCCGCTCGATACCGTCGACGATCTGCCGCGCGACATCGCGTGGGTCGTTCTTCGGCGCGTCGAAGCCGGCGGCCATGTCGGTGTCGGTGAAGCTCAGGTGCGCGCCGGTGACCAGGGTGCCCTGCTTCTCCAGCTCGATGCGCAGCGAGTTCGTCGCCGCCCACAGGGCCGCCTTGGAGTCGCCGTAGCCGCCGAAGCCCGCGACCCAGGACAGGATCGAAAGGGTGTTGACCAGGGCTCCGCCGCCGTTGTCGGCCAGGATCGGGGCGAACGCCTTGGCGACCCGAAGGGCGCCGAAGTAGTTCGTCTCGAACACCTCGCGCACCTCCTCGATGTCGCTGCCGAGCAACTTCGACGCACCGATGATTCCGGCGTTGTTGATGACAATGTCGGCGTCGGACGCCGTAGCAGCCAGCGCCGCAACGGAATCCGGCTTGGTGACGTCCAGCTCGAGGGCGACCACCCGCGGGTCCTCGCTGGGCTTGGGCGCCCTCGCCGTGGCGTACACCTTCGCCGCGCCCCGCTGCAGGAACTCCTCGACGATGGCCTTGCCAAGCCCGCGCTGCCCGCCGGTTACCACGACCGTCGAGCCATTGATGTTAACCATGATGCGTCCTCCTTGACGTAGTTAAAAGTGTTTTGGTTCTGTCACCATAGTTGACGCCTGCGACATAGGCAAGTATCTTTTGAGTATGTCAACCGAATGGCGTGCATCACAGCGCTACCAGCTCGCTCCGGCGCCCGGGGGCCTGGGCCTGGTCCAGGACTTTCTCAATACGGTGGGCATCGGAGAATACGGCCCGGACCTGCTTGCGGACGCGGCCGTTGCCGGCGACTGGGCGGCCGGCGCCGTCCGGACATGGGCAACCGCGCGCGGGCTGGACGTGCAGCCGCCGCCGCTCGGCGACGCGGACGTGGCGAAGCTTCGCGCCCTGCGCGACACGATCGCGCGGCTGGTCGCGGGGGAGCCGCAGACTGGACGCGCGGCGGGCGTGGCCTCGGCCTCGTTGACGCTGTCGGAGAACGGCGACGTACGGCTCGAGCCCGCCGGAACCGGCTGGCGATGGCTGGCGTCGGCCCTGTGGGGAGAGATTCTGCTCAGCCAGCGCGACGGCACGTGGCGGCGGGTCAAGCAATGCCACAGCCCCGGCTGCGCGTCGACGTTTTACGACCGCTCGAAGAACAACAGCGGGGTGTGGCACGACGTGAAGACGTGCGGGAACGCCGCAAATTTGCGGGCTTCGCGGGCCCGTCGACGCGAACGCGATCGCGCGAGCGGCTAGTTCGGCAGGCGGGCCGTCAGCAGCGCTCGACCCCCTTCGGCATGATCCGCGCGTGGGAACCCACTTGGCGCGGCCTGCTTCTCAACACCGCCTGCAGGGCGACACACGCCCTCGCCTTGATCGGGGTCACTACGTCGAGGCTGGTCGGGCTCTGGCTCATCCAGTGCTGCAGTGTTGGCACAGTTGCCGTCCTTGTCCCTTGTCCATTCGGCCAGTTCGCCGACTCATTGAATTGCACCCCAGCGGTTTTACGGGCGCGCCGCGCCGCGGTAAACGTCGCGAAAAGCCGCGTTGTGGCGTAAGGCACATTCGCGGTGGTGCGACGGGCTCGTCACGTGCCGGTCCTGAACCGCCGCAGATAGCCGAACAGCCGGCGCGCCGGCAGGGCCTTCGGCCAGTCGTCGGCGCGGAAGTACGCGTCGGTCCCGCCGTCAACGAAAACGATGCTGCCGCAAAGGAAGTCGGCCGAATCGGATAGCATGAAACGCATCCAGTCGGCCAACTGTCCGGCGTCTCCGAAACCGCCGATCGGCACCGGGAACGATCGGACCGCTTTGGCCTGCCTGGGGTCCGCCAGCTGCTCTTGCAGCATCGGCGTCATGATGGCGCCCGGCGCCAGGGCATTCAGGCGCACCCCCGAGCCGGCCCACTCCGGCCGGACCGCGTGGCGTCGGACCCAACGTGCCACAGCGATTTTCGAGGCCGCATACATCATCGTGGGCGCGGCCGGCCCGAAGGGCCGCACGGATCGCACCGCACGGTCGGCATCGTGCGCGAGCAACGCACGCACCGTTCGGCCCGGTACCGCGGGCACCGTCGTCGTGGAGTTGCTGGAGACGACGACGACTTTGGCGCGGTCAGCCTCGGCCAGCGCGGGGCGCAATGCGACGAGCGGTTCCACCACGCCGAGGTAGTTGACCTGCGCGATCAGGCGCGCCCGATCCCGGCCGCGGCTCGGGCCCAGGCCGGCGGCCAGCACGGCGCCCTCGAGCTTGCCGCCGCAGGCCGCCAGGATTCCGGCGGCGGCCGCCTCGCGGCCGTGCGGCGTCGACAAGTCGGCGACCACCTCGGCGTCCTTCACGTCGACTCCGATCACGGTGTGCCCGTCGGCCCGGAGCCGCTGCGCGGCCTCGCGGCCCATCCCGGACGCCGATCCGGTGATCGCGTAGGTGCCCATTCAGGTCGCGGTGGCGGCGCGCTCGACGTCGAGCAGCTGCTCGCCGCGGCGCTCCTCGTCGTAGGCCTTGCGACCGCCCCGCAGGCCGAACAGCCGCTTCGATACCAGCAGATAGATCACGGCGGCCACGTTGATCGTGAAGGTGACCAGGCGGGTCATCGTGATGCCCTTGGCGAGGTCGTGGATTTCCAGGGGCAGGAAGACCGAGGTGGCCACCACCGCGAAGTACTCGCCCCAGCGCTTCAGCAACCAGAGGCCGACGCCCTCGATGACCTCGATCAGCGCGTAGCCGACCAGCATCAACGTCAGCAGCGCCAAGGTGGACGGCTTGGCGGCCAGCGCCTTTTCCAGCTCGTGCACGATCGTCATCTGATCGACCTTGAAGCCGGCCGCGCGGAAGATCGGCAGGTCACGGTCCAGGGTGGCCTGGATGGCCCCTCGGGCGCCGCGAAATTTCCAGACGGCATACGCGGCCAGCGCGATCACCACGGCCCGAAACAGCCGTTCGACCGCGAGCGCTCGGATGATGATGGCCTGGCGTAAAGCCTTGCCGCGCATGATCATCGGGGCGTCGTCGGCGTGGCCGCGGCCGTGTGGTTCGCCGACGGTGAATTCGCCGCAGCGCAGGCAACGCCAGACTTCGCCCAGCCCGGTGGTGCCGCTGAGCCGCTCGGCCAGCCCTTTCTCGTCCGGCGCGTACGTCACATGCCCCGCCAGCGCGCAGGTGACCAGTTCCCACCGGTTGATGCCGCGATCTTTGCGCATGGCCGATCATTGAACGCCCGCAGCGAACCACGCAAGGGGACGCGCGCAGCGAGCGTCAGAAGCGTGCCCTGCTGCGGCGACGCCAGGCGCTCGGGCTGACCGCGCCGAGGAGGGCGGCGAACTCGGCGACGGGGATCTCGTCCAGGCGATCGACCGCGGCGACGATGTCGTCGCGCAGTGCCTCATCGCAGAACGGCTCGGCGAGCCAACCGAACTTGTCGACGACACGCTCCCAGGACATCGGCCGGGTGGGCGATCCCTCGTAATCGCTCTGCTCGCGGCGGAATTCCCGCCCGTCGCGCATGACCACGTGCACCCGGGTCGCGGTGCGTTGCGGGTAGGCCGCGGTCAGGTCGGGCGCGGGCTTGACGTCGACCCGGGCCAGCAGGCCCTGAACGTCGCCGCGCAACAGGCGTTCCGACTCGATCTGGCCGGGACCGACGCCCCCGTCGAGCAGCGCCACCGCGCTCAGGTATTTCAGGTTGTAGTCGGCCTGCTCCTTGGTCAGCGGGTGATCCTTGGCGCCGTAGGCTCCCCCGCCGGCGAAGTCGTAGGCGCCCTGGAAGACCTCGACGGTTACCCGTGCGACGTCCTCTCCGCGCAGGTCGTTATCGCCGCGGATCGCCAAGACCGCGTCAATGATGGCCTGCCCGTGGATAAGTGAGCAGTACTGCTTCAAGTAGGTCTGCTCGACGCAGGCAAGTGCGCGGTCGGCGATGTGGAAGTCAATCGGCTGATCGAAGAGCTGCACCAGGCCGTGCGGGCCTTCGAACAGCGATTTGGGCCCGGTGATGCCGCGGGCGGCCAACATCGTCGTGTATACCGCGCGCATGCCGGTGATCGCGGGCGAGATGCCTTTCCAGTTCGAGACCGGTTCGGCGTGCACGGCCGCCAGTGACACGTTGTCGACGGTGGCGGCGGCAATCGCGTTGGCGGTTTGCTCGGCGTCGAGCCCCAACAGTTTGGCCGATCCCGCCGCGACCGACATCGCCAGTTGCAGTGCGTGATTGAGCCCGCGCGCCATCACGGGAACCTGGGCGCTGAACCGGCATTGGATCTCGTAGGCGACCGCGAGCGCCAACAGGAAATCCGCCCCGGTGGCGTTGACATGCTCGGCCACCGCCAGGATCGCACCGAAGTTGTCGGCCGGATGGCACAGTCCCCCCACCGTCAGATAGGTGTCGAGCAGATCCGGATAGCGCACCAGGACCGCGTTGAAGAACGCCGCCTGATCGACCGAGGCCCGGCCGCCGCCGACGAGTGTCGCGGTGGGGACGCCGCTGAACTGGTCGGTGTGTTCGCGAATCGTGGTGATCAGCTCACCGTCCAGCGAGCCGACGGCGCAGGCGACGCTGTCCAGCACGTTGCGTTTCAGCAAGGCCCGGGGTTGCCCGCTCAGGTCCTCTTGTTGGGCGCGGACGACGAAGCCGGCGAGCTCGTCGACAACGTAGTTATGTGCCATGGGGTTTCGTCCTCCCGTCGTTGACTCCACTGAAGCGCCGCACCGACACGGAAGTCCAGGACCGATCTCTTACCAGTGATCGACGGGAGTTCCTACCGCAGTTCGGCGCCCGAGGCGAGGGCGTCGCGGTGCGGGTCGTCGGCGGGAGCCCACCACCGGTCGGTGGGCGGGGTGAGCCAACCGCGCCCGCGCGCGGTCGTCAGCAGCGCGTCCACCAGCCCACGCACACCGGCCCTATCATCGTCTTGGCGGTGCAACAACGACCACGTCCACAGGGGTGTCGGCGCGGCGACGGGACGCTCGCCCAGGCTGGGCGGAATGACCGCGGTATGTCGCTTCGGTGAAGCGAGCACCGGGGCGCCGATCCTGCGCACATGGGCGTAAAAGGCGTCACCCGTGACGCCGCCGTCGTCAATCCTGACGATCCGCGCGCCCGTGTGGGCCGCGAACTCCTCGGCGAACCGATTCCACGACGACCATGCCGACTCGTCGGCGTCAACGAGGACCTTGACCCGTTGCGCGGCAATCGGTTCCGGTGACCCAACGCCGGGAAGCACGGTCTGCAGGGGCTCGGCACGCAGCAGGTGTGCCGTCAGCCCGCGTTGCTTGACCTGCTCGGCGGTCACCCACGCCAGCGCGACGTCGAGCGTGCCCTCCGCCACTCGGTCGGCCTGCGCGTGTGACGGCAGCACCCATTCATCGACTCGCAGCGCCACCTCGGGCCCGAGCAAGCTGGCGATGTCGTCGGGCAGCCAGCTGACGTAACCGAGCCGCACCGGCGTGCTTTCGGCCGCCGCCAGCTGCAGTCGACGCTTGGCGTCGTCGGCCAGGGCCAATATCCTCCGCGCGTCCGGCAGCAAGGTGCGTCCGGCTTCCGTCAGCCGGACGCTGCGCCGGTCTCGCGCGAACAGCTCGGCGCCCAACTCGCGCTCGAGGGCGATGATCTGTTGCGAGAGAGCCGGTCCCGAGATGTGTTTCCGCCTGGCGGCCCGACCGAAGTGCAACTCCTCGGCAACCGCCACGAAGTAGCCCAGCTGCCGCAGTTCCATGAGACGAGCTTAAGTGGCGCTACCTGCGGTAGGAAGCGTGACTTAGCACTGGTCGAAAGCCCGTCGTGGACTCGTCGGCGTTCCGGGGATTTGCTGGGTTGAGACAACCGCGATCACGTGAGGAGGGCCGGTGCGACTTCCGCTGTTGCCACCGAGCGGTTTGACCGCCGCGCAGCAAGCCCTGTACGCCGACATGCGCGCCGTAATCGACAGCGGCTTCGGCGAACTCATTGCATACCACGGCGACGGCGCGCTGGTCGGGCCGTTCAACGGTTGGCTGCATTTTCCCCAATTCGGCGCGCCGGCTTGGGCTTTCAACAGATCGCTGTGGGAGCATGCCGTGCTGCCCGGCAGCGTCCATCAATTGGTCATCCTGGTCACCGCCGCGAAGTTCGGGGCACGGTACGAGATCTACGGGCATGAGTACTTCGCACGCCGCGCGGGGCTGTCCGACGACAAGATCGCCACCGTCGCCGCCGGTGAGCGCCCCGCCGACCTGACCGCCGACGAACGCGCCGCGTACGACATGGCGGCCGCGCTCAACCGCGGCGGCGTGCTGCCCGAGACCACCTATCGACGTGCCGTCGCGCGGTTCGGCGAGCAAGGGGCCGCCGAGATCGTTTTTCTGGTGGGCTGCTTCTCTATGGTTGCCGTGACGCTCAACGCCTTCGACGCGGGAGTTCCCGGCCGCGAGGAGACATAGCGCCCATCGGGCCGGGAGACGGCGGCTTTGCGGCAGAACGGGATGCCGACGAACGGGCTGTGCTGCAGGTACTTTGGTGATGACGCTCTGAAATCCGGAAGGCGAACTTAGACGGCGCGATCCACCGCGTGCCGTTGAGATCGCGTGATCGCCGCCGTTTCGTCGGTCAGCTTCTCGCCGATGAGCCGGATCTGCCTCGCGCTGAGCGGGCACAACGGATGCACGGCCAGCATCAGGGCGGCCTGCCCACGATGGTCGAAAACCGGCGCGGCGATCGTGACCACGGGTTGCTTGCGCCGGCCGGGGTTGTCGTCGGAGAGGAAGCCGATCGTGGTGAACTCGACCAGCAGCTGATCCAGGATGTGCCGCACGGGCGTCGGCATCTCGTGCTGATCCAGCGTCCCGACCGCCTGGACGGCCTGCGCCAGCGCGGGCGTCGTCCAGTCGACGTCGAAGCCCCGCTCCCGTGTGTGCTCCAGGACGCGTTCGAGGCGCTGAGTGCGATCGATGTTGTCGCCGGCGCCGCGACGGATCCATGCCCGTTGCTCGTCCTCCCCGTCCCACGCCGCCAGGGCGACGCCGAACGGCGGGGCGTAGGGGATCCGATCGCCCGGGATGCCCGCGGGCTGCGTCGCGGGGTCGCCCTCGAAGGCGGTCACCACCAACGAGTCACCGAATCGCTCGACCACAGAACCGGCGTAGCCGACTTCACGGGAGAGTCGCAGCGCCGCGGAACGCGCGGCGTGCGCCAAGGGACGCGCGGTGTCGGTCCGCGCCGCCACCACGGCCAGCGCGGGACCCAGGGTGAACGTCTTCGTGACGGGGTCGCGGCTGACCCACCCCCGGTCGCACAGCGTCTTGAGGATCGCGTGGGCCGTCGCCTGGGTGAGATCCAACTCGCGCACGACGTCGGAGAAGCGTAGCGGCGCATCCGGGGACCGGGCCAGGAACTCGACTACGTCGAGCACGCGGGCGGTCGGCGCCGACGGCGATCCGCGAATGTCTTGACTCCTTTACCGCAAGGTTCATATGGTTGCACCGAACATTCGAAACTCTATATCGATTATTCGAGAAAATAAACGAGGCTGATGGACGAGGTGCCCGGCGCGCTGGAGCTGGGGCCGCAGATCCCAAGCACCACCGCGCATCGTGGTCCATCCGAATGGAGACGTCCGATGACCGAAAACGGCGACCGGCAGGAGATTTCGGATCTGCTCGTTCGTTACGCGACGGGGATCGACCGACGCGACTGGCCGCTGTTTCGAACGGTGTTCACCGAGGACTGCCAGCTCGACTACGGCGAGATCGGCGCATGGAACGGCGTTGACGCCGTCACGGACTTCATGGAGAAGACGCACGCCTTGGCGGGGCACACGCTGCACCGGTTGACCAACCAGGTCATCACGATCGACGGCGACAAGGCCACGGCCCGTACGTATGTCGATGCGCTGATCATGTTCGCCGACAACCAATCCGGTGCGAACGGGATCGGCTTTTACGACGACGACATCGTCCGCACCGCCGACGGATGGCGCGTCGCGCGGCGGCGGTTCACCGTGGTGCGGGTGGCTACAGTGGGGAGCCCTTAGATGACATTCGCAACCAAGTACGGGCCGTGGGCGCTGGTCGCCGGGGCTTCCGACGGTCTGGGCGCCGCGTTCGCCGCGGGGCTCGCTGAGCGCGGCGTCAACGTCGTGCTACTGGCCCGCCGCCAATCGGAACTGGATCGCGTTGCGGCGGAAATCAATTCCAAGACGTCTGCCGAAACACGCACCCTCGCGATCGACCTCGCGGGGCCGGGCGCGGCGTCGGCGATCGCGGCGTCGACCAGCGATCTGGAGATCGGCTTCCTCGTGTACTGCGCCGGTGCCGACCCGAACTATGAACCGTTCCTTGCCAACCCAATCGAGGCCGCCGAGGCGATGGTGCAACGCAACTGCATGGTGCCGATGCAGTTGTGTCACCACTTCGCGCCCGCCATGGTCGAGCGGGGCAGCGGCGGCATCGTCATCTTCGGGTCCGGCGCCGGGCTGGCCGGCGGGGCGAACATGGTGGCCTACGGCGCGTCCAAGGCGTTCGACATGGTCTTCGCCGAGGCGTTGTGGGCCGAGTTGCACGACAAAGGCGTCGACGTGGTGGGCCTGATCCTCGGCAAGACGGACACGCCCGCGCTGCGCCGGCTCGAGCACAGCCGCGGCCAGATCAGTTCGCCCGACGAGACCCCACCGGGCGCCGTCGCCGTGGAGGACGTGATCGCGGAGGCGTTCGACAACCTCGCGAACGGCCCAACCTGGTTCGTCGGCGACGTCATGCGCGCCGCCGAGCAGCTGACGAGTTCACTGACGCGCAAGCAGGCCGTCGAACTCTTCGCACAGGCCGCGGCCGCGGCGATGGGCCCGCCGGGCTAGCCGGGGGCGCGCCACGAGATCAGCACCCGGCACCCGCCGGGCTCCGCCGGGAACCTTGGACTCCAGCAACGCGTCGTAGTGAATATTGATGTTCCACGGCTGTCCGCCGGAATGCACTTCCGCGAAGCTGATCGAGCTATCCGTGCACCGTCGACACATCCGTGGCCCGAGACACGGCCGCCCGCGGCGTGGGCAACTCAAAACGGCACCACAACGCCCAAAAGGTTTGCCAAAGTTTCAGATCAGCCAGCCCGAACTTTCCACCCCGACGGGCGTGGCCAGCGAAGACGGAATGCGGTGTACGGCTCCTTCGCCGATCCGGTCGCGTTGCTGGCCTATGGTTTCGCGGGTACGTTTGGGAGCAGTTCGCCAGGGCATACGAGCCAAGCACCCACCACTGATCGGCACCCCTCTTCGAGCTGAAGGATGACGATGCCGGCCACAAACTCACCCGCCGCCACGGTCGCGGCGACATCGCGCGCGCGGCGGTTCACCCTGGCCCGTTCGGCGCTGATCACCGCGATCTTCATCGCCCCGGCGGTGGTCATCCGAATCATCGGCCTGCACCTGGACCCGGTCGCCGCGCTGCTGATCTACGGGTCCGCGGTGGTCGCCGCCAGCTTCCTGCTGGCGTGGGCCGCCGAGACCGCGCAGATCGACGTCTCCGGCGGGCTGGCGATCGCGGTGCTGGCGCTGGTGGCGGTGCTGCCCGAATACGCCGTCGACCTCTACTACGCCTACGTGTCCGGCCACGATCCGGATTACACCCAGTACGCCGCCGCCAACATGACCGGGTCCAACCGGCTCCTGATGGGGCTGGGCTGGCCGATCGTGGTGCTGGTCAGCATCATGGTCGCGCGAAAGGCGGGCAGCCCGAAATCCCGCGGCGTGACCCTGGAGCCCGCCAATCGCGTCGAACTCGGCTTCCTGCTCGTCGCCGGGGTGGTCGCGTTCGTGATGCCCGCGACCGGCCAGATCCACCTGGCCCTGGGGCTGGTGCTGCTGGCTTGGTTCGGCTTTTATCTGTACAAGATCGGCCACGGCGACGTGGAGGAGCCCGATCTCATCGGTACCGCGGCCGCCCTCGGGGAGCTGCCCGACCGCACCCGGCGCGCCGCCGTGATCGGCCTGTTCGTCACGTCGGGCGCCGTGATCCTGCTGTGCGCCAAGCCGTTCGCCGACAACCTCGTCGCGGCCGGCACCGAGTTGGGCATCGACCGGTTCCTGCTGGTGCAGTGGCTCGCGCCGCTGGCCTCGGAGGCGCCCGAGTTCATCATCGCGGTCATCTTCGCCTCCCGCGGCAAGGGCACCGCGGCGATCGCCACGCTCATCTCCTCAAAGGTCAACCAGTGGACGCTGCTGATCGGATCGCTGCCCGTGGCCCACCTCCTCGGCGGCGGCGGGTTCGCGCTGGCGCTCGACTCCCGCCAGGTCGAGGAAGTGCTCCTGACGGCCACCCAGACGCTGATGGGGGTGGCGCTGATATTGGGGCTGCGTTTCGGGCGGCTCGCGGCGTGCACGCTGCTGGCGTTGTTCTTCGTCCAGTTCCCGTTGGTCTCGACGCAGGAGCGGTTGCTGCTCTGCGGTGTCTATACCGCGGTGGCGGTCGTCGGCCTGATCGTCAACCGCAGCCACCTGATCGACACGTTCCGGGCGCCATTCGTCGGCCGGGCGATCCGCCACACGGGCCACCCCCATCACGAGGTGGACGGTCCCACGCTCCCCAGGTAGCGCGCGAATAACCCGGCGTCCGCTCCGAAAGCGCTCTGCGTATACGGTCCACGTATGAATCGAGTGTCGGTAATCACGGGCGGCGCCGGCGGCATGGGGCTGGCCACGGCCAAAATCGTTGGCCGCGACCACACCCTGGTCCTCTGCGACGTGCGGCAGGACCGCCTGAATGCGGCGGCCGCGACCCTGGAAGGCCTCGGGATGACGCCCACGGCGGTCAACTGCGACGTCACCGACCGGGGCGCGGTCGATGCGCTGCTCGACACTGCAACCAATCTCGGGACGCTCGCCTCGGTCATCCACACCGCCGGGGTCAGTCCGAGCATGGGTGCCGCCGACTACGTCATGCGGACCAACGCGGTCGGCACGCTCAACGTCAACGAGGCGTTTTACGCGAACGCCGGTGAGGGCGCGGTGATCGTCAACGTGGCGTCCATGGCCGCCCATGTCCTCCCCGCGGAAATCGTTCCGGCACAGAAATTTCCGCTGGCCCTGGAAGACCCCGAGGCCTTCATGGGCGCCATGCTGACGGCCTGCGACATCGCGCCCGAGGATGTCCGGTCCGGCATCGCTTACGCGCTGAGCAAGACCTACGTCAAGTGGTACAGCCAGGCACAGGCCGAGCGATTCAATGCGCGCGGGCTGCGCATCGTCTCCGTTTCCCCGGGGTCGACCGACACCGAGATGGGCCGACTGGAAGAGCAGGCCGGGGCCGGCGCCATGGTCGCCGACGCCGCCGTACCGCGCTGGGGCAAGGCCGAGGAGATGGCGGAGCTACTCGCGTTCTGCGCCAGCGACAAGGCCGGTTACCTCACCGGCACCGACATCCTCAACGACGGCGGGGTGATCGCCTCGATGACCGAGCGAGCCAGGGCGGCCGCGGCCAAGGGCTGACCCTCAGACCAGGTAATACAGCTCTGCGGGCGGGGCCGGTTCCGCCAGCCCGTTGTGCGCATAGCGCACCGCTTTGAGCGTCGCGGAGTATTCCTCGTCTTCCTCGGGGAAGACGTGCTCCGCGGGGAACCAGCCTTGGAAGCCAACGTTTTTCAGCAGCGTGAGCGTATCGGCGCGCACTCCGGCGAGCAGGACGGTGACACCGCGCGCCGCCTCCTCGCGCAGGAAGTGCTCGATGCGCTCGATGCAGACGACGTCGGGATGGCGCACCCGTTTGAGCCGCAACACCACGAACCGGATGCCGTCGCTCTCGACCCGCTGCCTGATCTCCGACAGGTAGCGATCCAATTCCGGTGCGGCGCCGAAGAACAGCTCGCCTTCCACGTCGTAGATGACGATCGAGGGATCGGCCGGGTCGCCCGGGATGCGTTCGCGGACCACGCGTTCGGGGGTCACGATCAGCTCTTTGGCCTTCAGCTTCGCCGCGCGGGGCACAAACAGCAGGATCGACAGGATCACGCCCAGCAGAACCGACTTGTCGAGATCGATCGCCACTCCCGTGAACGCGGTGACGAGCACCAGGCCGGCGTCATAGCGCGACGCCTTGAGCGTGTAGATCAGGCGCTTGAAGTCGACGAGGCGGGCGGCGGTGACGAGCAGCAGCCCTGCCAGCGCCGCCTGGGGCACATAGCGCAACAGGGGCGCGAACAATAGCAGTGCCGCGGCAACCGTTGCGGCCGAGACGATCCCGGAGAACCGGGTCAACCCGCCGGACTGGAAGTTGATCGCAGATCGCGACAGCGAGCCCGAGCCCGGCAGGCTCTGAAAGAAGCCGCCGGTGAGGTTGGCCAGACCCTCGGCCATGATCTGCCGGTTGTAGTCGATCTGCTGTTGCGTTTGATAGGCAATGGCTTTGGCGATCGACAGTGCCTCGATGATGCCGACGAACGCGATCGCCAGCGCGCCGGACGACAGCTCGGGCAGCCAGTCGATGTGGACCTCCGGAATGTGCGGGACCGGCAGGCTGCGCGGGATCTTCGCGGCCACCGCGACGGCGGTATGTCCGTTGGCGCCCGGAATCGACCACCCCGCCACGTAGGCGATCAGGGCGGTGACGATCAGCACGGCGAGCATGTCGACCTGCGGCCAGCCGTAGCGTCGGACCAGCTTGCGCAGTACGACCGCCAGGACCACCGCGGCGACGCTGAGCGTCAGGGCGCGGGGGTTGATCGCGTCGCCGTGCGTGAGGGTGAGCCATACCCGGCGCAAGACCTGCATGTGCCCGTTTCCCTTGTCGCGCACCCCGAGTGCGTTGCCCAGCTGCCCGGCGGCGAGCAGAAACGCCGCCGCAGCCATGAAGCCGATGATCACCGACTCGGAGATGTAGCGGGTCAGGTTGCCGAGCTTGAACAGGCTGATCACGATCTGGAATCCGCCGACCAGCACGGCCAGCAGGAACAACCCCTCGAAGAGTTGGGTGCTGTTCTCCGAATCGATGAATGCCAGGGCGCCGAAGACCAGCAGCGAGATGGCGCTCGTCGGCCCGTTGATCAAATGCGACGACGAGCCGAAGATCGACGCGACGATCGTCACGACGATGGCCGAGTAGACCCCGAACCTCGGGTCCACGCCGGCGATCAACGCGTACGCCATCGCTTGGGGGAACGAGATGGCGGCAACGGTCAGGCCGGCAATGAGATCGTGCCGGCCCTTCACCAGGTCGTAATTCAGCGCGAAGCCCACGGTGCGTTCGGTCTTTCCGTCAGGTCGCCGACGCCGCACCCGGCGGCGCCGAGATCGTGTCGAGGATTCCGTTGATGCCGAAGAACTGCTCGCGCGCGTCGCTCCAGTCCTTGGCGATGGCGGTGATCGGGAACAGCGCGAGCGGGGGCAGCCGGTCGGCATGTTTGGCCAGGATCTCCGGCTTGAACGGGCGGTAACCGTATTGCGCCACCTGTTCTTGCGCGGCGTCGGTGAACAGGTAGTCGAGGTAGGCCTTGGCATAGGTCGCCGTCTTCGGATCGGTGACGTTGGCGTCGACCCAGGCCACCGCGGGTTCGGCAAGGATGCTGACCGGCGGATAGACCAGCTGCAGTTCGTCTTTGTTGGCGGCGACCTCGCGCAGCGCCTCGTTCTCCCAAGTCAGCTGGACATCGCCGATCTTCGCCAGCGTGAAGCTGTCGCCGGCACCGCGCGCCCCGGCATCCGAGACCGCCACGTGGCGCAACAGCGACCGCACGTAGTCGGTCGCTTGGGCGTGGCTGCCGCCCCGGGTGGTGACCGAGCCCCAGGCCGCGAGGACGCTGAGCTGGCCGTTGCCCGAACTGCGCGGGTTGGGGGTCACCACGGACACGTCGCCCTTGATCAGGTCGGGCCAGTCGTGGATGGCCTTGGGATTGCCCTTGCGGACGACGAAGACGATGGTCGACGTGTACGGCACCGAGTTGTGCGGCAGCCGCCGTTGCCAGTCGGGGGCGACCAGCCCCCGCTTGCTCAGCGTCTCGACGTCGCTGATCAGCGCCAGCGACACCACGCTGGCCTTCTGGCTGCCGTCGAGGACGCTGCGCAGCTGACGGCCCGAACCGCCGTGAGATTCCTTGATGTCCAAGCTGATTCCGGTATGCACGCGATATTGTGGGATGAATGCCTTGTCGATCGCCGCGTACAACTCACGCGTCGGGTCGTAGGAGACGTTGAGGATTTGGTTGGTTCCGGCACCGGGAGCATTCTTGACGACGATCGCGGTGGCGGCGAGGACGAGGGCGACCACCCCGACGACGTTGAGCCAGCCGATGCGCAACCGGGGGCGGAAACGCTCGAACGCCGGACGCGCTTTCAACATCCAGGCGTCCTCTCACAGCAAACGCCGGACCATTTTGTCCGGCACCAATACTTTCAAGGATGTTAACGATCGGGCCACTTCGGCACAGCGTTGAGAATCACCCTGAAGCTAACTGCAAAGCGCGCCCCGTACCTATGCTGGGCAGATGCCGCAGCGGGCTTTGCGTGACCGCCTGATCGAACTCGAAGTACCCGAGCAGGACGTGGCGCGCGGGCGGGCCCTGCGCAAGACCGCCCCCCGGCGTTCTTTGGCGCGGTTGACTCCCGCGAGCCGATCGGCCACCGAGATCCTCGTCGCCCAAAACGCCGGCCGACTGCCCGAACTCGTCCCGCTGCGTTTTGCCCGAATGCTCGCCGACCCCTTCTCGTTCTACCGCGGCTCGGCGGCGGTCATGGCCGCCGACCTAGCCGCAGGCCCGACCAGCGGGATCGAAATCATGTGCTGCGGCGACGCTCACATCTCGAATTTCGGCGTGTATGCCGCGCCGGATCGCTCAATAGTCTTCGACCTCAACGACTTTGACGAGGCTGCGGTCGCGCCCTCCGAGTGGGACGTCAAACGCCTGATCACCAGCGCGATCGTCGGGGGACGCCATGCCGGATACCCGGTCAAGGCCATCCGCAGTTGCGTCGAACAGGCATTGGCGAGCTACCAAGCGAGTTTGACGGCGATGCTCGAGGAAATGGACGTCCTGCAGCGCTACTACCTGCGGGTGGAACCGGAGCACTATACCGGGACGGTGTCCAAGGGCCTGCAGGCGGTGATCCAGAAGACGATATCCCAGGCGCGCACCCGTACCTCGGCGCGAGTCTTCAAGCGGATCACCGAGATTGGGCCCGACGGAACCCCGCGCCTGCGGGAGGCGCCGCCGGTACTCCAACATGTGGACGAGGAGACCGAAGGGCCGTTGGTGGAGGCGGTCCAGGAGTACCTGACGGCGGTCCCGGCCGACGTTGCGCTCCTGCTGTCGCATTTCCGCATTACCGATGTCGCGCTGCGCGTGGTCGGCGTCGGCAGCGTCGGCACCCGGTGTTACCTGGTCATCCTGGTGGGGCCCAACGGCACGCCGCTGATCCTGCAGATCAAAGAGGCCACTCGATCGGTGCTTGACGAGTACGGCCGATGGGCCCAACCGGAGAGCCTCAACGCGGCGGTCGAGGCGAGCGGCCAGGGCATCCGCGTCATCGATGGCCAGCAGATCCTGCAGGCGATGTCGGACGTGTTCCTCGGCACGACACGCAAGGACGGCCGCGACTACTACGTCCGGCAATTCCACGACATGAAAGGCTCCGTCGACACCGAAGGCATGTCACCTTCGACGTTCGGCGAATACGTCAGTGCGTGCGCGGTGCTGCTGGCGCGGGCGCACTCCCAGAGCGCCAACGCATCGATAATGCGCGGCTATGCGGGCACCGCTGACACCTTGCACGAGGCGATTGCCGAGTGGAGCTACGCATACGCCGACAAGTCGCTCGACGACTTCCATCAACTGCGCGCGGCGGCCAAGGCCGGCGACATCGAGGTGGCCGACGACCCCGCGCGCTGAGATGCTTCCAATTACGTTCCCGGGGAATCGGTTTCGGCATGCAGGCGTTCCGCAGGGCGATAGATAACGTGGCGAGCCGGATCGGCGTGCCGAGGAGGCGGCGGAGCAGCTCTTGAGCGGTGCGACCAATCGTGCGACCGCAGCCGCCAGGTGCGCCGCGCGTATTCCAGTTCGGTATAGGGCCATTGGGTCACGATGCGGCCGGTGGGAGAACGGAAGTAGCTGTCGCACTGGGTCCACACGGTGCGCTCGAGATCCGCGGAAAGCGCCTCGTTGTAGCGCCTTTCGGCCTCCGGACGAACGTCGACGTAGCCGCCCCGGCGCGCCACCCGGCTAACGGCGCTGGCCACCAGCCGCGCGCCCGCCTCCAGGATGTAGACGATCGAGTTGCCGCCCTGGTTGGTGTTGGGGCCGTAGAGCATGAAGAAGTTCGGGAAGCCCGCGACCGCCACCCCCAGATAGGCGCTCGGGTCGGCGCCCCAGTGCTCGTGCAGCCGTTGACCGTCGACGCCGACCACGTCGATCCCCGACAGGTAGCGCGACGTTTCGAAGCCGGTCGCCAGCACAATCGCGTCCACGTCGACGGTCCGGCCGGCCGCGGTCAGCACCGACGTCTCGGTGACCCGCGCGATGGGATCGGTGACCAGCTCGACGTTGTCCGCCTGCAACGCGCGGTAATAGTCGTCGCCCAGCAGCACCCGCTTGCAGCGGAACGGATAGTCCGGCGTCAGCGCGCGGCGCAGCCGCCCGTCGGCCACGGTGCGCTCCAAGAACGACGTCGCGACGTGCGTGCGCGCGGCGACCACCGGGTCGTCGGCGAAGGTGGCGGTGTTGTCGTGCTGGAATTTCCAGATCTGCCAACGGGCGCGGCGCACCGCCAGGGGATCACGCCGAAAGCGCGCCAATTCGGCCGGGCTGTAAGGCCGGTCGTCCTTGGGCACCATCCACGGCGGGGTCCGCTGGAACACCGTCACGCGTTCCGCGGTCTTCGCGAGCTCGGGGACCACCTGCACGCCGCTGGCGCCGGTGCCGATCACCGCCACCTTCTTGCCGGCCAGCTCGATGCCGTGATCCCACTGCGCGGTGTGCATCAGCGAGCCGCCGAAGTCGGTCAGCCCCGCGATGTCGGGACGCTTCGGCGATCCGAACAATCCGACGGCGCAGACGACGACGTCGGCGCTCAGCGTCTCGGCTTGCCCCGCGCGGTCCACTTCGCAGTTCCAGCACCACGCGTCGGGGTCCCACCGGACCGAACGCACTTTGGTGCCGAGCATGAGATGGCGGCGCAGGTCGAAGTCGTCGGCCACGGACTCGAGGTAGGCCAGGATCTCGGGCTGACGAGCGTAAGTGCGGCTCCAGGACTTGTTGGGCGCGAAGGAAAAGGAGTACAGGTGGCTCTGGATGTCGCAGGCGGCGCCGGGATAGGTGTTGCGGCGCCAGGTGCCGCCGACCCCGTCGCCGGCCTCGATGATCACCAGGTCGTCGAGGCCGGCGCGGCGTAGCGCCACCGCCGCGCCGAGGCCGCCGAAGCCGGCCCCGATGATCGCCACCTTGGGCGGGCGCCGGCGGCGCGTGGCCGCCCGCAGCCTGCCGACCGCATAGCGCCGGCGGGCGCCTCGGCTCGTCACGGCCCGGCCCTTCCGCCGCGGACGTCGTACCCTTCGAGGTCCCCCTTCGCCCGCCACGCCTGCAGCAGGTCCGCGTACTCGGTCGGTGCGCCGATGAAGAAGCTGCCCTGCCGAGTCTTGGCGTCCGCCTTGCCTTCCCGGTTGTAGTAGCCGGGGGTGCAGGTCCTGGCCCGCTCGGCGGTCGCCGTCGAGCGGGCCACCACCAGGTCGACCCACGCGGCTTCGGCCTCGCGTGACGCCTCGATCTCGCTGACGCCGCTCTCCAGCGCCCACGCGATGATCCACGCGGCGTGGCTGGCCTGCACGTCCAGCAGGTAGGGGAAGTTCACGGTGAGCCCCGCCTGGGCGATGCTTTCGATGAAGCAGTTCGGAAACCCGTTGGCGCACAAGCCCTGGAACGTGCGCACTCCGTCGCGCCACCGGTCGGTGAGCGTCACGCCGTCGCGGCCGATCAGGTCGAACCCGGTGCGCCGGCAGTAGTCGGTGCCGACCTCGAATCCGGTCGCGAAGATCAGGCAGTCGAGTTCGTACGTCGTTCCGTCGACGACGACGCCGGCCTCGGTGATGCGCTCGACCCCGCGGCCGCGGGTGTCGACCAGCGTGACGTTGTCGCGGTTGAAAGTCTGCAGATATTCGTCGTGGAAACACGGCCGCTTACAGAAGTAGCCGTACCACGGTTTGAGCGCCTCGGCGGTCACGGGATCGATCACGATCTCGTCGACGCGCGCCCGGATCTCCTCCATCTTGGCGAAGTCGGCCAGTTCGATGTTCGGGGCGGCGCCGGCGCCGTCCTGGCGCATGACGGGCAGTTTGCGGGTGATGCTCGTCCACGCGTCGGCGACCAGATCCTCGTCGGCCTGACCGCCCGCCGTCAGGATCTGGAAGTTGCGGATGCGCTCGGCCTGCCAGCCCGGCCGTAATGCGTTGGCCCACAGCGGGTCCGTGGGCCGATTGGCTCGGACGTCGACGGATGACGGCGTGCGCTGGAACACGTAGAGATGCCGCGCCGCCGCGGCGAGGTGCGGCACGCACTGGATCGCGGTGGCGCCGGTGCCGATGATCCCGACGCGCTTTGTCGCCAGGTGCTCCAGCTTTTCGCCGGTGTAGCCGTAGTCCCACCGGCTGGTGTGGAAGGTCGGCCGGCGAAAACTGCCGAGGCCGGCGATCCCGGGCAGCTTGGGCTTGGCCTGGTAACCATTGGCCATGGAGACGAACTTGGCCCGCATCTCGTCCCCGTGGTTGGTCCGGATGATCCAGCGCGAAGCATTTGAATCCCAACGGATCTCGTGTACGTCGGTTTGCAGGCAGGCGTCGCGGTAGAGGTCGTAGTGCTCGGCGATGCGCTGGCAATGGGCGAAGATCTCCGAACCCCGGGCGTACTTGTCCGCCGGAACGTAGCCGAGCTCCTCCAATAGCGGCATGTACACATAGCTTTCGACGTCACACGCGATCCCCGGGTACCGGTTCCAGTACCAGGTGCCGCCCACGTCGGCCGCCCTGTCGATCAGCCGCACGCTTTGGACACCGAGCTCGCGCAGCCGGGCGCCGGTCAGCAGTCCGCCGAAGCCGGCACCGATGACCGCGACGTCGACCTCGTCGGTGAGCGGCTCGCGGGTGAACGTGCCGTCCACCCATGGGTCTTCGGCGAATCGCGCGAAGGCACCCGCCGTCTCGACGTACTGCGCGATTCCGTCCGGGCGCAGTCGGCGCGCCCGCTCATCGGCGTACTTGCGGCGCAGCGCGTCGACGTCGAACGTCGCCCCAACGGTCGCAGGCCTTGGCATCGGCTCCCTCATCGTGACCCCGGGGCGACTATATAATCAATCGTTTGATCATATCAATGGGCCGGTGGACCGACGCCCAGCAGCGTGCCCCTGACCAGCCGCTTGGCCGCGCCCAGCGCCGCGTGGTAGTCCTCGGGCGGCAGCGTGGCCGCCAGTTCGGTCAGCCCGTAGATCAACGAATAGATCGCTTCGACCGGACCCGATTTGCCGGCGCGTCCGACGATGCCCTCGATGATCTCGCGGAACGCCTGAAAGCCGGCGCCGTGCGCCCCGGGATCGACTGCGCCCTCGGCGCGGATCGCCCACTCGAAGGCCGCCAGGTCGGGGTACTCGCGCATCAACCGGCCGGATTCGTCGAGCACGGCTTCGATCCGGTCGACGACGTCACCGGGGCTCCCGGCCGCCTCGCGCAGCCGCGGCAACGCGACCTCGGTTCGTGCGGCGACGGCGGCCTTGATCAACTCGGACTTGTTCGGGAAATAGTTGTACAGGCTCGCGCTGGTGACGTCGGCCGTGCGGGCGATCTCCCGGATGGTCGCGCGGGAGTATCCGACGCTGGCCACGCACCGCATGGTGGCGACGATTATCCGCTGGCGCGTCTCCTCGCCGCTGGCGCCGACCGGGCGACCTAGCATGCCGTCGAATATAATCGAACGATCAATTAATATCCGGTTCCTGCTCGGAGGTGCGCCCGCATGAACGCCGCGCGGTCGCAGTTGGGGCGCCCGGTGGGCGCCAGCGGCGAGCGGACCCGCGCTCGAATAATCACCGCGGCGATGCGCTGCGTGGCGGAGGTGGGCTACTCCCAGGCGACAATTCGGGAGATCGCCAAGGCCGCCGACATGACCAGCGGCAGCCTGTACCACTATTTCCCGAACAAGTCCGAGTTGCTCACGGCGACCGTCCGGGAGATCGACGAGATCGCGTTGCCACGGGTGCGGTCCGCCGCGGCGCATTCCGATGACGTTGTCGAGCGCCTCGAGGCGATGCTGGACGAGCTGGACAGGTTGCTGCGCGAGTATCCGCACCTGGCCGCGTTCGAACGCGCGATGCGCGGGCATGCCGGCCTAAAAGGCTTGCGCGACACCATCGATGGCATCGTCCGGGACGCTCAGGCGCGGGGAGCGCTGTCGCCCGATACCGACCCGGGCGCCGCGGTCAACGCAATCTACGCGCTGGCCCGTGGGCTGACGGACCGGTCGGCCAACCTGACCGCGGACGCGTACGCCGCCACGCTGGCGTCGGCCAAAAAGCTGCTCAGGGGAACGCTTTTCGAGCCGCGAGCGAGTCGCCGAGCGTCCACAGCGCAACGCCGATCAAAACGAGATCCTTGAGCAGGAACTGACCCGGCAGCGCGGACAGCACCGGAATGCCGGCGGCGTGGGTCGACACGACCCCCGGCGTGGTGAACAGGAAGCTCAGCGTTCCCATGAATAGCACCACGGCAAGCGCGCTGCCGACCACCGATGCCCGCGGCCACACCGGTCGCAGCGCAATGAGAAGCGCCGCAACGATTTCCATCGTCCCCAGCCCACGTGCCACCGTGCTGACCGAGGCCACGTGATAAATCCAACTCATCAGCGGGTTGTGCTCGATGAGCACCCGGGATTCCATCTTCACGTACTTGCCGAACCCGATCCAGGCCAGGACGACCACCAGCCCATAACGGCTGATCAGCTGTCCCGCGCGGGTCAGCAACTCGGCCACCCGATACGACGTGATGGCGGGCGACGGGGCGTGGTCGATCATCGAGAAGGGATCCTTTCGCCGAGCGGGTCGGTGGGCGGGCAATCGTTCCCGACAAGACCACGGTCGGCGACACGTTTGGGTTCACTGACCCAAATACTCGGACCCGGATCTACTGTCCCGCGTAACGGTCGCGCAGCTTGGCCAGCGTCGCCTCGATGCCTTCGGCGTTGGCTTTGCGGAAACCCATCAGCTCGTAGTACTTCAGCGCGTTCTTGATCGCGCCGGCCTCGCGGTAGTCGAACGTCTCGGTGACCCGCGTCCTCGTCGGTGACAGCGGTTCGAACTCCCAGCGCCAGCGGTGTCCCACGGGGTGGCGCCATTCGATCAGCTCATTCGGTTTGAGGGCCGTCACCCGGCTGGTGATGCGGTACGGCACGCCATACATCTTCATCTTGGTCGAAAACTTCGATCCCACAGCCATTTCCGCGGGAACACTGATGTTGTCGCCCACCGTGCCCGATCCGTCCAGTTCGTGGTGCCGCCGCGGATCGATGGCCATCGCGTACAGCTCGGCGGCCGGGGCGTCCACTTCGACCGAGCGGCTCACCTGTCGGGGACCCGCGTCCACAAGGTTGACGGTCATGACGGTCTCCTTCCGGGTGTCCGGCAGCGCGGACTCGACGCTACGCTTCGCCGGATTGAACCTTTACAACACTGTTGTTCGAACAACGACGTTCAGCGGGGAGGCGTTCGGTGAGCCAGTCGATTCCGGGAAGGGTGGCGTTGATTACCGGCGCCGCGCGGGGACAAGGGCGGGCGCATGCGGTGCGGCTCAGCGCCGAAGGCGCCGACATCATCGCGGTCGATATCGCCGGGCCGTTGCCGCCCAGCGTTCCCTACGATTCAGCGACGCCCGACGACCTGGCCGAGACGGCGCGACTCGTGAGCGCCAACGGCCGAAGGGCCATCACTTCGGCGGTCGACATCCGTGACCTCGACGCGCTCACGGCCGCCGTCGACGCGGCCGTCGCGGAGTTGGGCCGCCTGGACATCATCGTCGCCAACGCGGGGATCTGCAGTCCCGCGCCCTGGGACCAGATCACCGCGCAAGCGTTTCGCGACACCATCGACACCAACGTGATCGGCACCTGGAACACCGTGATGGCCGGCGCTCACCACATCATCGACGGCGGTCGCGGCGGCTCGATCATCCTCATCGGATCCGCCGCCGGCATCAACATGCAGTCGTTCATGGTCCACTACACGGCGAGCAAACATGCCGTCGTCGGGATGGCGCGCGCCTTCGCCGCCGAACTCGGCCGCTACAACATCCGCGTCAACAGTTTGAACCCGGGAGCGGTGGCCACCCCGATGGGCACCGGCCGGATGCGCGACGCGCTTCGATCGGCCGCCGACAGCTACCCACACCTGCGGGGCATGCACAAACCGCTGCTGCCCGACGGCATCGCCCAGCCCGAAGACATCTCCGATGCGGTCGCGTGGCTGGTCTCGGACCAGTCCAGGCTGGTCACCGCCAGTCAGGTGTCGGTCGACATCGGCGTCGGCTACGTCTGAAGCCCGCTAGAGTGCCTGGTCGTGCGGGTTCTGCGGTTTCTCTGGCAACGGGTGCTGGCCTTCGACCGCCTCGGCTCACGGATTCCCCAGCTGATCCAGATATGGCTGATGGAGTTCTTCGTCGTGATGCCGCTGATGTTCTTCATCGGCAAGGTCATCGATATCCACGGCGCGTTCGGGGTGCCGGGCACCGGCGAGCGGCTCGACGGCACCTTCTGGGGAGCGCTCGCGGTGTCGCTGTTCTTCGGGTTCTTCTTCGTCCGCTCGTTGGTCAGGCCAAGGGTGGTGCAGGGGTCGTGGACACCGACGGTGCACGCCGACATCGGCCAGGTGACCGTCTACGGCGGCAACCGCGCCTGGCGCGTGACCTACCCGTACCTGACCAGCCACCCGTCGTACGCGCTGCTGTTGCTGATCACCGCCCCGATCCCCGCCGTGATGCTCGCGGCGACCATCAACCAAGGCGACAGCACCTTCTACTGGCGGGTGTGCGGCATCGTGGGTCTGATCATCATCGCGTGCATGGCGCTGGCGCGCGTATTGGCTTGGTACGTCTTCAAATTCGGTCGCCGCGAGCTCGATGCGCAGTTGCGTGGCTTGCCGATCTCAGCGCGGCGGCTCGGCTGGGAGATCGCCTGGAAGCCGGTACTCGCGCTGGTGTTGTTGATGTACGCCATCGCCTGCCTCCCGCTCGGCGGATTGTGGTTGAAGGAAAAGCGCACAATCGCCCGGCTGCCCGTCGTCACCGTCGCCGACGCGGAACATCCCGGCGAGTATCGGCGGGTGAAGGGCACCGTGGCCTCGACCCCCGCCTATTGGGCGCCCGCGGGCCTCGGCCGCGGTGGCAACAACTACGCGGGAGCGGGCGTGTTGGTGGCCCTGCGCACCGGTGGTGAGGCGCTGCTACTCGCCGAATCGATGGCGGTGCCCGACTTCAAGGGCATGATGGCCCAGGTTCGCAATGGCGAACTCACCGCGACAGGCAAGGTGATCGATGCCGTCTCGGCCGATGAGCGCAAGTACTACGGCTTCGACGTGGGCGCATTTCCCGCGCCGCCTTCCACCGGCCGGGTCATGCTGCTGCTGTCGGAGCCGTAGCCCGGCCGGCGCAAGTTCGGGCGACCGGCACAGTCCCCGGGTGGCCGGCGGTAACCGGCGCCCGTATAACGGGAATACCGCCTTCCACAGGGGCATCGAGAAGGAGTTTCATGGCGACCAACGAGTACCGCGTCACCGGGATGACGTGCGGGCACTGCGAGGCCGCCGTGAAGGACGAGGTGGGCCGGATCCCCGGCGTGGACGGCGTGGACGTCGACGCCGGCACGGGCAGGCTCGTCGTGCGGAGCACCCTTCCGGTCGACGCGAGCGCGGTGCTGGAAGCGGTCGACGAGGCCGGCTATCAGGCGGTCCTGGTCGCGTGACGGCGGACGCTAACACGGCCAACAACGTCGAGCTGGAAATCGGGGGGATGAGTTGCGCCTCGTGCGCGGCGCGCATCGAAAGGAAGCTGAACAGGCTGGAGGGCGTCAGCGCCCAGGTCAACTACGCCACCGAAAAGGCCGCCGTCGCTCTCCCCCTCGGATACGACGCGCGGGAGCTGATCGCGGAGGTCGAGAGGGCCGGCTTCACCGCGGCGCTCCCGCAACCAGAATCCGCCCCCGAAACGCCGGGGCCTGACGGCGAGCTGGCGGCGCTGCGCACCCGCCTGGTCGGCGCGATCGTGCTCGCCGTCCCGGTGATCGCGCTGGCGATGCTGCCCGCCGTGCAGTTCCGCGGCTGGCAATCGGTGTCGCTGGCCCTCGCCGCCCCGGTCGTCGCGTGGGCGGGCCGCCCGTTTCACGCGGGCGCGTGGGCCAGCCTCAAGCACGGCGCCGCCACGATGGACACACTCATTTCGGTCGGGACGCTCTCGGCCTTCCTGGGCTCGCTGTACGCCTTGCTCCTCGGGAAGGGACACGTCTACCTCGAAGTTGCCGCGGGCGTCACGATGTTCGTCCTGGCCGGCCGCTACTTCGAGAAGCGCGCCAAGCGGCGCGCGGGAGCCGCGTTGCGGGCCCTGGTGGAGCTCGGCGCCAAGGATGTCGCCGTGCTCCGGGACGGGTCGGAGACCCGGCTGCCCGTCAACCAGCTGGCGGTGGGCGACGTGTTCGTGGTGCGCCCGGGCGAAAAGATCGCCACCGACGGGATCGTCGTCTCGGGCTCCTCCGCGGTCGATGCCTCGATGCTCACCGGTGAGTCCGTCCCCGTCGAGGTGGGCGCGGGCGACGCCGTCACCGGCGCCACCGTCAACGCCGGGGGGCGTCTGGTGGTGCGGGCCACCCGGGTGGGCGACGACACTCAGCTGGCGCAGATGGCACGGCTCGTCGAAGCGGCGCAATCGGGCAAGGCCAGGGTGCAGCGGCTGGCCGACCGCGTCTCCGGCGTGTTCGTCCCGGCCGTCATGGTCGTCGCGGTGGCCACCCTCGCGACGTGGCTGGCTGCGGGCGCTCCCATCCCCGCCGCGGTGACCGCCGCGCTCGCGGTGCTCATCATCGCCTGCCCCTGCGCGCTCGGGTTGGCCACGCCGACCGCCCTGCTGGTCGGGGCCGGCCGGGCGGCCCAGCTCGGCGTGCTGATCAGGGGACCCGAGGTGTTGGAGTCGACGCGCAAGGTCGACACGATCGTGCTCGACAAGACCGGCACCGTCACCACCGGCCGGATGACCCTGGTCGAGGTGATTGCCGGGCCGCACGCGGACCGCGAAACGCTGCTGCGCTATGCCGGGGCCGTGGAGGATGCCTCGGAACATCCGGTCGCACAGGCGATCGCCACCGCCGCCAGGGCGGAACTCGGCGCCCTGCCCGAGGCCCGGGATTTCGTGGCGGTGGGCGGGCAAGGCGTGCACGGGATGGTGGACGGCCATGCCGTCGTCGTCGGGCGGGACGACCTGCTGGCCGACCGGGCCCAGCAGCTCGACGCCGAACTGTCGGGGGCCAAAGCCCGCGCCGAGGCCGACGGCAAAATCGCCGTCGCCATCGGGTGGGACGGCCGCGCACGCGGGATCCTGGTGGTCGCCGATGCCGTCCGGCCCACCAGCGCCGAGGCGGTCCGGCGCTTCAAGGCCCTGGGACTGGCGCCCTTGCTGCTGACCGGTGACGACGAGACCGTCGCCCGGCGCGTCGCGGAGCAGGTCGGCATAGCGCACGTCGTCGCCGGGGTGACGCCAGCCGGCAAGGTGGCCGCCGTCGCACGCCTGCAATCCGAGGGCAGGGTGGTCGCCATGGTCGGCGACGGCGTCAACGACGCCGCGGCCCTGGCCCGCGCCGATCTGGGGCTCGCCATGGGGACGGGCACCGATGTGGCGATCGAGGCCGCGGATCTGACCCTGGTGCGCGGCGACCTCTGCGCCGCGGTGGACGCGATCCGGCTGTCCCGCCGGACCCTGCGCACCGTCAAGGCGAACCTGTTCTGGGCTTTCGGCTACAACGTCGCCGCGATCCCGTTGGCGGCGGTCGGCCTGCTCAATCCGATGGTGGCGGGCGCGGCGATGGCGTTCTCCAGCGCGTTCGTCGTCGGCAACAGCCTGCGACTGCGCACCTTCGCGGGCACGATGCGCACGGATCCTGTGGGATAGTTGGTCTGGCCTACCGCGTTCTTCAAGCCTTGGCCGGTGGGTTATTCGCAACCAGATTTGATTTAGCGAAGGTCGCCGCCGTTGCCCCCATTCGTCGAACAGCTGTCCTTGCTGCATGGCTGGCTGCCGGTGGCGGCGCAAGCGCTCGCGCTGCTGGTCGTCGTCGGCGCGATCGGTGTGACGAGGCGCCGTTGGCGCGGCTGGGCGCTTCCGGTGGCGCTGGGCGTCGCGGGCCTGGCCACCGCGCTGTCGTATTGGTACATCACGTCGATCGGTGTGGCCGGGGACCCGGCCCCGGTGACGCTGTGGCTGTGGATCGCGATTAGCGGGCTCGCGGTCGCGGTGCTGGCCCTCGGCTGGCCGGGCGCCCGCTGGTGGCGACGCGGCCTGGCAGTGGTTTCGGTGCCGCTGTGCGCGCTGTGCGCGGCCCTCGCGTTGAACGGCTGGGTCGGCTACTTCCCCACCGTGGCGGCGGCCTGGGACCAGCTGACCTCGCAGCCCCTGCCCGATCAAATCGATCGGCTCAGGGTCACCGCGATGCAGCTCGAGGGGACCAAGCCCGCCAAGGGCGTCGTGGTGCCCGTGACGATCAGCGCCGACGCGTCGCACTTCCCGCACCGCCAGGAGCTGGTCTATCTGCCCCCGGCCTGGTTCAACAGCAATCCGCCGCCCCGGCTGCCGGCGGTGATGATGATCAGCTCGGCGTTCAACACCCCCGCCGACTGGCTGCGCCCCGGCGGCGCCTTCACCGCCATCGACGACTTCGCGGCCCAGCATCACGGCTTCGCCCCGGTGCTGGTGTTCGTCGACCCCACCGGCACGTTCGACAACGACACCGAATGCGTCAACGGCACCCGCGGTAACGCCGCCGATCACCTGACGAAGGACGTGGTGCCCTTCGTCGTCTCGAACTTCGGGGTGAGCGCCGACCGCGCCAACTGGGGCGTCGCCGGATGGTCGATGGGCGGCACCTGCGCGGTCGACCTGGCGGTCATGCATCCGGATCTGTTCAGCGCGTTCGTCGACATCGCCGGCGACCGCAGCCCCAGCATCGGGTCGAAGGACCAGACCGTCGCCCGATTGTTCGGCGGCGACGGCGCCGCCTGGGCCGCCTTCGATCCCACCACCGTCATGACCCGGCACGGCCACTACACCGGGCTGTCGGGGTGGTTCGACGTTCCCTCGTCGCCCGGTCCGCACGCCGTCGCCGAGGAAGCCAACTCCGCCATCGCCGGCCCCAGCGTCGATCCCGCCGCAAACCCCGAGGGCCAGGACGCCGCCGCCAACGCGCTGTGCGACGTCGCGACCGCCAACGGGATCACCTGCGCGGTGGTCACCCAGCCCGGCAGGCACGACTGGCCGTTTGCCGCGCAGGCGTTCGCCGCGTCGTTGCCCTGGCTGGCCGGGACGCTGGGGACTCCCGGCACCGACCCCGTCGAACTGCCGCGGCGCGGCGGCGGCGCGCCGCATTGACGCCAGCTATGCAAGACCGTTACCTTTTCGAGCCCCAATTCACAGCTGAACCTCCTGTAACGAACCCGGCATATTGAAACCGGCACTGGTACCGTTCGCTGCTGTGGCGGCGGAGTTTGGCAACACAGGTACCCGGGGTACCGGGTCGCGAGTGCCGACATCCCACCGCAAAAGACCCGAGAGGCGCGTGACGTTCGCCGTCCCGAGTATCGGCGGCGGCACCGCGCCGGAGCTGAGCCGGCGCCGTTTCCTGGGGGCGCTGGCCGCGGCGACCGTGGCCGGCGTGGGCGCAGCTCGCCTGGTGGTCGACCCACAACCCCGGACGTTCGCCCAGGCGCCGCCAGCGAACGTCGCGACCTCCGGCCCGACGGCCCCGTCGGCTCTGTTGCCACCCCCACCGCCGAGCGCGCGCATCGCGCTGCCTGGCGGCGGCGCGCTGACCAAAATCCCCGGCGAGGGCGATCTGCTCGCGCTGACAGTCGACGACGGCGTCAACAGCGAAGTGGTGCGCGCCTACACGCAGTTCGCCAAGGACACCGGGATCCGGCTGACGTTCTTCGTCAACGGGGTTTACGACTCCTGGACCGAGAACCTGGACCTACTGCGGCCGCTGGTCGACTCCGGGCAGATCCAACTGGGCAACCACACCTGGTCGCACCCGGACCTGACCACGCTGCCCAAGGACCAGATCGCCCAGCAGCTCACCCGCAACGACCAATTCTTGAAGAAGACCTACGGCATCGGCGCGAAACCCTACTGGCGGCCGCCGTACGCGAAGCGCAACGCCGCCGTCGACGCGGTGGCCGCCGACCTCGGCTACACCGTGCCGACCTTGTGGTCGGGGTCGCTGTCGGATTCCACCCTGATCCACGAGGACTACATCGTGAAGATGGCCGATGAGTACTTCACCCCGCAGTCCATCGTGATCGGCCACCTCAACCACCCGCCGGTCACGCACGTCTATCCGCAACTCGTCGACATCATCCGCGACCGAGATCTGCGCACGGTCACCCTGAACGACGTCTTCCTCAAGACGCCGTAAGTGCAGGCGCCGGATCCGCAGCGGCTTGGCGGCCTTGCCTGGGTCCGTCGCACCGGGGGTCGGCTGTCGGCCGCCGAGCGGCGCCGACTTTTCGTGGCGATCGCGGTGGGTCAGTGGCAGAACGCCGTGGGCCGGGCCAAGCTCGCCTTGGGCCGGCTTCCGGCCGCCGCCGAGCGCGTGGATGTAACCGCCTTTTCGATCCCCGACTCCCGGTTCGCGCGCGAGGCCGAGCAGGCATGCGCGGAATTACCGGCCGGCCTTCAGGGGCACTCCTACCGGACGTGGTTGTTCGGGCATGCGCTCGCGAGCCTCGACGGGTGCGAGTTGGACGCTGAGCTCTTCTACTGCGGCGCGCTCCTGCACGACTACGGCATCGTGAACCCGACGCCCGACCGCGATTTCACGCTCGGCAGCGCCGAGCGGCTGCTCTCGTGCGCCACCGCCGCCGGGCTGAACGACGAACGCGCGCAACTGCTCGCCGATGGCATCTGCGTCCACACCACGCCGGGCGTCAAGGTCGACACCGACGGCCCGATCGGCTGCTATCTGCAATGGGGCGCGATGGTCGACGGCGCCGGACTGCGGATATGGGACGTCGCGCCCCGTAACGTCGAAGCGGTGTTGCGGCGTTATCCGCGAGGCGATTTCAAGACCGAGCTGATCGGCATGGCGCGCGCCGAGGCCGCCGCGGTGCCGAGGGGACGCTTCGGGCTCCTGGTTCGGTGTGGGCTGCCGTTGGCCGTGCGGATGGCGCCGTTCGACTCCTAGCGGGCCAGCGCGGCAAGGCGCTCATCAAGCGTGGCGTGAAAGTGGCCGATCGCGCTCTCATGCCGACCGAACTCCACGAATTCATTAGCGCCCGAACGCAGCCCGCGCTGGACACCCTCGGACATCTCGTTGTCCTCGACGAGACCGGTTCCAATGAGGCTTCCCGCGCCCACGAGAGTGCTCGGTCGGTCGAGCGACTCCCGCTCGGCGACCTCGGGCCTCACCATCGAATACACCGTTACCGTGGTGTGGTCGACGGCCACTGGGTCGAGCACAACCACGGATATCAGGTCCGGGAACGTCGCCAACATCACGTTGGGAAACAGCTGATACAAAAACGTCACCCGCGCGTCGATCGTCCAAGCGCTCTCGGGACGATCCCGCAGTCGCTCAATATTGCGGTACGGGAACGTGATACGGCTATTTGGGCCGAATTTCTCGACCACGTTGAGATCATCGTATTGCAAAGGATAGAAGGTGTTCTTGTGCGTCGATCGGATGTGATAACCCTCCAGAAACTGCTCGGCAAGCACCTTCCAGTTCATCTCTCGCGGGGTCGATTCCACGTAGACCAGCCGTTCAAATGGCAAAACTTTGTCACGCCACGGATTCCCGTCCGTGAGCCAGGCCATCGCATCTTCGACATCGTGTCCCGGGCCCGCGCCCGAGGAGTCGAGCGCGCCGATGACGATGAGACCGTCCACCTCGTGGCTGGGCACCTCGACCAAACCACGGGTCGCCATGTCGAGACCGGGGAAAGCCTCGGCGTGCGGCACATGCGAGAGCGAGCCATCCAGCCGATATGTCCAGCCGTGGTAGCGGCACACGAACGCTTGCGCGCAGCCGGCCCCCTCGACGAGCGCGAAACCGCGGTGCCGGCACGCGTTGCGGAATACCCGCGCCCGGCGGTCGCGCCCGCGCACCGCGAACAGGGGCACGCCGAATGCGTTCCGCTCGACGTGGTCGCCTGGATTGGGGATCGTCGCCGACGGAACGAAGACGCTCGGCATCGCGCGGAGCAACCGCAGTTCCTCGGCGAATCGGCTTGGGCTCAAATAGTTTTCGACCGGCTCGCGCCAGGCGTCACCCTCGTCGGTGGTACCGGCGTCAATATGGGCGAGAACGCGCCGGACGATCTCCACATCGTCGGCGAGCACCGACTTGGTCGGCAAGCTCATGCGTGTCAGTATCACACCATCGTCGTCACGCGTCAATGATTTGGTGATACCGTTGTCAGCCGTGCCCGCCCTGCCCCGATCCCGAGCGAGCGACCTGGTCGATAGCCGGCCGCTGAGCGCGCGCTCGGTGCTGGCGTCCGCGCTGCTGGGGTCCGACCGCGGCCGCCTAACGGTGGCGGAACTGGTGGCGGTTGCCTCGCTGTTCGGCATCAGCCCCGGCGCGGCCCGCACCTGCCTGTGGCGGATGGTGTCCGCGGGTGAACTGACCGCCGACGACGGCAGTTACGCACTCGCGGGCCGGCTGTCGGATCGCCGCCAGCGCGTCGACGAGGCGGCAAGGCTCGACGACACGGCCGCCCACCGATGGGACGGGACGTGGGAACTCGCGATCGTCGCGCTGGAGCGCAGATCGGCGACCGATCGCCTGGAGCTGAGAAAGGCCGCGACGGCCCTGCACCTGGCCGAGCTGCGGGAGGGCGTCTGGATCCGCCCGGACAACCTTGATCCGCAACGGTTTCCGGCCCTCACGGCCGTCCTGGACCAGCAGTGCACCCGCTTTCACGGCGCCGCCACCGACATCACGGCAGCGCACGTGCGAGCGCTGTTTTCCCTCGACGAATGGGCCGCCAACGCGCGGGCGCTCATCGAGGCCATGGATGCCGCGCTCGACGCCGACACGCGTGACGATTCGACCGAAAGCTTCACCTACGAGTTCGCGCTGTCGATCGCCGTGGTGCGCCATCTTCAGCTCGACCCGCTGCTGCCGGTCGAACTCGCGGGCGACGACTGGCCGGGCCAGGACTTGCGCCGCGGCTATCGGCGTTTCGATCGCGCCTTCAAGCGGCGGATGAACGGTGCTTTTCGCCGGCAGTAGCCGACCTACAGGTTGTCGACGATGTCTTTCGCCTCGCGCAACCCCGCGCCGGTCAGCTCGCGATACAGCTTGATCGCGGCAATGGCGTTCCCGGAGCGGGCCAGGGCGACGACTTCCGAGGGCACACCGTTTTCGAGCACACCCGATGTGGCGCCCACGTCGCTGCCGAACGTCGGGCACGGAACCCCGAGCCGATCCGACAGCAGGCGCACCTGCTGTTCGAGCAGCGCGAGGCGGCGGTAGATATGGGGATCTTCCATCACCCGATGATTATGGACGCCGACCCCCGCCCGCGCCTGTTTCGCCGGTTCGACGCCTAAGCGGTGCCAGGCGACCCGGCCGGAAGGATGTTCTGGTTGATGTGGAACACGTTGGCCGGATCGTATACGGCCTTGATCTCGCTGAGCCGCTGGTAATTCGGGCCGTAGGTGGCGCGGACCCGGTCCTGGCCCTCGTCCATCATGAAGTTGACGTAGGCGCCGCCGGCCGAGTACGGGTGGATGGCTTCCCAGTACTCCTTCGTCCAGCGCTTCAACGCCCCGGCGTTGGCCGGATCGGGGTCGACGCCCGCGATGACCTGAGAGAAGTTCACATCGCGATAGGCCCAGGGGGTGTCGGTCTGGCCGACCCGGTGCACCGCACCGTCGATCGGGTAGAGGTGCATCGTGGAGTGCATCGTCGGCAGCTCCTCGGTGAAGCGCGCATGGGCCGCGACGGCGGCGTCGGGGATCGTGCGGATGAAGTCGCCGCGCCAATACCATTGCAGCCCTTTGGGATACAGTGCATCGAAGGTGGAGTTCAGCGCGGGATAGGGTGCCGCCATGAGGCCCTCGAAGGCTGGCCGCATCTGGCGGACCGGCGCGAACGCCTCGTCGGCCCCGCTGGGATCGCCGGTGTAGCACCAGATCACCGCGCACGCCTTCTGCAGGTGGAACGCCTCGGGGAACGGCGGCGCCGGCGGGACGGTCATGGTCGCGAAGAAGCCGTAGAGGTCCTCGTCCTGGGCAGGCAGGAAGTCCCGGTACCAGCTGAGGATGTCGGCGGTCGCCGATGCGGGCCACGCCGTGGGGCCGCACAGCACGGTGTGCTCCCGGTGCAGGCGGCACGTGAACGAGCTGACCACGCCGAAGTTTCCGCCGCCACCGCGCAGCGCCCAGAACAGGTCGGGGTGCTCGGATTCGGAGGCCGTCACCACCCGGCCGTCGGCCAGCACGACCTCGGCCTCGAGCAGGTTGTCGATGGTCAGGCCGTACTTGCGGGTCAGGTAGCCGTGGCCGCCGCCCAGGGTCAGCCCACCGACGCCGGTGCTCGAGATGATGCCCGACGGCGTCGCCAGGCCGTGTGCGTAGGTCGCGGCGTCCACCTGCGCCCACGTCGCCCCGCCCTGGACGCGGGCGGTCCGCCGGTCGGGGTCCACGTGGACGCGGTTCATCGGCGATAGGTCGATGACGAGACCGCCCTCGACGCAACCGAAGCCGGGTCCGTTGTGGCCGCCCCCGCGGACGGCGACCTCCAGGTTCGATGCCCTGGCGAACTCGAGGGCGCCGACGATGTCGCCGGTGGTTCCGCAGCGCACGATCACGGCGGGCCGCTTGTCGATCATCGCGTTGTGCAGCGCACGGGCCTCGTCGTATCCGGCGTCGTGGGGCAGGATCACCTGTGCCCCGAACCGGCCGCGTAGTTCGTCGGTTGCGGTTGTCACGCTCATCGCCCGCACCTCCTCTGGTTGCCTCGCAGGTTTGATGCCGCGACGCTACGAGGCGGCGAGGCCCCGCGTCATGACCACAACGAAGCATTTGCCAGGCCTCCAACGATAGTCAGATCTGACTATCGACCGGCCAAATCGGCGCGGTTACCTTGATTCCATGGCCCAGTGGGTGCCACCACCCCTTCCGGCGGAATTGCTGGCGCGTCGGCGCGGCCCGCTCGTCGGCCGCGCGGCGGAGCTTGCCGCGTTCGAGCAGGCGTGGGAACGCGTCGAAGGCGGCACCCGCCAGGCGGTATTCATCGGCGGTGAACCCGGGGCGGGCAAGACCCGCCTGGCGGCCGAGGTGGCCGGAACGCTGGCCGACCACGGCGTCCCGGTGCTCGTCGGGAGCTCGACGGCCGACGCGGACGTGCCGTACGCGCCGTTCGCCGAGGCGCTGGACCGGCTGCTGCTCGCGGCCCCGCCAGGTTCGCTGGCCCCCACCCTGGCCGACGCCGGAGCGCAACTGCGCCGGCTGTCCACCCAGGTGGATCGGCATTTGCCCGACATCGGCCCGGCAGACGAGGTCGGGGCGCCCAGGCAGGCACTTTTCGACGCCCTGACGGGTTTCCTGCGGCGCCTGGCCGCCGACCGTCCGATCGCGTTGATCCTCGATGACCTGCATTGGGCGCAGCTGCCCACGCTCGTGATGCTCGAACGCGTCGTGATCGGCTGCGCCGACGTCCGAATGCTGGTGGTCGCCACCTTCCGGTCGACCGAACCGGACCGTTCCGACGAGCTCACCACCCGGCTGGCCGAGCTGCACCGCTTCGACGGGGTGCGGCGCCTGGATCTCGCTGGGCTGGACACCGAGGCGATCGCCGAGTTCGTCAGGCGGACCCAGCAGCTGGCTCCCGCGTCGGCGCGCACGGCCGCCGCCTTGCTGCGCGACAAGACCGGTGGCAATCCGTTCTTCCTGACCGAGCTGGTCGGCGACCTTGAAGCCCGGGGTGGGCTGGCCACACTCGGTGTGCAGCAGACCGTGCCGGCGTCGATCGGGGACGCCATTGCCCGCCGGCTCAGCGGGTTGGGCGCCGGTGTCCGGGCCGTCATCGAACAGGCGGCGGTGCTCGGCGAGACGTTCGACCTGCCCGCGCTGATCGCCGCCAGCGAAACCGATCTCGCCGCGACGCTGGCGGCGGTCGATTCGGCCGAGGGGGTCGGCCTGATCCGGCCGGTTCGCGACTCCGACGGCGAGTTCGCGTTCGTGCACGCCCTCACCCGCGAGGCCGTGGTCGGCGGAATGGCGGCGTCCCGGCTGCGGATCATGCACGCGCGGGCGGCCGAAGCGCTCGAGGGCCGGGCAGACCCGTCGCTCATTCCCCGGTTGGCAAACCACTACCTACGGGCCCACGTGCTCGGCTACCACGAGCAGGCGCTGCGGTACGCCCACCAGGCGGCCCGGATGGCCGAACAAAGCCTGGCCTACGAGGACGCCGCGAGGTGGTTCGAGCGGGCGGCGTCGCTGCCGGAGCTGAGCCGCACCGATCGAGCGCGGCTGGACCTCGATGCGGCCGCCAACCACGTGCGCGCCGGCGATTTCGCGCGGTCGCGAGCGATTTATGAACGCCTGAGCGCGATGGACGATCCGCTCATCCGGCTGGGGGCGGCCGTCGGCTACGAAGAAGCGAATTGGCGTCGCGGACAGTCGGATTCGACGGCCGCCGACCTGCTCGCGTCGGCGCTGGAATCCTGCGGGCTGGAGACCGACGACCTGCGCTACCTGCAGGCACTCGGCAGCTTTGGGCGCGCGCTGGCCTTCGCCGGGGAGGCGGCGCGAGCGCGCGAGGTCGGCAGCCACGCCATCGACCGCGCGCGGGCCACGGGTGATCAGACGGTGCTGATGCACACGCTCAAGACGAGCCTGTGGCACGGGCTCACCCCGGAGCTGTGCGAAGCCCAGGCGGAGCGATCGGCCGAGGTATCCCGCATGGCGCTGGAGCGCCGCGACTACGAGGTGCTCGGGGCGTCCTCGCACTTTCGCGCCATGGTCAGTTACCTGGCCGGCCGACCCGACGACCTGGCCGCGTCGACCGCGGACATGCGCCGCGCAGGAAAAGCCATCGGGCAACCGGTCTTCGGGTTCGTCGGTGCGTGCGTCGAGCAGGCGCTGGCCTATCTGCGCGGCGACTTCACCGGCGCCGAACGGTGGGCCGACATCGCTTTGCGCGCAGGCGATTTGTTCGACGCGGACGATACCGCGGGTTCCAACGGCGTCCAGATGTTCATGATCCGCCGGGAGACTTCGGACCTGAAGCGATTCGCCGGGTTCATCGACGGCAGCGAGACATTCGCCGGACGTTGGGTGCCCGGGCTGCTTGCGCTGTACACCGAGCTGAACTGCGAAGCGGGCATGACCCGAGCCCTCAACCATCTGCTCAACCGCAAACTCGGCGATCGCACCGACGAGGCGCAGTGGCCGATGGAGCTGGCGTTCATGGTCGAGGCGGCGCTGGAGCTCGGCAACCGCGAGGCTCTGCATTCGCTGCGTCCGTACATGGGGCGCTATGCCGGCAAGAACCTTGTCGCCGGCCAGTTCGTCGCATTGTTCGGCAGCGCCGACCGTTACCTCGCCCGGATCGCGGCACTCGACGGCGACACCGCGGCGGCCGAGCGGCATTTCGCCGCGGCGCTCGAGATGGACCGCCGGATGGGCTCGGTGGTTCACATCGCCGAGACGCTGGCCCGGCACGCGTTGTTCGCGGCGTCACGCGGGCGCACGGAGGAAGCCCGGCGCCTTGCCGACGAGGCACGCGCGATCGCCACGCCGATCGGTCAGAACCGCGTCGTCGAACTGGTGGATGCGGTGCTGGTGACGGGCCCGGACGGCTTGACGGACCGGGAGGTCGAGGTATTGCGGCTGCTGGCCGAGGGGCTGAGCAATCGGGCGATCGGCGAACGCCTCTACATCAGCACCAACACGGCCGCCAACCACGTGCGCAACATCCTGATCAAAACGGGCGCCGCGAACCGCACCCAGGCGGCAATGTACGCCGCCGACCACGAGCTGCTCGGGTGACGACCCTCAGATATCGGAGAGCTTGCCGTCGGGCATGACGCGATCGCGGACCTCGACGATCACGTCGGCGGGCAGGCCAGCCCTCGCGGCCGCCGTCCTGATGGCCTCGGGTGAGGGTGCCTCGTAAAGGCAGTAGGTCTTGCGCTTGTCCGCCGACAGGAACGAGTACATCCAGCGAACGCCCTCGAGGTCGTTGATCCGGTTGATGCCGTCGGCGACCTCCAAGCTCGGTTCCATGTCCTCGGCAAAGTTGCGCTCGACCATGAAGATGGGCACGGCGGACTCCTGTCATTGTCTTGCGTCGAACTTACGCCGTGTCAGTCGCGCGCCGCGTCGGCCTCGCTGGCGAGCAACGTCTGCAGGGTGTCGCGCAATTCGCCCAGCCGCTCGGGACCCAGCAGCTGTTCCCACCGCTTCTCCAAAGCAACTGCGTTGGAACGCATCACGCGCAGCGCCTGGCGACCGCG